>NZ_JADPJQ010000128.1:118844-123142 GCF_023073515.1 Bradyrhizobium sp. 17 | reverse complement strand
TGATCCGCGCGGCGACACGTGGATGGCCGGGTCAAGCCCGGCCATGACGTGGAGAGAGCGGAGGCCGGGTCAAGCCCGGCGACGACGTGGAGAGAGCGGAGGCCGGGTCAAGCCCGGCGACGACGTGGAGAGAATGTGCCGCGCGATCACGTCACCAAATGCATCCCCGCATCCATGCGCACGACTTCGCCGGTCATGTTGCTGGAGGCCGGCATCGCCAGGAAACAGACGAGCTGCGCGATGTCTTCCGCCGATGACGCGACCTTCAGCGGCACCTTCGCCGCGACGCTGTCGCGCACCTGCTTGGCGCCCGCCTCGCCGCGGCCCTTGGTGAACCAGGGTGTATCGATATAGCCCGGGCATACCGTGTTGACGCGGATCAGCGGCGCCAGCGCGCGCGACAGCGACAGCGTCATGGTGTTGAGCGCGCCCTTGCTCGCGGCGTATGCGATCGACGATCCGACGCCGCTGATGCCGGCGACCGAGGAGATGTTGACCACGGCGGACGGCCGCCCAGAAGCTTTGGCGCCGGCCTCGAGCAGGCTGCGCGCCGCGCGCACCATCTGGAACGGGCCGATGGTGTTGACGCCGTACAGGCGCTGGAAATCTTCCGCCGACAATCCGTCGAGATCGGCATGGACGACATGCTTGGTGGTGCCGGCATTGTTGACGAGCACGTCGAGCCGGCCCCAGCCGCCAGCTGCCGCGACGATCTTGCGGCAATCGTCATCCTTCGAGACGTCGCCCTGCGCGACCAGAACTTCCGGTGAGCCCGCCTTGCGGCAATGCTCCGCGGTCGCCTCCGCTTCCTTCTGGCTCGAGGAATAGTTGATGACGAGCCGCGCCCCGCTCCGTGCGAGAATTTCCGCGGTCGCAGCGCCCAGGCCGGAGGCGGACCCCGTCACGATTGCGCACAAACTGTCCTTTGCCATCCGGATTTCCTTCCCCTTGATTGAGTATCGACGTTCTGTTTAGCGAGTTTGCCGCGCCCTGCAAATCGAGCAAACTCCGCTAAGCGGAATTAGCTCATCGCCCATGCCCGCGCCGCAGGTTGACCTGCGATCAGCGCTTGTCAGGGCCATGGCTTTTTTGGATCATCGGGCGCAAGAAGAACCTGCGCGCCCGCCCCACTGGGGCCGGATGCGCCAATGGCAAAACACGGGGAACGCTGTGGCGGAGAGTGACAATATCGTCGTCGAGACCGCGGAGAAAATCTTCGCCGATCTCGCCGATCCGCAGACCGTCAACAACGACAAGAAGGATTCGTGGCAGGCGCCGCTGTGGCAGGCGCTGAGCGAGGCCGGCCTGCCGCTGGCCTGGGTGCCCGACGATCTCGGCGGCTCCGGCGCGAGTCTGGCCGACGGCTTTGCGCTGCTGAACGCGGCCGGCCGTTTCGCAGTCGCGGTTCCCCTGGCCGAGACCATGCTGGCCGGCTGGCTGCTGGCGCAGGCGAAGATCGCTTCCCCGGAGGGGGAGATGACGGTGCTGCCGGCGTCGCCCAAGGATCGCATCACCCGCGATGCCGATGGTGCGCTCTCCGGCCGCGCCCGCGGCGTGCCCTTCGCAAAGGCGGCAAAGCACTTCGCGGTGCTGGCCCACGGCAAGGACGGAGTCGCGGTCGCGCTGGTGGATGCGAGCAAGGGCCGGATCGAGACCGGACTCAATGTCGGCTATGACCACAGCGACACCGTCACGCTCGACAAGGTCCAGCCCCTCACCATCAAGCCCGCGCCGAGCGGCTTTGACCAGACCACAATGATGCTGATGGGCGGCGTCGCGCGCAGCCTTCAGATCGCGGGCGCGCTGGAATCGATGCTCGACATCTCCGTGCGCTATTCCAACGAGCGCGTCGCCTTCGAGAAGAAGATCTCCAAATTCCAGGCGGTGCAGCACAATCTCGCCCGCCTCGCCGGCGAGTCGGCTGCTGCGCTTGCGGCTGCGACTTCCGCGGCCGACGCCATCGCCAACGCAAAGTCGTTCGATGACGCGGTCTATCTCGAAGCCGCCTCCGCAAAGATCCGCTGCGCGGAAGCTGCGGAAAAGGGCGGCGCCATTGCGCACCAGGTCCATGGCGCGATCGGCTTCACCCTGGAGCACATCCTGCACCGCTATTCGCTGCGGGCGCTTGCCTGGCGCGACGATTTCGGTTCGGAAAGCCACTGGGCCGTCGAGCTCGGCAAGCTCATTGCCAACCGCGGCGCCGACGAATTGTGGCCGCTCGTGGCTTCGCGCTGATCAGGGACGAGACAACAATGACCGCTGCCCTCCGTTTCGATCCGATCCGCCTGCCCGAGAAATGCGAGCAATTGCGCAAGGAAGTACGCGCCTTCCTCGCGGAGGAAATCGCCGCCGGTACCTTCGATCCGCACAAGCCCAACCGCGAAGACACCGACGCGCCGGAATTCTCCCGCCGGGTCGGCGCCAAGGGTTGGCTCGGCATGACATGGCCGAAAAAATATGGCGGCCAGGAGCGCTCGTTCCTCGAACGTTACGTGGTGACGGAGGAGATGCGCGTCGC
Organism: Bradyrhizobium sp. 17; assembly: GCF_023073515.1. Classification (NCBI taxonomy): domain Bacteria; kingdom Pseudomonadati; phylum Pseudomonadota; class Alphaproteobacteria; order Hyphomicrobiales; family Nitrobacteraceae; genus Bradyrhizobium; species Bradyrhizobium sp. 17. The sequence goes on along the minus strand of NZ_JADPJQ010000128.1, from coordinate 120,624 downwards.
CAACGCGCCGACGCGGCGCTTCTTCGTCGCCGACCGCCAGAGCGGACCGGTGCTGATCAAATACGCGCCTGAGCACATCAAAATGGACATCCTGCCGCGCATCTGCCGCGGCGAGATCTGCTTCGCGATCGGCATGAGCGAACCGAACTCCGGCTCGGACCTGTTTGCCGCGAAGACCCGCGCGACCAAGACCGACGGCGGCTATCTCATCAATGGCACCAAGATCTGGACCTCGTCGGCGCATATCGCCGACTACATGATCGCGATCTTCCGGACGTCGCAGCCGACCAAGGAAAACCGACGTCACGGCCTGACCCAGTTCCTGGTCAAGATGAAGCAGCCGGGCATCCAGGTGAACCCGATCGGCCAGATCACCGGCCAGTACGAGTTCAACGAGGTCGTGTTCACCGATTTCTTCGTGCCTGACGATCATGTGCTCGGCGAAGTGGACGGCGCCTGGAAGCAGGCGACCAGCGAGCTCGCTTATGAGCGTTCGGGCCCCGAGCGCTTCCTGGAGACCTATTACGTGCTGACCGAGCTGGTTCGCGCCGTTGGTCCCAATCCGGATACCCGCAGCGCCGAAGGCATCGGCCGGCTGGTGGCGCAGCTCCACACCATGCGGCGCATGTCGGTCTCGGTCGCGGGCATGCTGCAAGCCGGCAAGGAGCCGGTCGTCGAAGCCTCCATCGTCAAGGACATCGGCACGGTGTGGGAACAGCAGCTGCCGCACCGCGTGCGCGATCTCGCCGCCTTCGTCGAGGAGACCGCGACCAACCGCGAGACGCTGGAGCGGCAGCTCGACTTCGCCATCAAAACCGCGCCGAAACTCACCATCCAGGGCGGCACCACCGAGGTGCTGCGCGGCATCATCGCCCGCGGGCTTGGTTTGCGCTAATCATTCGAGGACATCATGAGCACCTATAAAGATATCGGCGTCGAAAAAGTTGGTCACGTCGGCACCATCGAGATCCGCCGCCCGCCGCTCAACTTCTTCGACATTTCGCTGATCAACCAGATCGCGGACGCACTCGACGAGTTCGATCGCGACATCGAGATTCGCGCCTCGGTGCTATCGGCCCAGGGCAAGGCGTTTTGCGCCGGCGCCAATTTCCAGGACCCGGCACGACAGGCGCAAGAGGCGCGCGAAGCCGATAAGACGGCCAAGGGCGATCCGGCCGATAGCCTCGGGGCGATCAATCATCTCTACATCCAGGCCGTGCGCATCTTCCGCGCCAAGAAGCCGATCGTCGCGGCCGTGCAGGGCGCCGCCATCGGCGGCGGACTGGGCCTCGCGGTCTCGGCGGACTTCCGGGTCACCTGCCCCGAAGCGCGCTTCTCCGCGAACTTTACAAAGCTCGGCTTTCATCCCGGCTTCGGCCTGACTGTGACGCTGCCCGAGCTGATCGGAAAGAACAACGCCGAGCTGATGTTCTACACCAGCCGCCGCGTCACCGGTGAGGAGGCCTTCAAATGGGGCCTCGCCAACGAGCTGGTGCCGCAGGACCAGGTCAAGGCGGCCGCACTGAAGCTCGCCGGTGAAATCGCCGAATGCTCCCCGCTCGGCCTCGTCTCCACCCGCGCCACGATGCGCGCTGGCCTCGCCGATCGCGTGATGGCCGCGACCAATCACGAGCTCGAGGAGCAGACCCGACTGCGCGCCACGGAAGACTTCAAGGAAGGCGTGAAGGCCACGGAAGAGCGGCGGGTCGCGAATTTCAGGGGGCGGTAGGTCCTTTCTTCCTTCTCCCCTTATGGGAGAAGGTGGCGCGAAGCGCCGGAT
>NZ_JADPJQ010000128.1:116516-118743 GCF_023073515.1 Bradyrhizobium sp. 17 | reverse complement strand
AAAGCCATTCTCTTGCGCTTGTGGAGAGAGACCCCTCACCCGTCTCGCCGCTTCGCGGCGAGCCACCCTCTCCCACAAGGGGAGAGGGATGATCTCCGCCCCACCACCAGCGCGTCCACGATCGTCACGCCCTGCCCTTCCGCGTGCACCAGCACCGGGTTGAGCTCGATCTCCGCGATCTCCTCTGCATGTTGCGCGGCAAGCACGGAAATGTCCGCGATCAACTGCGACACCGCCGCAACATCCGCCATCGCCGCCCCGCGAAATCCCGTCAGCAGCGGCGCGGCTTTCAAGCGCGCCAGCATCGTGCCGGCTTCTTCTGCGCTGACCGGCGCCGGGCGGTAGACGACGTCGCGGAACAATTCGGTCGTGATGCCGCCAAGGCCCACCATCACCATCGGCCCGAACGTCGCGTCTGTCATGGTGCCGACGATGATCTCGACACCCTGCTTCGCCATCGGGCAGACCAGCACGCCCTGAATGGCCGCCTCAGGCCTGTGCTGGCGCACATTGTTGAGCAGCGCCTCGAACGCCAGAAACGCTTCGCCCTTTGTGGTGATATTGACGCGCACGCCGCCGACCTCGCTCTTGTGCGCGATGTCCGGCGACTGGATCTTCAGCACCACCGGAAAGCCGACGCGGGCGACGGCATCATCGAGCTCGCCCTTGTCCTTCACCAGCACTTCATCCGGCAGCGCGATGCCGGCGGCGCGGAGCAATGTCTTGCTGTCGGCTTCCGAGAGCGCAGGCGATTTCAGCTGTGCTGAGATGTCCCGCGCGGGGACTTGCGCCCCGTCCGCGGGCCTCTGCAGCTCGAAGGTGGCATAATCGACGAGCTGCCGCATCGCGACGCCGACATAAGTGAGGCCGGAGAGCACCACGACGCCGGATTTGGCAAGCTCGCGCCGCGCGAAATCGGACGGTACCGTGTAGGAATAGAACACCACCGGCTTGTGCTGCGCGGCCAGCACCGGCGTCAGCTCGGCTTCCTTGAAGGGCTTCCGGACGTCGCTCGACAGCGACAGCACGATCAGGATTGCGTCGATCTCGTCCGACGCGGTGAGCACATCGACGCTCTTTTGCAAGCCGCCCGAGGTCACGCCCTGCGCCGTGACGTCGATCGGGTTGCGCGCGGTGCCGTAGGACGGCATCAGCGCGCTGATCTCCGCCTGGACTTTTTCGGAGAGCTCCGGCACCTGCAAGCCTTGCAGCGCCACGGCATCGGCGCCCCAGATGCCGGCGCCGCCGGAGACGGTGACCACGGCGACGCGATCGCCTTTCGGCAACGGATTGCTCGCAAGCACAGCTGCGATCGTCAGCGCCTCGTCGAGATCGTTGGAGACGATGAAGCCATATTTGGCGAACACCGCGTCGTAGGCCGCCGACCATCCGGCCATGCTCGCGGTGTGCGAGGCGGCCGCGCGCATCCCGGCGCCGGAGCGGCCGACCTTCGTGACGATGACAGGCTTTTTCAGTTCGGCGGCGCGCCGCGCTGCCGCGAGAAACTTGTCGACGTCGCGAATGCCTTCGATGAACAGCAGGATCACGTCCGTTGAAGCGTTCTGCACCATGTAATCCAGAAACTCGCCGGCCCCGAGATCGGATTCGTTGCCGGCACTGACGACATAGCTCACGGCAATGCCGAGCGCACTGGCGCGGTGATAATACGCAAAGCCGATGCCGCCGCTCTGCGCCACGATGCCGATCCGCTTCGTCGTGGCGACCAGCGGCACCACGCTCGGCTTGACGTCCACGGCGGGACTGAACGTCGCCGCCACGCGCTGCTTCTGGCTGAAAAAGCCTTCGGCATTCGGACCGGAAATCCGCATGCCGGTGCGCCTCGCCAGCCCCGCGATCGCGTCCTGCATCGCCGCGCTCTCCCCGCCCTCCTCGGCGAAGCCGGAGGAGATGATAACAGCGTTCTTCACGCCGGCGGCGGCGCATTGTTCGAGCGCGGCGAGCACCGCGCGGGCGGGGATGAGGATGATTGCGAGATCGACCGGCGCGCCGATGTCGGTGATCGATTTGTAGCAAATGAGGCCGTCGATCTCGGCGTAGTTCGGGTTCACCGGATAGATTTTTCCGGGATACTCGTTCTTGCGCAACATCGACAGCAGGCGCCCCGGAATCTTCTCGTGATCGCGCGAAGCACCGATCAGCGCGATGCTGGCGGGTGCAAAGAAGCTGTCGAGCGGATGCGGCATGTGCAGATTCCAATTGTCGGTCT
>NZ_JADPJQ010000128.1:0-116416 GCF_023073515.1 Bradyrhizobium sp. 17 | reverse complement strand
GCCGGGCCTGTCTCGCCTGCGCGGCCGAAGCCGCTTCGGCCGCGCAGGCGGGACAGGCCTGGCCATGACGACACACGAGAACTAGCGCAAGTGGTCAAGCAGCGAGCCGAAATGTCACGCCGCTCAGCAGAAACTCATTGCCCGCCACCGCGAGCCCCTTGGCCTTGGCGGCATGCAGCACCTGGGCCACATCTGTCACCTGAAACTCCAGCGCGCTCATGATTTCGCTGGCGCCCTTCACGAACCGGAAGGTCGCGTTGGTCAGCTTCAGTTCGACATCGCCACTCGGCGCCACGCCGATGAGCTTGCCCCAATGCTCGGCCAGCCCTTGCGGGTCCGGGCTCTGTATTTCCACGCTCGTCAACGCCTGCGTCACGTCCTTGCGGATGAATTTATGCCAGTCTGGCCCCGCTGGCGGATAAGGCCCCAAAATGTCGTCGCTGCCTTCGGTGTGGTTGAACTCGATGAAGGCGGCGCGACAGTCGCGGGGATGGAGCTGCACGCCGTGATAGGGCGCGTGGTCGATCACGTTGGCGGTGCGCACGCCCAGAGCGTTGGCGTTACGGCCGCGCTCGTCGGGATCGTTGCAGCAGAAGATCGCCATGTAGCCGCCGCGGCCGCCGCTCTTCTCGATGAAGCGGCCGGCCGTGGTGCCCTCCTTGAACGGCGCGACCACCTCCAGCAGGATCGTGTCGACCGGCAGCAGCGCGTTCTCCAGGCCGTATTTCGCGACGTTGCCGTCGCGGTAGCAGACAGCGAGGCCCATGATGTCAGCGATATCCGCGATCACGGGCGCGAGCTGCGGCGCGACCAGGCAGATCTGCCGCAACCGCATATAGGGCGCCATCGTCATGCGCCCTTGAAGGTCGGCTTGCGCTTCTCGACGAACGCCTTTGCGGCCTCCTTGTGATCCTCGGTATCGCTGCAGCGGGTGTGATGGATCGCCTCGCCGTCGAAGCAATCCTCCAGCGCGAGATGCTCGGCATTGTTGATGTTGCGCTTGATGAAGCCAAGCGCGATCGACGGGCCCTGCGCCAGCGACAGTGCGAGCTCGTGCGCGGCCGTATCGATCTCGGCGTCGGGAACAACCTTGGTCACCATGCCGATCGCATGTGCTTCCTTCGCGGTCAGCACCGGCGAGGTCAGATAGAGCTCGCGCGCCCGCGCACTGCCGAGCAGCTGGGTGAGGAAATAGGTGCCGCCGTAATCGCCGGAGAAGCCGACTTTTGCGAAGGCGGTGGTGATCTTGCAGGATTCGGAAGCGACGCGGAGGTCACACGACAGCGCCATCGACAGACCCGCGCCGGCGGCAGCTCCATCGAGCTGTGCCACCACGGGCTTTGGCATCTGGTGCAGGATACGCGACACTTCCATGCCGCGGCGCAGGTTCGCCATTTTCACTTCGAACGGCAGCGGCGCCCGGCCCTCCGCCATCGACTTGACGTCGCCGCCGACGCAGAAGGAGCCGCCCGCGCCCTTGAACAAGACCGCGCGCACCTCCGGATCATCCGCCGCGCGCCGTGCCGCCACGACCAGCCCGGCCACCATGTCCGGGTTGAGCGCGTTCTTGCGCTCGGGCCGGTTCATGGTGATGGTGAGCAGCCCGCCTTCGAGCTTCTGGAGGACCATGTCGTTGCTCATGGGACGTCTCCCTTGTTGTTGTTTGCTTCGGTCTATCGACGCTCGTCATTGCGAGCGAAGCGAAGCAATCCAGAGATGTTTCCGCGGAGACAGTCTGGATTGCTTCGTCGCTTCGTTCCTCGCAATGACGGTGTTTATTTCTTCACCAACGGGCAGCGCGACTGCTCCAGCGACTGGAACGCCTCGCTGCCGGGCACGGTGGCGAGCAGCTTGTAGTCGTCCCAGCGGCCCTTGGATTCCGACGGCTTCTTGACCTCGAACAGGTACATGTCGTGCAGCATGCGGCCGTCCTCGCGGATCTTGCCGTTCTTGGCGAAGAAGTCGTTGATCGGCGTCTCCTTCATCACTTTCATCACCGTCGCAGCGTCGGTCGTGCCGGCTGCCTTCACCGCTTTCAGATAGTGAGTCACGGACGAATAGACACCAGCTTGCGCCGAGGTCGGCGGCCGCTTCATACGCTCCTGGAAGCGCTTCGAGAACGCGCGGGTGTCATCGTTGAGATCCCAGTAGAAGGCTTCCGCCAGCAACAGGCCCTGCGCGGTCTCGAGTCCGATGGAGTCGATATCGGTCACGAAGGCGAGCAGCGGCGAGACCTTCTGGCCGCCCTTGGTGATGCCGAACTCGGCCGCCTGCTTGATGGCGTTGACGGTGTCGCCGCCGGCATTCGCAAGCCCGATCACCTTGGCTTTCGAGGCTTGGGCCTGGAGCAGGAACGACGAGAAATCCGACGTGTTGAGCGGATGGCGCACGCTGCCGAGCACCTTGCCGCCGGTCTTGGTCACGACGGCGCTGGTGTCCTTTTCCAGATCCTGGCCGAAGGCGTAGTCGGCGGTGAGGAAGTACCAAGTGTCGAGGCCCGACTTCACGGCCGCAAGGCCGGTCACATTGGCCTGACCGTAGGTGTCGAACACGTAGTGAATGGTATAGGGACCGCAGGCCTCGTTGGTGAGGCGGATCGAGCCCGGGCCGTTGAACATGATGATCTTGTTGCGCGCTTTCGCGATCTCGCCGGCGGCGAGCGCGGTCGCGGAGGCCGCGACGTCATAGATCATTTCGACGCCCTGATTGTCGAGCATGTCGCGGGCGATATTGGCGGAGAGATCGGCCTTGTTCTGATGGTCGGCAGCCAGCACCTGGATCTTGCGGCCGAGCACCTCACCGCCAAAGTCCTCCACGGCCATCTTGGCCGCGGTCTCGCTGCCGGGGCCGGTGATGTCGGCATAAAGGCTCGACATGTCGAGGATGCCGCCGATCTTCAGTGGCGGCTTGTCCTGGGCCTGCACGGCGCTCGCGCTCAGCGCCAACGCAGCGGCAAAAATGCCCGACAAAACATGCTTCATCGAAAAGACCTCCCTTATCGCGCCGTACTCTGATGGCGGCTTGGTTATTGCTGTTACCGCAATCATGCCGCATGCGCGACAGCGCAGCAAGCGCACGGGACGATGCAGATGAACGATCAACACGCGCTTTCCGCAAAGCGGAATGACGAGATGCGGAAGAGTGCCTCCGCCGTCATTGCGAGCGCAGCGAAGCAATCCAGGATCTTTCCTCGGAGGGACTCTGGATTGCTTCCCTGCGCTCGCAATGACGGAGTATGAACAAACAGTCTTCGCGCCCCACCGCGCTTGAGTTATGGTTGGAGCGCAACGCAACCTTTCCGGGCAACGTGACGCGACTGCTTCATCTCATCGTCGCATGTCTTCTGGTCGCGGCTCGCGGTGCGTCCGCCACGCCGTGCCAGTTCGAGTCCCAGGGCGAAGGCCGCGTCACCGCGATCGATGCGCGCAGTCTGCGTCTCGATGACGGCCGGGAAATCCGCTTGACCGGCATCGAGCCGACCGCAACCACGAAGCAGGCGCTGACGACGCTGCTCGTCGGTCGCGACGTTATTTTGCGCAGCGCCGACGACACGCCCGACCGCTATGGCCGCCAGGGCGCGCTGGTCTTTGTCGGCGAGAGCGACATCTCCGTGCAGGCGACGCTCCTCGCCGAGGGCGACGCCATCGTCTCCGCCGAGATCGCCGATAAGGACTGCGCGGCCGCCCTGATGGCGGCGGAGGCCGAGGCAAGGCGCCAAAAAAAGGGCAGCTGGGCTGACCTGTCGGCCATAAAAAACGCGGAAAGTCCGGACGATATTTTGGCGGGGATCGGGCGTTTTGTGGTGGTCGAGGGCAAAGTCCTGTCGGTCCGGCAAGCTGGGGCAATGACCTACCTCAACTTCGGACGAAACTGGACACGCGGCTTCGCCGTGACTATTTCAAAGCGCATGATACCCGCGTTCGAAAGCGCCGGGATCGCCCTTAAGTCTCTGGAAAATAAGCGTATTCGTGTCAGGGGCTGGGCTGAGGGGAATACGGGGCCGCGTATCGATGTACGCCTCGTGGGACAAATCGAGTTGCTGGGCGCAAACGAGCCGACAGGGGTAAGGCCCTAAAAAGGGCCAGGCACGGGTTAAGCGACGTGAATGGGGTGCTAGGACGGCACGGACGAGGTGAACGCCGCCGCCTGCGGGCAGCGCCGGCTGCGCTATGCCTCGTGCTGGGTTCAGCCCTCGCCGGTTGCGGCGATATGGGCCGGTTCCAGACCGCGGCGGCGCCCCCGACCGTCGCAATGCCCAAGCCGAAGCCGGCCGTCGCGCAGACCCCCGCCACCGAAAAGGAGCACGAGCGCATCCTGGCGAGCTACGGCGGCACATATGACGACCCCAGGCTCGAATCGCTCGTCACCAAGACCGTCGACCGCCTGGTCGCAGCGTCCGACCGCCCCGATCAGGGTTACAGGGTCACGATCCTCAATTCCGGCGCGGTGAACGCCTTCGCGCTGCCGAACGGCCAGCTCTATGTCACGCGCGGTCTTCTTGCGCTGGCGAGCGATACGTCGGAATTGTCCTCCGTGCTCAGCCACGAGATGGCGCATGTGCTGTCCAAGCACGCCGCGATGCGCGAGGACCAGGCCCGCCAGGCCGCGATCGTCACCCGCGTCGTCACCGACATGAGCAACGATCCCGATCTCACCGCGCTGGCGCTCGCCAAGACCAAGCTGACCATGGCGAGCTTTTCGCGCAATCAGGAGTTCGAGGCCGACGGCGTCGGCGTCGGCATCTCCGCCAAGGCCCATTTCGATCCTTATGGTGCTGCACGCTTTCTCTCGGCGATGGAGCGCAATGCCGAGCTGAAGGTCGGCAAGACCTCGCTCGATCCGCGGGCGCAGGATTTCACCTCGTCGCATCCGGCAACGCCCGAGCGCGTGCAGAACGCGCAGACCATCGCGCGGCAATACGCAGCGCCAGAGGGCGGCGAACGCGACCGCGAGACCTATCTCGCCGCGATCGACAATCTCGTCTACGGCGAAGACCCCAGCGAAGGTTTTGTCCGTGGCCGGCGCTTCCTGCATCCGAAGCTCGGTTTCACCTTCCAGGCGCCGGACAATTTTACGCTCGACAACACCGCGCAGGCCGTGATCGGCGTGCGCGACGGCGGCTCGCAGGCGATGCGCTTCGACGTCGTGCGGGTGCCGGCCGAACAGTCGCTGGGCGATTACCTGAATTCCGGCTGGATGGAGGGCGTCGAGAAGGCCTCCACCGAGGACATCACCATCAACGGTTTTCCGGCTGCGTCCGCCACCGCCAAGGGCGACCAGTGGCAGTTCAAGGTCTATGCGCTGCGCTTCGGCAGCGACGTCTACCGCTTCATCTTCGCGGCACGGCAGAAGTCGACCGAGAGCGAGCGCAATGCGCGCGAGACCGTCGGTTCATTCCGCCGCCTGACGCTCGACGAGATCCAGGCCGCGCGCCCGCTGCGCATCAAGGTCATCACCGTACAGCCTGGCGACACCGTGGAATCGCTCTCCCACCGCATGGCCGGCGTCGACCACCCGGCCGAGCGTTTTCGCGTGCTCAACGGGCTCGATCGCAACGCGCAGGTGAAGGTGCGCGATCGTGTGAAGGTCGTGGCGGATTGACGCGCGGTGGTTCCGCAAACTCCGCTGTCGTCCCGGCGTCGGCCGGGACCCATAACCCCAGGGAGCAATTTGGCGGGCGCTGGTCGTTCGGGATTAAGAACACCCGCGTTCGATAGATCACGCGGTATGGGTCCCGGCCCCCGTGCGCAATTGCGCACTAGGCCGGGACGACATTCGCTTGTAGCTGCAGCTCACGCCCTAACCGCCCGCGTCCATATCGCCGGCCTCGCGCTGGCCGCTGAGCCAGAGCGCGAGCAAGGTCCAGAACGCGCCTGACAGCAGGTACGCACCCGAGGCGATGACGCCGAGATTGGTCGCCAGCAACAGAGCGACCAGCGGTGCAAAGCCTGCGCCGAACAGCCAGGCCATGTCGGAGGTCAGCGCCGAGGCCGTGTAGCGATACGCCTGCTTGAAGTTCGAGGCGATCGCACCCGAGGACTGGCCGAACGAGAGGCCGAGCAGGATGAAGCCGATCACCATGTAGATGGTCTCGCCGAACGCGCCGGCATCGAGCAGCTGCGGGGCAAAGCCGCTGTAGATCGCGATCGCGATCGCCGATCCCATCAGCAGCGACTTGCGGCCGACGCGATCGGCGATGACGCCGGAGAGCACGATCGCGCCGACGCCGAACACGGCGGCGACGATCTCGATGATCAGGAAGCGCACCGGGCTTTCGCGGGTGAACAGGAACACCCAGGACAGCGGAAACACCGTGACCATGTGGAACAGCGCGAAGCTCGCCAGCGGCGCAAACGCACCGAGCATGATGTTCTGGCCTTCGCGCGCCACGGTCTCGGAGATGCGCGAGGGTTGCAATTCGCGGGTCTCGAACAGCGAGGCATATTCTTCCGTCGTCACCATGCGCAGGCGCGCGAACAGCGCCACGACGTTGATGGCGAAGGCGACGAAGAACGGATAGCGCCAGCCCCAATCGAAGAAATCGTCGGCCGACAGATTCCCGGCGAAATAGGCGAACAGCCCGCTCGCCACGATCAGACCAAGCGGCGCACCAAGCTGCGGCACCATCGCGTACCAGCCGCGCTTTGAAGGCGGCGCGTTCAGCGCCAGCAGCGAGGCCATGCCGTCCCAGGCGCCGCCCCAGGCCAGACCCTGTGCGATGCGCGCCAGCGCCAGCAGCCAGATCGCGGCAGCGCCGATCTCGTGATAGCCGGGTAGGAACGCGATCGCGACGGTGGCGGTGCCGAGCAGGAACAGCGCCGAGATCAGCTTGGCCGTCTTGCCGTACTCGCGGTCGACCGTCATGAAAATGACGGTGCCGATCGGCCGCGCCATGAAGGCCAGCGCGAAGATCATGAAGGAATAGAGGGTGCCGGTCAGTTCGCTCGTGAACGGGAAGACCAGGCGCGGGAACACGATCACCGAGGCGATCGCGAAAACGAAGAAGTCGAAGAATTCCGAGGTGCGGCCGATGATGACGCCGATGGCGATCTCGCCGGGACTGGCCTGGTCGTGGCCGTGCTCGCCCGAGTGGTCTGCCATTGCGGGGGTCTGTGCCATCGCCATTCGCGCGCCCTTAACGTTCTGAAACCAAAGCCGACTGCCCGGCGAGGCGCCAGGCAATCGAATCCTGTCTGGCGCAACATCCCGCACTGCAACATTGGACAAATTGTCCAATGTTGGGATTGCTGCGCCGCAGCTACCCCTTGGCCCCGCAAAAGAAACTCATTCTCATAAGGCTCGGCCCGTGTCCCGTTTCAAGATCCTGGCGATGCTACCCTTGGCGGTTATGCTAAGTGGCTGCAACTACGTCGTGCTGGCGCCGGCCGGCGATATCGCGGCGCAGCAGCGCGACCTTGTCATCATCTCCACCGTCCTGATGCTCCTGATTGTCGTCCCCGTGATGGCCCTGACGGTGCTGTTCGCCTGGCGCTACCGGCAGTCCAACACCGACGCCCGCTACGAGCCGGAATGGGACCACTCGACCAGCCTCGAGCTGGTGATCTGGTCGGCGCCGCTTCTGATCATTGTTTGCCTTGGCGCGCTGACCTGGATGGGCACGCACCTGCTCGACCCCTATCGCACGCTCGGCCGCATCCATGCCGACCGCGCAGTCGACCAGTCCAAGGCCCCGCTCGAGGTCGACGTCGTCGCGCTCGACTGGAAGTGGCTCTTTATCTATCCGGATTACGGCATCGCCACCGTCAACGATCTGGCAGCTCCCGTCGATCGTCCGATCAACTTCCGCATCACCGCGTCCTCGGTGATGAACTCGTTCTACATCCCCGCGCTGGCCGGCCAGATCTACGCAATGCCGGGCATGGAGACCAAGCTCCACGCCGTCGTGAACCACGTCGGCAGCTATCGGGGCTTTTCGGCGAACTACAGCGGGGCCGGCTTCTCCGGCATGCACTTCAACTTCCAGGGTCTCGACGACAAGGGCTTTGACGCCTGGATCGCCAGCGCCAAGTCCGGCGGCGGCTCGCTCGGCCGCGCCGAATATCTCCAGCTCGAAAAGCCCAGCCAGAACGAGCCGGTGCGGCGCTACGGTACCGTGGATTCCGATCTCTACCGCCTGATCCTCAACATGTGCGTCGAGACCGGCAAGATGTGCCAGAGCGAGATGATGGCGATCGACGCCAAGGGCGGCCTCGGCCATGAGGGCCTGAACAACACCCTGCCGCTGGCCTACGACAAGTACGCCCGCCGCGGCACCGCGCTTGGGCCGGAGCCGACTTTCGTCGCCGGCACCTGCACGCCCGATGCGCCGCAGGGCAGGACCACCGCTTCCATCACGGCACCTGTCGACACCGCGCCGCTGCTCGGCGCCGGCCTGAAGCGGCCGAGTTTCACGCCGCTGAAGTCCTCGTCCTTCTTCCTCGGACAACGTCCGAAGTCAGATTCGTAAAGAGATCCCGCATGTCTCCTGATCTTCTCAAGCTCATCTTCGGCCGGCTCACCTTCGAATCGCTGCCGCTGCACGAGCCGATCGTCGTCGGCACGTTTGCCGTGGTGGCGACCGGCGGCCTCATCATGCTCGCCGGCCTGACCTATTTCCGCGTCTGGGGTTATCTCTGGAGCGAGTGGTTCACCAGCGTCGACCACAAGCGCATCGGCATCATGTACATGATCCTCGGCATCGTGATGCTGCTGCGCGGCTTCGCCGACGCGCTGATGATGCGGTTGCAGCAGGCGCTCGCCTTCGGCGGCTCGGAGGGCTATCTCAACGCCCATCACTACGACCAGGTCTTCACCGCCCACGGCGTGATCATGATCTTCTTCGTGGCGATGCCGCTGGTCACCGGCCTGATGAACTTCGTCGTGCCGCTCCAGATCGGCGCGCGCGACGTGTCGTTCCCGTTCCTGAACAATTTCAGCTTCTGGATGACGGTCGGCGGCGCGGTGCTGGTGATGGCCTCGCTGTTCATCGGCGAATTCGCCCGCACCGGCTGGCTCGCTTATCCGCCGCTGTCGAACATCGGCTACAGTCCGGATGTCGGCGTCGACTATTACATATGGGGGCTACAGGTCGCGGGCGTCGGAACGACACTGTCCGGCATCAACCTGATCTGCACCATCGTCAAGCTGCGGTGCCCCGGCATGACCATGATGCGGATGCCGGTGTTCACCTGGACCGCGCTCTGCACCAACGTGCTGATCGTCGCTTCCTTCCCGGTTCTGACCGTCGTGCTCGCGCTGCTCTCGCTCGATCGCTACGTCGGCACCAACTTCTTCACGAACGATTTCGGCGGCAGCCCGATGATGTACGTGAACCTGATCTGGATCTGGGGTCATCCCGAGGTCTACATCCTGGTTCTCCCCGCCTTCGGCATCTTCTCGGAAGTGACCTCGACCTTCTCGGGCAAGCGGCTGTTCGGCTACACCTCGATGGTCTACGCCACGGTGGTCATCACCATCCTGTCGTACCTGGTCTGGCTGCACCACTTCTTCACGATGGGGTCGGGCGCCAGCGTCAACTCCTTCTTCGGCATCACCACGATGATCATCTCGATCCCGACGGGCGCGAAGATGTTCAACTGGCTATTCACGATGTATCGCGGCCGCATCCGCTTCGAGCTGCCGATGATGTGGACGATCGCGTTCATGCTGACCTTCGTGCTCGGCGGCATGACCGGCGTGCTGCTCGCGGTGCCGCCGGCCGACTTCGTCCTGCACAACAGCCTGTTCCTGATCGCGCACTTCCACAACGTAATCATCGGCGGCGTCGTGTTCGGCGCGTTCGCCGGTATCGGCTACTGGTTCCCGAAGGCGTTCGGCTTCAAGCTCGACCCGTTCTGGGGCAAGCTGTCGTTCTGGTTCTGGGTCACGGGCTTCTACCTCGCTTTCATGCCGCTCTATGTGCTCGGACTGATGGGCGTGACCCGCCGGCTCCGTGTGTTCGACGACCCGAGCCTGCAGATCTGGTTCATCGTCGCCGGCATTGGCGCCTTCCTGGTCTTCCTTGGCATCCTCTCGATGCTGATGCAGTTCGCCGTCAGCTTCCTCAGGCGCGAGCAGCTCAAGGACGTCACCGGCGATCCCTGGGACGCGCGCACGCTGGAATGGGCGACCTCCTCGCCGCCGCCGGCCTACAACTTCGCCTTCACCCCCGTCGCTCACGACAACGACGCGTGGTGGGACATGAAGAAGCGCGGTTATCAGCGCCCGCTCACCGGGTTCAAGCCGATCCACATGCCGAGCAGCACCGGCACCGGCATCATCCTCGCCGGCTTCGCCACCGCGATGGGATTCGGCCTGATCTGGTACATCTGGTGGCTGGCGGCCGCGAGCTTCATCGCGATGCTCGCCGTCGGCATCGGTCACACCTTCAACTATCACCGCGATTTCGATATTCCGGCCGAGGACGTCATCCGGGCCGAAGACGCGCGCACCAAGCTGCTCGCCGGAGCCAAGTAAATGACTGTCGCTGTCAATCCCACGCAAACCGGCGAGCCGGTCTTCTACCTCGCCGACGAACACCCGCATCCGGAAGGCTACAGCACCTCGCTCGGCTTCTGGATCTATCTGATGAGCGACTGTCTCATCTTCGCGATCCTGTTCGCCACTTTCGGCGTGCTCGGCGGCAAATACGCCGCCGGCCCGGCGCCGAAGGATCTGTTCGAGCTGCCGCTGGTCGCGGTCAACACCTCGATGCTACTGCTGTCGTCGATCACGTATGGTTTTGCCATGCTGACGATGCAGCAGAACAAGATCGCGCAGACCCAGATCTGGCTGGCGATCACCGGCCTGTTCGGAGCCGCATTCATCGGCATCGAGCTGTCCGAGTTCGCCCACATGATCCATGAGGGCGCGACGCCGCAGCGTAGTGCTTTCCTGTCCGCCTTCTTCACCCTGGTCGGCACCCATGGCCTGCACGTCAGCTGTGGCCTGATCTGGCTGGTGACCCTGATGGTGCAGGTCTGGAAGTTCGGCCTGATCGACGCCAATCGCCGCCGCCTGATGTGCCTGTCGATGTTCTGGCACTTCCTGGACGTGGTCTGGATCGGCGTCTTCACCTTCGTCTATCTCCTGGGAGTTCTGCGATGAACACCGATACTCACGCCGCCCACGCGGACGATCATCATCACGGCGACAGCCACGCCAATGCCCACGGCTCGTTCTCGACCTATATGCTCGGCTTCGTGCTCTCGGTCGTGCTCACCGCGATCCCGTTCTGGCTGGTGATGAGCGGCGCGCTTCCGAGCAAGCAGATCACCGCGCTGGTGATCATGGCCTTCGCGGTCGTGCAGATCGTCGTGCACATGATCTACTTCCTGCACATGAACACGACGTCAGAGAACGGCTGGAGCATGATGGCGCTGATCTTCACCATCGTCATGGTGGTGATCGCCCTGTCGGGTTCGCTGTGGGTGATGAACCACCTCAACAGCAACATGATGCCGATCCACCAGATGACCGGGATGAAATGAACGAGACCCGGACCGTGACGAGCGAGGCAAACGGGACGCGCAGCAACGCAGCGCGCCCGCCCTTGTGGCTCACGATCCTCTCGCTCACGGCCATTGCACTTCTGATCGCGCTCGGCGTCTGGCAGATCGAGCGCCGCGCCTGGAAGCTGGCGCTGATCGATCGCGTCGAGCAGCGCGTTCATGCCCCGGCCCAGCCGATCCCCTCCCCGGCGGCATGGCCGACCGTCTCCGCCGCAAACGACGAATACAGACACGTCAGCGTCTCCGGCCGGTTCCTGCATGACCGCGAGACCCTGGCTCAGGCCGTCACCGAAGAAGGCCCGGGCTATTGGGTGCTGACACCGCTCAGGCGCGACGACGGCACGCTGGTCCTGGTCAACCGCGGCTTCGTGCCGTCCGACCGGCGCGATGCGTCGACGCGCTGGGACGGCAACCCGCAAGGCCAGGTCGAGATCACCGGCCTGTTGCGCGTGACGGAGCCAAAAGGCGGATTCCTCAGAAACAACGTGCCGGAGCACAATCGCTGGTACTCGCGGGATGTCGCAGCGATTGCGACGGCACGCGGCCTCGACCACGTCGCGCCCTTTTTCATCGATGCCGACGCTCGATCACAATCCGGCAGCGGCCCAATCGGCGGATTGACCGTGATCAGCTTTCCCAATAACCACCTGATCTACGCGCTGACGTGGTTTGCTCTGGCGTTCATGCTGGCCGGCAGACTTTTCGTCACATTCGGCGGCGGGCTGTTCCGCCGCAAGGAGCCCTGGAGCGGCTTCGCCCACGAAGCGGCCGGCGGCCTCGATGCTGTCGCCCGCAGGACGGGATCAGATGCTGGAACGATCGGCGAGCCCACCTGACAACGGAAGAACGCACAGCGCCGTCACGCTGCAATCGCAGGCGGACGCGCGCAGCGAGCTGATCGGCACAGCGCCAACCGACGACGAGACCAACCGCAAGAACATGGCGCTGCTGATCCAGCTGCGCTGGACCGCAGTGGTCGGCCAGATCGTGACCATCGGCGGCGTGCATGTGTGGCTCGGCATTCCCCTGCCCCTCACCCGCATGGGCGCGGTAATCGGCGCCCTGATATTTCTCAACATCTCCAGCCTGGTCTGGGTGCGCCATCGCGCCGCGATCACCAACAATGAGTTGCTGGTCGCCCTGATGCTGGACGTCGCCGCGCTGACCGCGCAGCTTTACCTCAGCGGCGGCGCCACCAATCCCTTCACCTCGCTGTTCCTGCTCCAGGTGACGCTGGGCGCGGTGCTGCTCGATGGCCGCTCGACCTGGTCGCTGGTCGCCTTGACCTGCGCGAGCTTCGTCTGGCTGACCGTCGCCTACCGACCGCTCGATCTGCCGCCGAACCCGCTGAGCGAGACCTACACCCTCACGGTTGCCGGCATGCTGCTGGGCTTCGTGCTCAACGCCGTGCTGCTGGTGGTGTTCGTCACCCGCATCAACAGGAATTTGCGCGAGCGCGACGCGCATCTGGCGGCGCTGCGCCAGCATGCCGCC
This sequence comes from Bradyrhizobium sp. 17, assembly GCF_023073515.1. NCBI lineage: Bacteria > Pseudomonadati > Pseudomonadota > Alphaproteobacteria > Hyphomicrobiales > Nitrobacteraceae > Bradyrhizobium > Bradyrhizobium sp. 17. Next base: position 103,412 of record NZ_JADPJQ010000128.1, on the reverse strand, counting down.
GAGCAGGATCATATCGTGCGCATGGGCCTGCTCGCCTCCGGCGCGGCTCACGAGCTCGGCACGCCGCTCGCCTCGCTCTCGGTCATCCTCGGCGACTGGCGCCGCATGCCCGACCTCGCCGCCGATCAGGAGCTGGCCGAGGACCTCGAGGAGATGGAGACCTCGCTGCAACGCTGCAAGTCGATCGTGACAGGCATTCTGGTGTCGGCGGGCGAAGCCCGCGGCGAGGGATCGTCGCCGACGACGGTGGCGGCTTTCGTCACCGCGCTCGTGGAAGAGTGGCGCGACGCGCGCTCGGCGCGCACGTTGTATTTCGTCAACACTTTCGGCGAAGACGTCGCAATCGTCTCGGACGTCGCGCTGAAGCAGGTGATCTTCAACGTGCTCGACAACGCCTACGAGGTCTCGCGCGACTGGGTCGAGCTCGTTGCCGGGCGCGAGGGCGATCATCTCGTGCTGTCGATCAGCGATCGCGGCCCCGGCTTTGCGCCGGAGATGCTGGCACAGCTCGGAAAGCCCTATCAATCGAGCAAGGGCCGCGCCGGCGGCGGGCTCGGCCTGTTCCTGGTGGTGAACGTGGTGCGCAAGTTAGGGGGCAGCGTGACCGCCGAGAACCACAGGAAGCGCGGCGCTACGGTCCGCCTCACGCTGCCGCTCGCAACGCTCGCGATCGGAGGCAGCTTTGACGCCTGATCGTTCGCTCGTCGTCGTCGAGGACGATGCCGGCTTCGCCCGCACCCTGAAGCGTTCGTTCGAGCGCCGCGACTACGAGGTCGTGCTCGCCGCCTCGATCGAGGATGTGCGGAAAGTCCTGGAGGAGCGATCGTTTGGCTATGCCGTCGTCGACCTCAAGCTCGGCGGCGCCTCGGGACTGGCCTGCGTGGAGCTCTTGCACACGCACGATCCGGAGATGCTGATCGTGGTGCTGACGGGCTTTGCCAGCATCTCCACCGCCGTCGAGGCCATCAAGCTCGGCGCATGCCACTATCTGGCAAAGCCGTCGAACACCGACGACATCGAGGCCGCCTTCAACAAGGCCGCAGGCAATGCCGAGGTCGCGCTCGACGCCCGGCCGACATCGATTAAGACGCTGGAGTGGGAACGCATCCACCAGACCCTGATCGAAACCGATTTCAACATCTCGGAAGCCGCAAGGCGGCTCGGGATGCATCGGCGGACGCTGGCGCGGAAGCTCGAGAAGCGGCCGGTGAAGTGAGGAGGAGCGGATCGAAGCCGCTCCTCCTCTCCACTGGTTAGGCTTGCTTGCCATATCGCGCGATGACGTCGGCCAGGGCGGTGTGGCCTGCGCAGGATCCTGTTCCCGGATCATTGCTGCCGCTCTCCACGGCGGTGGCGTAGATGACCCCGGGATCGGCCTCGAGTTGTTGGCGCAGCGCGGCCAGCTTTGGCCAGCGGCTCCTGTCCGCGACAGCGTGGAAGTCGAGCCAGCGCGCCACACCTGCCAGCAAGGCGTCCGCGAGGGTCGGCCGGTCGGCGAGCAGGAACCTTGCCGGCTCGATCATGCCTTCGAGCTTGTCGTGACGTTCGATCACCTTTCTCCTTCCGAACTCCCGCAAGGCCGAACGCATGGCGTCGTCCATCGCCACGCCTTCCATTGCGACCCAAAGCGGCGCGAAGGCGCCGGTAAAGCCGGTATTCACGAACGCCATCAGCTGGTGCATGCGATCGGCTTGCGGCGACAACGGATCAAAGCTGATGCGCCGTTCGGTATCCCTGGCTTCGAGCCAAGCCGCGATCGCCATGGTTTCCGTCAGCACATCGCCCTGGTCCGTTATAAGTGCAGGCGTCTCGTGTCGCGGATTGATCTTGGCGTATGACGGGCTCAGCATCTCGCCCAGCATGTCGACGCGACACAGGCGATATGGCCTGCCAAACCATTCAAGAGCTGCAACGAGTCCCATGGAGCTTCCCATCGGGAAGCCGTAAAGTAGGATTGGATCCATCGATCTATTCTCCGTGATTTCTGATGATCACGCTGCGCAGCGGTCCCGAACCCTAGTCGCTCGCTCCATCAAGTAAATTGCGAACATTTTTGTAACCTGGAGCCCGCCGATGAAAGATCTCGTTTCGAGATGTCCCATCGAGGAAGTGATGCAGATCCTGAGCGGCCGGTGGCCTACGCTTCTGATCTACTATTTGAAACAGGGCACCAAACGGTTCAGCGACTTGCGTCGGGACAATCCGACCATCTCGCACAGGATGCTCGCCCTCGAGCTTCGCAAGCTGGAGGACGCCGGTATCGTGACTCGCACGGAATTCGACGGATACCCGTTGAGGGTCGAGTACGATCTGACCGCCGCCGGCCACACCTTGGTGCCGTTGATCGATGCGTTGGGCGCCTGGTGGTCGACGGTTGCGACTGACGCGCGCGGAGACGACCGCGAGACCGGGCGCGGCGCTTCGGGAAGCGCATCGCGGGTTTGATCCTGCTCAGGACCGCATAGGCTCAAAGCAATTCCGCCCGCTGACGTCCCCGAACCGGGGCGGTCAGCGTCTCCAAAACAAAAAGCCCGGCCGTAAGACCGGGCTTTGATCTGTTGCGTTCGACGCGCGAGACGCTTACGCGGCCTCGTCGGCGACCGTGGCGCCGCCCTCGGTCTCGTCGCTATCGCCCTCGGCGTCCGCATCGGCCTCGCCTTCGGCGGCTTCGGACTTGGCGCCAGTGCGGCGCGGGCTCTTGGCGAGCTGGGCCTCGATCTCCTTGACCGCTTCGGTCTCGGTCGAGTGCTGCACCACCGCGATCTCGCGGGAGAGACGGTCGAGCGCTGCTTCATAGAGCTGGCGTTCGCTGTAGGACTGCTCGGGCTGCGACTCGGAGCGATAGAGGTCGCGCACGACTTCCGCGATAGCGACGATGTCGCCCGAATTGATCTTCGCTTCGTATTCCTGGGCGCGGCGCGACCACATGGTGCGCTTGACGCGGGCACGGCCCTTGAGGGTCTCGAGCGCACGCTTCACCAGCGCGGGGTCGGAGAGCTTGCGCATGCCGACATTGGCGACCTTGGCGGTCGGCACGCGCAGCGTCATCTTGTCCTTGATGAAGTTGATGACGAACAGCTCGAGCTTCGCGCCGGCGATCTCCTGCTCCTCGATGGCCAGAATCTGGCCGACGCCGTGAGCGGGATAGACGACGAATTCGTTGGCCTTGAAGCCCTGACGCTGGGTCACAACCTTCTTTTCCTCGACCTTCGGCGCAACAGCCGCGGGCTTCACGGCCGGCTTGGCGGCAGCAACAGGGGCCTTGGCAGGAGCAGCAGCAACAGGAGCCTTTGCGGCGGGCTTGGCAGCGGGAGCCTTGGCAACAGCGGGCTTGGCGGCGGGCTTGGCGGCAACAGGCTTGGCAACGGTCGCTTTCGCGGCCGGCTTGGCAGTCTTGTTAGGCATTGCGCTTCTTTTGTTCTTCGAGGACTTTGCAGCCGGCGCCTTCGTCGCGGTCCGACCCTTGGATGCGCTACGGCTGGCCGCGGCGACTTTCTTGGCGTCCTTATGGGAAGCCTTCGCTGAAGTACTCTTTTTACGCGTTTTCTGTGACACAGCCTGCGCGCGGAAACTGCCACGCCCCTGTTCGACATTTGGTTTCACGGGAACCCAACGGGGCCGACGGGGCTAACCAGGGTTCGGCTCAATGTGCCCAATATAGCACATTTCCCGCAAAAATCAATGATTTAGGGGTGTTAAGGCCTAGTTTTCGGCGGTAAGGCCGCTAATAGGGTTAAGTTTGACCCGAATTAGTCGCCGGAGCCGGGGTTCGGCGAGAAATACTTGTCGAACTTGCCCTCCATGCCGTCGAAATCCTTGGCGTCGTCGGGTGATTCTTTCTTCTGGGTGATGTTCGGCCAGCTCTTGGCGTAGTCGGCGTTGACCGTGAGCCACTTTTCCAGGCCCGGTTCCGTGTCCGGCTTGATGGCATCGGCGGGGCATTCCGGCTCGCACACGCCGCAGTCGATGCACTCGTCAGGATGGATGACGAGCATGTTCTCGCCCTCATAGAAACAGTCGACCGGGCAGACCTCGACGCAGTCGGTGTACTTGCACTTGATGCACGCTTCAGTGACGACGTAAGTCATCCAACGCTCCGAAAAGCTCTTTTAAAAGTCGCGGCTTGCGTAGCGCGGATGGCCCGGCGCCGCAAGCTCAGGAACGGCCGATCATGACGGCTTTATGCGCTTGATCGACCAAGAAATGAATTCAAAGCGCAATTAATTGCGCTGAGAACTTGGCGGGCCTTCACCGAGCTCTTCGTAGAGCACACAGGCCGAGGCGGCGTCGCCGCGGCGCTCGTTGAAGGCGATGACTTTCAAGACGCGCACGGTGCGATCGAGCGCGATGGTGAGCACGTCGCCGATCTTGATCGCATGCCCCGGCGATTTCTCGCGTGCACCGTTGACGCGAACATGGCCGGACTCGACAAGCGCGGCCGCGGAGGTGCGCGCCTTCACCACCCGCGCGTGCCACAGCCATTTGTCGATGCGCTGCCGCTCGGTCGTGGGCTCACTCCTTACGCCCGGACAGCTGCTCCTTCAGCGCAGCGAGCTTCGCGAACGGCGAGTTCGGATCGACCGGACGATCGCGCTCGCGCGGGGTGGCGCTCGATGCGTAGGGACGCAGCGACGGTCCGCCCTGGCGGTCGCGGCCCTTGTCGCGGTCGCGGCCACGGTTATCGCGGCCCTTGTCGCGATCGCCGCCGAACTTGCCCTTGTTGCGGTCCTTGTTGTCGCGGTCCTTGTTGCCGCCATTTTTGCCCTCGAAGCGGCGGTTCTTGTCGTCGCGGCCCTCGGGACGCGGCGCAGCTTCGGCGCTACCTTCTCGCGGCTTGCGGAAGTCCCTGCCACCATCTCGACGATGACCGCCGCCATGGCGATGGCGCTCACCGCGCTTCTCGCCGTCGGCGGCAGGCTGGGCTTCGCCTTCGGCAGGCGCAGCGCCGGCTTCAGCGCCCGCCTGTGGACGCGGCTGGTGATGACGCTGGTTGCGATGGCGCTCGTGGCGCGGCTTGCGATCATCGTGACGGCCCGCGGGACGCCAGACCTCGATGAGCTCGGGCTCGGCGGGCGCGGCCGCGGCTTCCACCGGCGCTGCCGCATCGGCCGACGCAGCGGCTTCAGTTGCAGCGGTCTCTGCAGGCGCGGTTTCGGCAGGTGCGGTTTCGACAGCTTCAGCGGGGGCAACAGGCTCTTCCGCAGGTGGCGCGATGCCGGGAGCGTCTTCCGGCGTGACGGAAGCTTCGAGCGCCGGCTCGTCATGCGCGGGCTCGTCGTGCTGCTCCATCCCGGGCGCGTCTTCGACGGTCACAGGCTCGGCAGCGGCTTCGATCGCGGCATCCGCAGGGGTTGCGGCGTCCTCGACCGGCGTTTCGGTTGCGGGCGTCTCTTCGCTGGAGGCTTCAGCAACAGGCGCCTCAGCAATAGGCGTCTCGACAACAGCCGCGGCGGGCTTCGCCGGCAGCGGCGGGCGCTTGTCCATGCGATAGCCGAGCGCACGCAGCACGGAGGCAAAGTCTTCGCCGGCGGAGCCGGTGAGCGAGGTCATCGCCTGCGTCACCACAAAGCTGCGGCCGTCGAATGCCCCGGCGGGCTTTTCGCCAGACGCGTTCTCGCGCCAGGCCAGCGCCGGACGGATCAGATCGGCCAGGCGCTCGAGGATATCGACGCGCACGGCGCGCTCGCCGGCCTGCTTGTAGCCGAGCACGCGATAGGCATCGCGCGGCAGCTGCTTGTCGACCGGGAACGAGGTGCGGCCCGAGCTCGCCAGATGCTGCGCGCCCGACAGCGCGGAGGGATCGACATTGTCCTGCTTCAGCGCCCAGAGCAGCGCGGCCAGCGCACGCCCGGCCGGCTTGAGCAGGCCGGGGAAATAGAGGTGATAGGCGCCGAAGCGGACGCCGTATTTGCGCAAGGTCGCGCGCGAGGGCTGGTCGAGATCCTTCAGCTCGTTGGCGATCTTCGGGCGCTCCAGCACGCCGAGCGCCTCGACGAGCTGATAGGCGATGCCGCGGGCGATGCCGGTGACGTCCTCGGCCTTGCTGAGCTCGAACAGCGGCCCGAGCAGCTTTTCGATATGCGTCTTGAGCCAGAGCTCAAGCCGCGCCTGCACCTTGTCGCGGGGGGCGCCCGTGAGGCGTTCGTCGGAGATGATGCGGATGCGCGGATGCAGCGCTTCCTCTGCGGCAGACAGCCGCGCCACGGCGTCGCCGGTCCAGCGGATGATGCCTTCCGAGGTCAGCACGAACTGCTCGTCCGGTGCGTTGCCCAGTTTTTCGGCGCGCGCGTTGATCTCGCCGGCGAGCACGGCCTGCGCTGCAGCCTGCAACGCTTTCGCATCGGAGCCGGCTTCCGCCGCATCCGGTGCAAAGGTGAAGCCATCGAGGCGGCCGATGACATGGCCTTCGACGATGACTTCGCCGGTCTTGCCGATTTCCGTATTCAAGCTCGTGTTCTCCCGCAGGCGGCGCATCAATACACTGGTCCGGCGATCAACGAAACGCTCAGTCAAGCGTTCATGGAGCGCATCCGATAATTTATTTTCGACCTCGCGGGCGATCCCCTGCCAGCGTTCGGGGTCTTTCAGCCAGTCGGGGCGATTGGCGACGAAGGTCCAGGTGCGAATCTGCGCGATCCGGGCCGACAGCGTGTCGATATCGCCGTCAACGCGGTCGGCCTGGTCGATCTGGGTCCTGAACCAGGCGTCGGGGATGCATCCCTTCCGCATCAGGAAGCCGTACAGCGTCGTCACCAGCTCGGCATGGGCGGCCGGCGACAGCTTTCGATAATCCGGGACCTGGCAGGCCTCCCACAGCCGTTCCACGGCGTCCTTGCCATGCGCGACATCGCGCACCTCGGCGTCGCGGGCGGCGTGGTCGAGCACGCGCATGTCCTCGGCAATCGGCGCGCGCGTCAGCGCCTCGTGGCCGGGGGCCAGGTTCAGCGAGACCTGGAGCGCGCCGAGGGAAGCAAAATCCAGCTTCGAATTGCGCCATTGCAAAACCTTCACGGGATCGAAGGTGTGGTTCTGCAGCGCATTGACGAGCTCGGGCTCGAACGGGCCGCAGCGGCCGGTGGTGCCGAAGGTGCCGTTGCGGGTGGCGCGGCCGGCGCGGCCGGCGATCTGAGCGAATTCGGACGGCGTCAGGCGGCGGAACTGGTAGCCGTCGTACTTGCGGTCGGAGGCAAAGGCGACGTGGTCGACGTCGAGATTGAGGCCCATGCCGACGGCGTCGGTGGCGACGAGGTAATCGACCTCGCCGTTCTGGAACATCGCGACCTGCGCGTTGCGGGTGCGCGGCGACAGCGAACCCAGCACCACGGCGGCGCCGCCATGCTGGCGGCGGATCAGCTCGGCGATGGCGTAGACCTCGTCGGCCGAGAAGGCGACGATGGCGGTGCGGCGCGGCTGCCGCGTGATCTTGCGATCACCCGCGAATTCCAGCTGCGACAGGCGCGGCCGCGTGATCATGGAGACGCCCGGCAGCAGCCGCTCGATGATCGGGCGCATGGTCGCAGCGCCGAGCAGCAGCGTCTCGTCGCGGCCGCGGCGATTGAGGATGCGATCGGTGAAGACGTGGCCGCGTTCCAGATCGGATGCGATCTGCACCTCGTCGACGGCAAGGAACGAGACGTCGAGATCCCGCGGCATCGCCTCGACGGTCGAGACCCAATAGCGCGGCGCTTTCGGCTTGATCTTCTCCTCGCCGGTCACGAGCGCGACGGCGTCGGGGCCGACCCTTGCTGCGATCTTGTTGTAGACCTCGCGCGCGAGCAGGCGCAGCGGCAGCCCGATCATGCCGGAGGGATGCGCGAGCATCCGCTCGATGGCGAGATGGGTCTTGCCGGTGTTGGTGGGACCAAGCACCGCAGTGACGCCGGCGCCGGGAAGCCGCTCGGAAGCGAAGGGGGAGGAGGAAAAAGGCATCTGGGGGATTAGGTAATGGCGATTGGGGCGAATGTCAGTGCTGTTTTGGGGCGGTGGCGCGAAGGGCTCGCCTCACACACTGCTGTCCTCGCCCGGCTCGACCGGGCGATCCAGTATTCCAGAGGCGGCGCAGATCAAACCGAGAGGGCGCGGCGTACTGGATGCCCCGGTCAAGCCGGGGCATGACGGCGGAGAATGCGGCGCCTCTCCCTGAACCCAGCGCAACTGTCTCACTTTGCGACGCTTTTCCCGTTGGCTTTAAGCTTCGGAACGAGTTGAGAACGAATCGCGGCCGAATCGCTGACTCCCCCTTGAGTCCTGTTCCGTTCACGCAAGATGTCGCGGGAGGCTTGTGGGTTCGCACTAGATGGAGTTTTGCTCCGCCGCACAAGCGACGTTTCGATGGCGGATTCGTTAAAGCTGGGGACGGCGCGGAGTCGAATCAGAATCGGGGAGGAGTCAAATGGATTCCCGGTTCTCGACCCCCTCCAAACAAAATGCGCGAAAACAACCCCATGCACAGTAGGCATGTTGTTGAAATCATTGATGTTTATTTTCACCAAAAGGGAGGTCCGTAGCCCGCATGGAGCGGAGCGCAATGCGGGGGCCGAAGCAAAGAACCCCGGATTACGCTGCGCTCCATCCGGGCTACGGCAGCGGGGCTACGGCACCCAGCCCTACTGCGTCTTCGCGACCTTGGGCGGCTGGGCGCTGGTGATGAAGCTGGTTGCTTCCAGCATGGCCGGCCCGAGCGGGGTCGGCACTTTCAGCCAGAACGGGACCAGGATGCGCGTGCCGGCGATCGGTGCGAACGCGACCTCGATGTTGCGCTGGGCGGCGAGATATTTGATCACCGGACGGTCGGGGATGTAGCCGGCGATGGGCACGAAATAGAGCGAGCAGACCACGACCTGGCCGTGATAGCCCTTCTCCGCCTTCACGTTCTCCATGCGCTTGAAATCGAGCTTGAGCTCGTAGCGCATGCGGCCGTCGAACACGGCGGCGCTGCCGTGGCAGGCGTCCGCCGACAGCACGTCGCCGGTGCCGGATACGCGCACCAGCGAGGCCGTCATCGGGTCCCAGACGCCGCGGCGATGCGCGTCGGTGACGACGATGCGGTCGGGATCGACCGGCGGCTCCGGCAGGATGGCAAAATCCTTCACATTGCCCTTGTCGAGCGTGATGCGGATCTCTTCGGTCTTCTTCGAGGTGGTGGTGGAGGCCTGATAGCCGGTCGCGACCAGCGCGCCGTTGACCACGCGGCCCTGCGAGGCGCCGGTGCCGGACCCGCCCGCGAAGGATTTCAGCAGCCCCGAGGTGCCGCCGGAGGCCGCGGCCGCGAACACATCGTCCTGGATGTCGATGTTCCAGGCGCCCTTGCCGACGGGAATGCCCGCCAGCGTCGCCTCATATTGCGCCTCGAGCTTGCCCTGCGCCGCCGCGGGCTCCGCCGCCCACGCCAACACCAGCCCGCCAAGGGCCGCCATGACCCAGCGGCCGGCAGAGCGAGGATGGCTTACGCGCGGATTCCTCGCGCGCCGCTCCGCTGAGCGCAGCTCTTTTGGGCGCAGGCTCGGCGCAAGATGAGGCGTTGTGAGCACGAAACAATCCAATCGGGGCGCGAACGGTTGTTACTTAAGCCAAATACCGCGCCAAGCAATGCGTCCGGGCCTGTCGGCGTCCGGAACTCCACCGGACTTTTCGGGCGCGAATACGCCCTTTATGTGATGGTAAGGCGCGATAATCATTGCCGTTTTGGTGATCGGGGGTGGGACTGAAAGCGCACCTCACCCCGCCACCTCCACCGCCGTCATGCCCCGGCTTGACCGGGGCATCCAGTACGCCGCGGCCCCTCTGGTCAGCCGCACCGGCGCGGAGTACTGGATCGCCCGGTCCCGGCTCCGCCAAGGCTACGCCGAGGCCCACACGGGTGCTCGGCCCGCCGAAGCTTCAGCGAAGGCGGCGAGCCGGGCGATGACAGCTACCTTGGAGCACGAAACCCGCCCCAAAACCTTGACGTCCCGCCGCTTCCCCCCTATACGTCCGCCCGCTCCCTGCAAGGACAGAGAATTTGCCCGTGGCGCCCCGAATGGCGGCCGCACATCGTTGGGAAAGATTGAGGATTTTGCCATGTCTCGCCGCTGCGAATTGACGGCCAAGGGCCCCCAGGTCGGCCACACGGTCAGCCACTCCAACATCAAGACCAAGCGCCGCTTCCTGCCGAACCTGGTCAACGTGACCTTCATCAGCGAAGCGCTGGGCCGCAACGTGCGCCTGCGCGTCTCCACCAACGCGATCAAGAGCGTCGACCACAATGGCGGCCTCGATCCCTTCCTGCTCAAGGCCAAGGCCGCCGTGCTGTCGCCCCGCGCCCTCGAGCTGAAGCGCGCCATCCAGAAGAAGGTCGGCCCGACCCCGGCGCCGGAGAAGAAGGCGAGCTAAGAATTTTCGAATCGGGCGAGGGCTTGCGTCGCGAGGCGTAGGCTTAGCTGGAAGAGTTTTGCGTGACGGCCGGATCGGAAGATCCGGCCGTTTTTGTTGATAACACCGCGCTTCCTCCTACAATCAAACGGTGCATCCCGTTTGGAAGGCATCGAGGCAACGCCATGACGGCATGGGAGCGGGAAAATGAACCAAAAGAAACTTTTTCTTGTCGACGGAGCTTCGGACAATCTCCTGTCGAACCTCGACAGCCGCGACATTGCACTTTGGCTGATCGACCTGCCGAAGGAATGCCCCCAACTCGAAACTTTGATATCATTCCTAGGCTTGCCTTGGCGGCTAGTCTTATCCGAGGTTTCTGACAAGCGGTTGATCTCAGCGCTCGATCAAGGATCGCGCTCCGGCGACGATATGGCTAGACGAAGGGGCTTCGTGCAGATCGTCGATAGCGATCCGTCGCGCATCACTTTTCCCCAGCGCTGTTTGCCCATCTACTTGCTCAATGGACGTGAGGGAAGCTCCACCTCGGAATTTGAAAATAGGCTGAGAAGAATGACGATGGTGGAGGACCTCCGCCGCTCGGGAGTTCGCCAAGTTCTTGTAGTTGCAGGCAACGACTATCCGATACCTCAAGAACTGAGCGATTTGTGGGAGTCCGGTTTTCGCACACAATTAACGATCACTTCTGAGTTGGAAAATGCAGAGACTGTGCTGAACCAATGGCTGGAACGGTCAACCGGGTTCGCTAGCGCTAGCCTATCCCGCGAATCGCCGGATCGCTTTATCGAAAGCGTTTTGCATCGCTATGTCGAGCGATTTGCGGAACAGCGAAAGACCATCAGAGTACGGGATCAGTTTGGCCGTATTCAGCGCTTTGACATAACGGAAATCGACGAACCGGAGCGCCCGATATTAGAGCAGTTTCTTGTTATCGAAGATCGGGACCTAACACCGCTAGTGATGTGGAGATACTTGAGCTTGCTGCTCGCCTTGAACGGGAGGCTACCGGTCAAGACTTGATTGGAACGGATCTAGCAATCATTGCCGCCGGCGAACGAGACCGAGGAGGTACACAGGGCGTCATTCGCGAATTGGTCAGCTTGCGAAGTTATTCGCGCACCTGCCTAACCAGAAGCGGTCGACCTGCCTATCGGTTTCTTGCACTATTCGACAATGACAAGGCAGGCCAACAGGCAGTAAGAGCTGCGACTGCTTTGGACACAAGTATTGTGGAGTTTCGTGACGTCTTCCGGCTTCATCCACACATGCCAACGAGCGGCAATCTCGATCCCAAGACTCTCCAAAAGGCCTTTGAACGGGAAAACCTGGCCTACAAAGGGTTGAATTGGGAACTAGAGGATCTACTGCCAAACCACTTTTTTGATCTCTTAGTTCAGGACCATCCGAGCGCAGTGATCCGAGCAGACAAAGTGGCCGACAAGGTTCATTGGGAGCTCACGCGAGATGGAAAAGCCCTACTCCGAAAAATGATACGGCAGTTTGGAACACACGCTGACCTCAGCGCGACAATTGCAGTCTTGAAGGCTTTCCATTTCTACTGCTCTATCGCTAAGCGGCAGTAGGCCCGAACAAACTATATTGTGTTTAGACCAATCCAACTCACCGATCTCATTTCTCCAAAATGAAGTTCCTTCATATTCGTCCAGACAGCCACGCGACGGAACCGACGGCCCGGCTCCGCCATACTTCTAGCCCACGCCGTTCCCCTACCCCCGAAAATCAATGCTCCGCAGCACGATCCCCGGCGGCGTGCCTTCGAACTCCGTCGCCTGATATTTGCGTCCGGTGCAGGCTTCGATGCGTTCGCGCAGGCGCGTGAACTGCTCTTCGCGCTCGCTGGGCCGGGCGCGCGGGCCGCGCTCGAGGTCGTCCATGGCGGAGGTCGAGATCGCGCAGGCGATCTCCTTCGCGCCGTCCTGCATCGAGAACTGGACGATGCCGCGGTCCTGGTCGTGGGCGATGAAGCGGCTGCTGGTGAGCGTCATGGGGTACTCCTTTTGCGTCCGCGTCGTGCCGGACTTGCGCAATTGCGCACTGGGGGCGGCGCCGGTCAGCGTTATCGAAGCAGGCTGTGGCACGAGGGTGCACAAAAACTGACTTCGGTGGTTATGGGTCCCGGCTCCGTGCGCAATTGCGCACTCTGCCAGGACGACGCCGGTGTTTGCGCGCGTTGCCTCGCCTTCAGCCGTCGCCGTTGAGCCTTGCGAAATCGTCGAACAGGGCGGCCACCAGCGCGCGGTGGCGGGTGTCCTCGGTGGGCAGGCTCGCGGCATAGAGGTTGAGCAGATGGCGGGCCTTCACGGCGGCCTCCGGCCAGGACGTGGCAGGCACCGACATCATGCGGTTTTCAAGCTCGGCCTCGCGCTCGCGCAGCTCCCTGACCTGGGCCTCGACATCGGCCAGCGCGCGGCGCAGATCGGTTGCCTTCTGGGCGGCCATGCCGCGGTGGCTGTCGAGATCGACCGGGATGTCAGTCATGTCAGGCACTCGCGTCGATACGTTGGGCATCCGCCAGGTCGACCGAGCCGATCGACAGCATCTCCGTCGCACCGCGCACGCCTTCGGAGGGCACCGTGATCATGGTGGCGACGCGGCGATAGGATGCGAAGGACAGGCCCTCGATCATCTCCTCGTCGGTGACGACCTCATAGGCGCCGGCCGGCAACTGGCGCTCGAGGCCGCGGATGTGGAATGGATGCTTGAAGGTGATGGTTTCTCGCCGCGAGCGGATGGTCATGCGCGCCTGCCTTTCGCAAAGAAGGGGCCCCAACCGACACCAGCTGGTCACGACCATGCGCTTGTTACCCGGCAATAGCCAGCATTATGTCAGCGTGGGCCGGGACTTACGGCGCAAGCGCGGTGCTCGTGCGCGGCGTTTTAGTCCTCGCAATCGGCAGGACGCGGGCGTACGCTCGACCACGTCAGCGCAGCTCACGCAATTGCCGCGCGTCGATGTTGCGCTGCATCTTTCGCGCCTCGTGTGCGCAGCGGCGATCTTCATTGGTTCGGGCGGGTGCATCTCACAGCCCCGCCCAGCGACCATTGCAGCGCCGATCTCGCACGCGGACGAACTCGAAACCCAGGAGGAGACGACGTCATGGCCAAGGGACAGCAACGCAGCAACCGCGAGACCAAGAAGCCGAAAAAGGACAAGATCAAGACCAGCGCCGCAGCGCCAAGCCGCAAGGACGCGGCCTGGCAGCCGGAGATCGGCCAGAAGAAGAAGTAGCCGGCGGGCGCCTTCCCTTCTCCCCTTGCGGGAGAAGGTGGCATAGGCGGCCTTCGGCCGCCGTTCTTGAAAACGCCGATGCTTCGCATCGGCTATGGCGCCGGATGAGGGGTCTGTCTCCGGGAGTTCTGACGCGAGAGATTCGCACGCGGAGAGAGACCCCTCACCCGTCTCGCCGCTTCGCGGCGATCCACCCTCTCCCGCAAGGGGAGAGGAGAAGAAGCGTCATCTCCCTCTCCCCGCCCTTTTCCGCTATACTCGCCCGGGTAGCATCAGCGGGAGGGGCATCCTGTGGATCACGAGCGCAACGCCGAGCACACATCCGAGCCGAAGAACCTTGTCATCTGCTGTGACGGCACCGGCAACGAGATTTCCGAAAACATCTCCAACGTCCTGAAGCTCTATCGCTGCCTGCGCAAGACCGACAAGACGCGGCCGCGGCAGATGGTGTTCTACGATCCCGGGGTCGGCACGGTGACGGAGCCGTCGACGTGGCACCGCTGGAAAGCCAACGTCAATCTGGTGCTGGGGCTCGCCACTGGCTACGGGCTCGATGACAACACGCTGTCGGCCTATTGCTTCCTGGTCGAGCATTACGCGCCGGGCGACAGGATCTACCTGTTCGGTTTTTCGCGCGGTGCCTACACGGTTCGCGTGCTGGCGGGGCTGATCCACAAGATCGGCCTGATCTCGCCGGAGCAGGCCAACCTCGCAGGCAGTGGCCTCGTCGCCTACAAGCAATATTCCGGCACCGGGCGCGGCAACGATGTCAGCGACCTCATCGATGAGGGTTTTGACGACAGCGGGCCGCTGCCGAAAAACAAGTTCGATCTCGCCGCGCAGTTCGCACGCATCACCTCGTCGCGCTGGCCGACCATCCACTTCATCGGCGTCTGGGACACGGTGGCGAGCGTGATCGTGCCGCGCGCCGACCGGGGCTATTTGCCGAGCTTCGAGGAGCTCGCCTTCACGCTGCGCAATCCCAGCGTCAACATCTTCCGCCAGGCGATCGCCATCGACGAGCGGCGCTGCATGTTCCGCCTCAAGCAGTATGAGGAGCCGCAGGAGTACTGGCGCAACCGCTTCGTGCCCGACGACAAGAAGGAGCCGCAGGACATTTTGCAGGTGTGGTTCGCCGGCGTGCATTGCGACGTCGGTGGCGGCTATCCGGAAGTCGAGAGCGGCGAGTCCAAATATCCGCTGCTCTGGATGATCGAGGAGGCGACCAAGGCGGGGCTGAACTTCAACCCGCGCACGGTGAACCAGCTCGCCTGGGGCATCCAGCGCAAGAACTCGCCGTTCCAATACGTGCCGCCGGCTTACACCGGCAAGACCGGCGAGCTGCATGATTCGATGACGGCGCCCTGGCGCGTGCTGGAATATCTGCCGAAGAGCGCCAAGTACCGGGAATGGCCGGCGCGGAAGGTGTTTCTCGGGTTCTACATCCCCGATTGCGAACCGCGCCTGATCCCCGAAGGCGCGCATGTGCATGAGAGCGTGTTGAAGCGGATGGCGGTGGAGCCGGACTATCGGCCGGTGAATTTGCCGAAGGAGTATGTGACGGTGCCGATGCCGCTGCCGCCGGGTGTGGGCATGGTGGCGGAGTCGGGGGAGATCGTGGTGGGGTGAGGGCCTTCCCTTCTCCCCCTGTGGGAGAAGGTGGCATAGGCGGTCTTCGGCCGCCGTTCTTGAAAACGCCGATGCTTCGCATCGGCTATGGCGCCGGATGAGGGGTTGTCGCCGCGAACGCGAAAGCTTAGTATGCCGTGCGAGACCCCTCACCCGTCTCGCCACTTCGTGGCGATCCACCCTCTCCCACAAGGGGAGAGGGGGAAGCCTTCCCACCCCGCTACCGCCGCTTTCTCCATTCGCCGATACTTTTCATTAAAATTCTCCGCCCCGCCTTAGCCGGATCGAATCAACTCCTGGGCATCATCTCCTGACCACCCGCGCCATCCGCGGAAATTGGAGGAGAGTGCCAATGCATCCGCGACGACATGCCCGCGTCAAACCCGCGGGCCTGGTGTCCCGCCAGGCCAAGATCATCACCGACCCGCGCGCGCCGGTGATCCCCTGCACGCTGATCGACTATTCGCCCGGAGGTGCCTGCGTCGATCTCGGCGGCCAGGTGAAGATTCCCGATCGCTTCGAGCTGCTGCATGTGAACACGAAAAAACGCTGCCGCGTGGCGTGGAAGCGCGGCACGAAGGTGGGAGTGGTGTTTTGACTCCTTCCAGCTGCTGAACAAGGCCGCGCTCCACACTCCGCTCGGCTCCCTCCCCCCTTGTGGGGGAGGGTTGGGGAGAGGGGTGGCCCAGCAAAAGGTGTTAGTTACGTGCGAAGCGATGGCAACAGAGTGTCGCTTCATTCGACAGAGCACGCCGTGTGGCTACCCCTCTCCCTAGCCCTCCCCCACAAGGGGGAGGGAACGCAGTGTACTTGCGGCGCGATCTCTCCCAACACAACAAATTCACGGTTTCCGCATCCGCGCCTTTGCGCCCGCGACGATCTGCATCGCGACGCCGGCGATCCAGCCGAACAAGGCGAACCAGCTCCAGGCGATGTGCGGATCGAGGCGGAGCACGATGATGGCGACGGAGGCGAGCGCGGTGAGCGTGGCGCAGAGCGTGCCGGCGGCGCTCAACAGTTCCGCGGCGTCGATGTCGCCGTGGGCCTCGTCGAACGGCAATTGCGGCGTGTCGATGCCGAGATAGAAGCCGACGAAGCCCAGCACCATCATCAGCAGCAGGAACCCCTCGGTGGTGAGCGCGGGGATCGCCGATCCCACATAAGCGCCGACAAACAGCCCGCACGCCGCGCCCGCCATCGCAAGGCCCACGCGCTCGATGACGTGGGCAGCTTTTCGAACACGAAATCGCATGGCGGGCCTCCGCGAGGCGTTGGACGCACGCGAGGTTAGGCCAGATTTGGGTGGGGTGGAAGCTGAGAGGGTTTACGGATGCGTGAGGCGGAACGGCACGGGACCAAAAGGTACGCGGAGCAACGACCTTGGCGTGTGTCGCATGGCTGCCTCCCCATCCTCATGGCGAGCGCAGCGAAGCAATCCAGGATCTTTCCGCGGACACAGCCTGGATTGCTTCGTCGCAAGGGCTCCTCGCAATGACGAGTTTGCGGCGCGGTCCTCGCGCCAGACTCGCCTCTCTCACCGCGCCCCGAACGTGGTCTTGCCGAACAGCGCCTTCTGGGTCGAGGGCTGCGAGCGCCAGTATTGCGGCGGGGCTTCGACCTCGCCGCCGAGTTCGGCTGCGGCGTGCCAGGCCCAGCGCGGGTCGTAGAGCAAGCCGCGGGCGAGCGCGACCATGTCGGCCTTGCCGGATGCGACGATCTCTTCGGCCTGCTTCGGCTCGGTGATCAGGCCGACGGCGATGGTGGGCAAACCGGTCTCGCGCTTGATGGCCTCTGCAAACTGCACCTGATAGCCGGGGCCGAGTGCGATCTTCTGCAGCGGCGAGACGCCGCCGGAGGAGGCATCGATCCAGTCGACGCCGCGCGCCTTCAGCGCGTTTGCGAATGCGATGGTCTGCGCCAGGTCCCAGCCGCCCTCGACCCAGTCGGTCGACGACACCCGCATGCCGACCGGCTTGTCGTGCGGGAATACGGCGCGGACCGCGTCGTAGACCTCCAGCGGGAAGCGCATGCGGTTCTCGAGCGAGCCGCCATATTCGTCGGTGCGCCTGTTCGAGATCGGCGACAGGAATTGATGCAGGAGATAGCCGTGCGCGCCGTGCAGCTCGACCGCGTCAATGCCGATGCGATCGGCGCGCTTGGCGGCATCGACGAAGGCCTCGCGGATGCGCTTGAGGCCGGCGGCATCGAGCGCCAGCGGCGCGGCCTCGCCCTCCTTGTGCGGCAGCGCCGACGGCGCCACGGTCTGCCAGCCGCCCGCGTCCTGCGGAATCAGCTGGCCGCCGTCCCAGGGCCGCGCGCTGCTGGCTTTGCGGCCGGCATGCGCGAGCTGCATTGCGACGGCGGTCGAGGAATGTTTCCGCACCGAGGTGAGGATCTGCTTCAGCGCGGCCTCGGCGGCATCGCTGTAGAGCCCGAGGCAGCCCGGCGTGATGCGGCCGATCGCCTCGACATGGGTCGCCTCGATGCAGAACATCGCGGCGCCGGACAGGCTGAGATTGTTGATGTGGGTGAAGTGCCAGTCGGTGGGGACGCCGTCCTCGGCCGAATATTGGCACATCGGCGACACCACGATGCGGTTCTTCAAAGTCAGGCCGCGCAGCTTGATCGGGGAAAACAGGGCGCTCATGCGGGGGAGTTCCGGGATGGGGGGCAGGGAGATGGAGAGAGTGTAGTGGGCGATGCGCCGATTGCCAGCCGCGCGGGGGGCATGGCGGCTCGCGGGGGATGCATTGCGGCCGCGCCGCCCTACTCCACCAGCGCGAACTGCAGCAGCAGGGTGCGCTGGAGCATCGAGAAATTGTCGTCCGACACCAATGTCAGCACGGTCTCGCCGTCAGCCGTGACGTGGGCGTCGATGCCTTCCATGTTGTCGATCTCGTGGCCGAGATCGGCCTTGAACAGCACGGGGCCGTCGACCAATGCGCCCGGCGCGATCGATTTCAGGGGGATCGCGCGGATGCGGATATCGACGCCGGTGAACCAGGAGAATTTGCGTTCGAGGATCAGGAGATCGCCCGAGGGCAGCAGCACCGCGTCGCTGATGAGCTGCTGGTCGGTGCGGCGAATGCTGAACTGGCCGGGTGTGGGGCCGCCGAGCAAAAATCCGATCAGATTGCCGTCGGCATCGAAGCCGCCCTCCGACAGCGCGATCAAGGTGCCCGCGAGCGGCTGCCCCTTTGGAACGAACACCAGCGCCTCGAGCCCCTTGTTGTAGGGCAGTTTGCGCACCGCCGGCGGGGTCGGCAGCACCTCGCCGCGCGCGCGTGTGCCGCCCTTCGCAAAATCGAACCGCATGATCTGGTTGACGCGCTCGAGCCCGACATAGACGAGGTCGCCGTCACGCGCGAGCGACTCGGTGTCGTACCACAGCCGCTTCTCCGTGATCGGCCGCCCCTCCGCATTGAGCACCGGCGCGGCCTCGACGTCGCCGAGGCCGGTCATGATCCGCCCGGAATAACGGATGCGACCGGTGAACCAGGTGCCCTGGTCGGAGATCGCGAGGAAGCGCTCGCCTTTGCTGTCGAGAAAGCGGAAGCCGGACAGGCCGCCGAAGCCGCGATGCGGCGAGGTCAGCACCAGGCCGCCGCGATAGTCCAGCGAACCGAACCGCGTGCGCGCGCGGTCGCGCGGCTCGAAATTCGGGATCGGCCGCGCGTTGACCTCGATGCCAACGGGCGCGGCGACGGCGTGCTCGATCAGCGCCGGCTTCGGCGCCGGCTGTGCCTGCGCCAGGCGAGACAGTGCGAGAGTGGAAAATCCCGCCGCCGCGTGGCCGATAAAGCTGCGGCGGGACCGATGGTTGCTCACGAATGCAGTTTGCGTCGCGGGCGGTTGGCCGGCTGCGTGGGCGCGGTGTTGGTCTCGCTGAACAGTTCGGCGAGTTTTTCGGTGATGGCGCCGCCGAGCTCTTCGGCGTCCACGATCGTCACCGCGCGGCGATAATAGCGCGTCACGTCATGGCCGATGCCGATCGCGATCAGCTCGACCGGCGAGCGGGTCTCGATCTCCTCGATGATGTGGCGCAGGTGCCGCTCGAGATAGTTGCCGGGATTGACCGACAGCGTGGAATCGTCGACCGGCGCGCCGTCCGAGATCATCATCAGGATCTTGCGCTGTTCGGGCCGGCCGAGCAGGCGCTTGTGCGCCCAGTCGAGCGCCTCGCCGTCGATGTTCTCCTTCAACAGCCCTTCGCGCATCATCAGGCCGAGGTTTTTCCGCGCACGACGCCAGGGGGCGTCCGCCGACTTGTAGATGATGTGGCGGAGATCGTTGAGGCGGCCGGGGCTGGCCGGCTTGCCGGCGGCAAGCCACGCCTCGCGCGATTGCCCGCCCTTCCAGGCGCGCGTGGTGAAGCCGAGAATCTCGACCTTGACGCCGCAACGCTCCAGCGTGCGGGCGAGGATGTCGGCGCAAGTCGCCGCGACCGTGATCGGCCGCCCGCGCATCGAGCCGGAATTGTCGAGCAGCAGCGTCACCACGGTATCGCGGAACGTCGCCTCCTTCTCGTGCATGAAGGACAGCGGGTGATAGGGATCGGTCACCACGCGCGACAGCCGCGCGGGGTCGAGAATGCCCTCTTCGAGATCGAATTCCCAGGCGCGGTTCTGCTGCGCCATCAAGCGCCTCTGCAGCCGGTTGGCGAGACGGGCGACGATGCCCTGCAGATGCGCGAGCTGCTTGTCGAGATAGGCGCGCAGCCGCTCCAGCTCGTCATGGTCGCAGAGGTCTTCGGCGGCGATGACCTCGTCGAACTTCGGCGCGAAGGCGTGATATTCCGGCCCGCGCGGCTCGTTCTTGCCGTGCGAATTCGGCCGCGTCGCCTCGCCCGGCGTCTCGTCGTCGCCGAGCTCGCCGTCGTCGAAGGTGTCGGAGGTCGAGGCCTGCGCGCTTTCCATCGCGCTCTCGCTCATCTCCTCGCTCGACGCCTGGGCCTGATCGGCGCTCATCTCCTGCGCGGCGTCGGAATCGGGCGAGCCCTCGGCGCCGGACTGATCGTTGTCGCCGTCCTGGTTCTCGTCGTTCTCGTCATTGTCTTCGCTGTCGGCGCTGCGCTCGTCGCCGATCTCGAGCGCCGTCAGCAGATCATGCACGGCATCGCCGAACCTGGTCTGGTCCTCGACCACGGTATCGAGCCGGTCGAGCCGCCTGCCGATCTTGTCTTCGAGAATAGGGCGCCAGAGATCGACCATCTTCTTGGCGGCCGTCGGCGGCGCCATGCCGGTCAGGCGCTCGCGCACCAGCATTGCCAGCGCGTCGGCGAGCGGCGCGTCGGCGCGATCGGTGATCTCGTCGAACTTGCCGCGATGGAAATGGTCGTCGAGCATCGCGGTGAGGTTTTTCGCAACGCCCGCCATGCGCCGCGCGCCGATCGCCTCGACACGGGCCTGCTCCACCGCCTCGAACACGCCGCGCGCCTGCGGATTGCCCGGCATCAGCTTGCGATGCACCTTCGGATCGTGACAGGCGAGCTTGAGCGCGATGGAATCGGCGTGGCCGCGCACGATGGCGGCATCACGCCTGGTCATCTTTCGCGCGGGCTCGGGCAGCCGCGCCTTGCCCGGCGCGAGCCCGGGACGCTCGGCGGCGAAGCTGACGTCGAGCTCGGGCGCCTTGGCGATCGCCTTCAGGCAGGAGGCCACCGAGCGCTTGAACGGCTCGGTCGGGGCTTCCTTGGTGTTGCGGAATTTGGAGTTGGAGGTGGTGCTCATCTCGCCCTTACCCGTCGTCCCCGCGAAGGCCGGGACCCATAACCGCCGGCAATCATTGCGTCAGGAGAAATTAGCAGCGTCGCTTCACAGAGAGACCTCGCGGTATGGGTCCCGGCCCCCGTGCGCAATTGCGCACTCGGCCGGGACGACACACCGAGAGCGATCAGCTGAGCGCCACGTTCACCGACGATTCCGGCAGCTCCGCGTTGAAGCAGCGCTGGTAGAACTCGGCGACGAGGGGACGTTCGAGCTCGTCGCATTTGTTGAGGAAGGTGACCCGGAACGCAAAGCCGATGTCGCTGAAGATGTCGGCGTTCTCCGCCCAGGTGATCACCGTGCGCGGGCTCATCACCGTCGACAGATCGCCATTGGCGAAGGCGTTGCGGGTGAGGTCGGCGAGGCGAACCATCTTGTTGACGATGTCGCGGCCCTCCGTGGTGCGATAGTGCTTGGCCTTGGCCAGCACGATCTCCACTTCCTCGTCATGGCTGAGATAGTTCAACGTGGTGACGATCGACCAGCGGTCCATCTGACCCTGGTTGATCTGCTGGGTGCCGTGATAGAGGCCCGAGGTGTCGCCGAGGCCGACGGTGTTGGCGGTCGAGAACATGCGGAATGCCGGATGCGGCTTGATCACCTTGTTCTGGTCGAGCAGCGTCAGCCGGCCGGAGACTTCCAGCACGCGCTGGATCACGAACATCACGTCCGGGCGGCCGGCGTCGTATTCGTCGAACACCAGCGCGACGTTATGCTGGAGCGCCCAGGGCAGGATGCCGTCGCGGAATTCGGTGACCTGCTTGCCGTCGCGGACCACGATCGAGTCCTTGCCGACGAGGTCGATACGGCTGATGTGGCTGTCGAGGTTGACGCGCACGCAGGGCCAGTTCAGTCGCGCAGCGACCTGCTCGATATGGGTGGATTTGCCGGTGCCGTGATAGCCCGTGACCATGACGCGGCGGTTGTGGGCGAAGCCGGCGAGAATGGCGAGCGTGGTGGCGCGGTCGAAGCGGTAATCGGAATCGACTTCGGGGACGTGAGGATCGACTTCGGAATAGGCGGGGACTTCGAGATCGCTGTCGATCCCGAACACCTGGCGCACCGACACCTTCATGTCGGGCAAACCGGAAACTTCCTCAACTTTGGACATCGCGGCGGTCGTCATCAATCCTCCGAGGTCCCGGGCGATCCCGAGACCAGTTATTGCACGTTGGCTGCGGCTGGGTGCTGTTGCGAACCTATCAGAGACAACGGGCGGGCAGAAGCCCGCCCCCCGATCAAAGTTCCGTTGTCTTTTCATTTAGATAGGCAAGGAACGCGATTTTTGGAAGGCTGCCCTGCGAATCACGCCTGAATTTCGTGCCGAAGGCACCGTCCTGCCGACGCGGGTGGCACTTTTACCGCCGCTCATTACTTTGTAGGGTCTGAATATAGGGTCCGAACCCCAAGGCCCAATCCCACCGCAGAGACGATGTGACGTCCTTTCTCGATCCCCTCATTTCATTCGTCTCGGCCCATGCGTGGCTGGCCTATCTGACCCTGTTTCTGGCGGCCCTGCTCGAGGCGGTTCCGGTGGTGGGGTCGGTCATCCCCGGCTCGACGATCATCCTGGCGCTGAGCGCCCTGGTCCCGGGCGGCGAGCTCAAGCTGCAATGGGTGTTGCTGGCGGCGGCGCTCGGCGCAGTGCTCGGCGATGGTTCGGCCTACTGGATCGGACACCGGCAACAACGGGAGATCCTCAACACCTGGCCGCTGACCAATTATCCGCGTGTGGTCGAACAGAGCGAGAATTTCTTCCACCGCTTCGGCACCTGGGCGGTGTTCTTCGCCCGCTTCGTGCCGCCGATCCGTGCCTTCGTCCCGGTCACGGCGGGCGCGCTCGGCATGCCCCCGGCCCGCTTCTACGCCATCAACATCCCGGCGATCCTGGTCTGGGCGCCGGCGCATGTGCTGCCGGGCGTTTTGGCGGTGTCGGCCCTGCACGAATATGCCGGGCTGCCGCACCATGGGCATCCGTATAAGCATATGTGGATTTTGACCGTGGTCGGCGTGGCAATCGTCGTAGGCCTGGCGGTTTGGATCTATCGCCGCCGGAACGGCGGCGGCGTGGCGGTGGCGAAGCCGCGAGGGTGATAGCGTCGAGCGGCGCACTGCGGTTTGGGGACTTCGCAACGTGGCGGCCCTTGCCTCCAAGCCGTAACGCGTTACATTGTAACGCGTTACATGGGATCGTTTCCAATGACTGCACCCGCTGAAAGAATGAAAATGATGCGCCAGCGGAGGCGGCTGCGGGGCTTGCGCGAACTGCGCCTCGTCGTAGCTGATGCTCGCTCGCGGTCAGTTCGACGACGGGTGGCGAAGCAAGTTGCCAGCCTCGACCCCGATCGCGAGCGCAACGCGCTGCAGTGGATCGAGTCGGTCTCCGAGTTTGATGCAGATGCAACGCGGTGACGTCGTGACCGTCGCTGCAACGGGCGACTATGGCAAACCCCGCCCGGCGGTCATCGTGCAGAGCGACGCTTTCCCTGAAACTCATGCCTCCGTCGTGATCTGCCAGTTGACTTCCGAACTGGCGCACGCCCCGGATTTTCGGGTGACTATCGAGCCAACCCGCGAAAATGGATTACGACTGAGATCGCAGGCGATGGCCGACAAGCCGATCACCGTGAGACGCGAACGGATCGGACAGAAGATCGGGCGCCTCGGCAGCCAGGATATGGCGCGGATTGGGATTGCTTTGGCGTTCGTGTTAGGGCTTGCGGATTGATCAGGTACCCGAGCACGGGCTTCCGCCAGGACGACCGCAGCAGCGATCCTAGCTAGCAGCGCCTCCCCTCCGCCCCGGTGCCGGCCCGACATACCTCGCCCGGGGCCTGATGAGCTTGCCGAACTGCAACTGCTCGCTCGCATGTGCGATCCAGCCGACGCTGCGGGCCATCGCGAACAGGGCGAGCTCGCTGCCGCCAGGCAGGCGCAGCGCGTGCACGAGCACCGCGAGCGCGTAGTCGATATTGACGAGTTCGCCGGTCGCCTCCGCGATCCGCTCGGGCACCTCCTTGGTGAATTTGCGCGGTGCGCCTGCGCGAGAGAGCGCGTTGAGCAGCGATTGCGCGCGCCGATCGCCCCGCTTGTAGACGCCGTGACCGAAGCCGGCAAAGCGTTCGCCGAGCGCGACACGCTCCCGGACCATTGGCTCGACGTCACGATCGACCAGTGCCTTGACGAGCTGCGAGGCGAGCACGCCGGCACCGCCGTGCTTCGGTCCCTTCAGCGCGGCGAGGCCGGCGATGACGGAATCATAAAGATTAAGACCGGTCGAGGCTGCGCAACGCGCGGTGAAGGTGGACGCGTTCAACTCATGCTCGGCGAGCAGAACCAGCGCGCGGCGTATGAGATCGGCCGCGTGCTTGTTGTCGGGAGCCCAGGCACTGGCGATCTGCTGGTGCAGCGGCTCGGCGGACGGCTCCGTATTGAGCATGGTCGCGACCAGGAGCCGGACGATGCGCGCACCGACCATCGCACGTCCATCATGCGCGCGGGTGAAGGCGCGGGGATCGGCGCTCGATGCGAGCGCCAGCACGGCAATGGCGCGATCGATCGGCGCGGCGCGCCGCGCGGCCTGCGCGATCAGGCGCATCTCATCGGACACCGCGGGAAAATTGTCCGGCGCAAAGGGATCGACGCCGGAGACGTCCCACAGAAGCGTCGCCGTGTGCTCCAGCGTGTCGTTCTCCGCGAGATCGACGCAATTGACGCCGCGATAGATCGCGCCCTCCTCGGTGATGGTGGAGATCTCCGTGTCCATGACCGGCAGATCGGCATCGAAGCTGCGCAGGCCGCGCGGCTCCGGCGACGGCACCCGACGCTCCTTCAGCGCCCGGACGTCCTCGGCGCGATAGCGGTTCTTGCGCGAGTCGGGCGTCGGCTCGGAGCGGACCAGGCCGCGGCTGACATAGGCGTAGAGCGTGGCCGGCGAGATCGCGAGCTCGGCGGCGGCTTCCCGGGCGGAGAGGTAGAGACCTTCCGAATTTTTCATATTGATTAATGTAATCAAGATTGATCAATCTGTCGAGAGGCCTGATCTTTGGCTGGTGCAAAGGAGATTTGGGCCATGAACATCCACCTCACCAAGAGCCAGATCGGGCTGGACGGCGTTCCCGCGGCCGAAACCGTGCTGAGCCATGTCGACGGCGAGCGCGGCGAGTTGATCATCGCCGGCGAGCATGTTGGCCGACTGGCGAGCCAGTCGAGCTTTGAGGGCGTCACCGCCCGGCTCTGGAACGGCGCCAGCACGACCACGCTGAGCGAAGCCGATGTGCGCGCGAGCCTGGGCGCCGCACGCGAGCGCGCCTTCGCGCGGCTGGATGAGCTGCTGCCGGCAACGCGCGGCATGGGCATCATCGACGGATTTCGCGCGGCGGTCGCGGGAGTTCGCGCCGAGCACGGGCTCGCCCATGAGGCGACGATCGTCGGCGCATTCCCGGTGATTGCGGGCGCGCTCGTCCGCCGGGCTAGGGGTCTCGATCCCGTGGCGCCCGATCCGAACGTGAGCCAGGCTGCCGATACGCTTCGCATGCTGCACGGGCGCGCGCCCGAACCACGCGAGGTCAGGGCGCTGGACGCCTATCTCGTGACCGCCAGCGACCACGGCATGAACGCCTCGACCTTCACCGCGCGCGTGGTGGCCTCAACGCACGCAGATCTGTTTGCCGCCGTCACCGCCGGCTATTGCGCGCTGACGGGTCCGCTGCATGGCGGCGCGCCGGAGCCGGTGCTGGAAATGCTCGACGCGATCGGCTCGCGCGAGCGCATCCAGCCCTGGGTGGACGCGGCACTCGCCCGCGGCGAGCGAATGATGGGCTTCGGCCACCGCGTCTATCGCGTGCGCGATCCCCGCGCCGACGTGCTCAAGACCGCGATCGAGGCGCTGGCCTCGGACGGCGCCGACCTGCCGTTTGCCGGCGAGGTCGAGGCCTATATCCGCGCAGCCTTGCGCAAGAAGAATCCGGACCGGCCGCTGGAGACCAATGTGGAGTTCTTCACCGCGATCCTGCTCGATGCGCTGGCGATTCCGAGGCAGGCCTTCACGCCGATCTTCGCCGTGGCGCGCGCAGCCGGCTGGACGGCGCATGCGCGGGAGCAGCAGCGGACCGGGCGGCTGATCCGGCCGAGCTCGTCATATGTGGGCGCGATGCCGAAGGCGTAGGGAATGCGTAGCCCGGAGCGCGTGCTTCCCCTCTCCCCTTGCGGGAGAGGGTGGCTCGCCGCAAAGCGGCGAGACGGGTGAGGGGTTGTCTCGACACCCTCATATCTTGCAGTTGAATTCGCCGAGAGAAACCCCTCATCCGGCGCTTCGCGCCACCTTCTCCCGCAAGGGGAGAAGGGAAGAAAGCGCGCGCGAAGCCTACGCCTCGCGCACCACGGTCTTCAGATAATTATACGCCTTGATGATTTCGATCAGGCGATCCTCGGTGGAGCGGTCGCCACCGTTGGCATCGGGGTGGTGCTGCTTCACCAGCGCCTTGTACTTGGACTTGACGTCGGCGAGCGTGGACTCGGGGGCGAGGCCCATCACCTGAAGCGCCTTGCGCTCGGCGTTCATGATCTTGCGCGTCTCGGCCTTGGGCGCGGCCTGCGGGCCGGCGCGCCAGCCGGTGCGGCCGTTCAGCTCCTGGAACATGCTGAACGGATCGAAGGCGCCGTCGATCTCGGCCTCGGCGCCCTTCTTGACGCCGCCATTGGCGCCCATCTTCCAGGTCGGACGATGACCGGTCAGCGCATCTTTCTGATAGCGCGCGACAGCGTCGGCATTCATGCCGGAGAAAAAATTGTAGTTCTGGTTGTACTCGCGCACGTGGTTCAGGCAGAAGTGCCAGTACTCACGCTGATTGTCGCGACCCTTGGGCGCACGATGCGCGCCCTTGTTCTGACACCCGGTCCATTCGCAATTGACCACGGCGTCGCGCGGCTTCACCTCCGGCTGCTTGCCTTTCGGCTTGATCCGGATGGAGTCGAAGAACTTTGATGAATCGATCGGCATGGCTGACTTTGACTACGCAATGCAAAAACCTTCAAGTCTTGACATTGCAATTAGCTGAAAAGCATAGCCGAAACTATGCTGAGGCGTCCTTGAACGGCCGCTAGAGGCGGCCTATCCAATACGGAGAGCGATCTCGCACCGTAATGACCCAGATGGCCATCAGAGACACTATCAGCAACAAGTTGCAGGAAGCTTTCACGCCGGAAAGCCTGCAAGTCGTCGACGAGTCACATTTGCATGAGGGCCACGCCGGCCATCGGCCGAGCGGCGAGACGCACTTTCGGGTTTATATTGTGTCTTCCGCCTTCAAAGGGAAGAGCCGGGTCGATCGCCACCGCATGATAAATTCGGCGCTGGCCGCGGAACTCTCCGGCAGCGTGCACGCGCTGGCGATCCACGCGCAAGCGCCGGGAGAAGGCGGCAGCTAGCTCGCCGATGCGGCTGTCATGCCCGCAAAGGCGGGCATCCAGTACTCCGAGGCGGCGCGGCTAGAATCGAGCCGCTGCGGCTTACTGGATCGTCCGCCCCAGTGCGCAAGCGCGCACAAGGCGGACGATGACAGCTACCGCTTCAAAACGACGTCCCCGCCCGCCGCCGCTTGGCTTCCTCCATTTCCGTCTCGCGCGGCACCGGTGAAATACGGAGCGCGGTGATGCGGTTGCGTTCGCGGCGGAGGACGCGGAAGCGGAAGCCGTGAAAGGTGAAACTCTGGCCGCGGTCGGGGATCGAGCGCGCCTCGTGAATGACGAGGCCGGCGACCGTCGTTGCCTCTTCGTCGGGCAGGTGCCAGTCCATGGCGCGGTTGAGATCGCGGATCGGGACCGAGCCGTCGACGACGACCGAGCCGTCCGGCTGGGCGCGCACGCCCGCGACCACGACGTCATGCTCGTCGGAGATGTCGCCGACGATCTCTTCCAGAATGTCTTCCAGCGTCACGAGGCCTTCAACTTCGCCGTACTCGTCGACGACCAGGGCGAAATGAGTCTTGCGGCGGCGGAACGCCTTGAGCTGCTCGGAGACGGGCCGCATTTCCGGCACGAACCAGGGCGGCAGCGCGATGGTCGAGACGTCGATGCGCGAGGTGTCGCCGTCGGACGCGCGGATCGCGCGCAGCAGATCCTTGGCGTGGAGCACGCCGATGATGTTTTCCGGTTTCTCGCGCCACAGCGGGATGCGGGTGTATTCGGCCGCCAGCACCTCGCGCACCAGATCCTCCGGCGGCAGGTCGGCGTTGATCATCGTCATCTCGGTGCGATGGATCATGACGTCGGAGACCTGGAGCTCGCGCAGATCGAGCAGCCCGCCGAGCATGTCGCGGTCGTGCTTCTCAAACTTGCCTTCATGATGCAGCAGGTCGACCGCGCCGCGGAGGCGCTCGGTCGGCGACAGGATCGCCTGGTGCTCGCCGGCAAGGCCAAACAGGCGCATCAACAGCCGCACGATGACTTCCACGATCCGCAGCAGCGGCCCCAGCACGTACATCGTCAGCCGCATCGGGCGCGCGACCGCGAGCGCCATACGGTCGGGCGCGTTGATCGCGATGGTCTTGGGCAGCACCTCGGCGAAGATCACGACCAGTGCGGTCATCAAGCCGGTGGCATAGAGCACGCCGACGTCGCCGAACCAGGCCGTGAAAATGCTGGTGGCCAGGGCGGATGCACTGATATTGGCGATGTTGTTGCCGAGCAGCAGGGCGCCGATCAGGCGCTCGCGCATGTCGAGCAGCTGCGAAACCACGTCGGCGTCGCGATTACCCTGCTTGGAGAGCCGCAGCATGCTGGCGCGCGAGGCGCCCGTCAGTGCGGTCTCGCTCGCGGCGAAGAAGCCGGAGACCAGCAGGCAGAGAATGACGATGGTGAATCCGAGCCAATCCATGAACCACTCTGGTTTCTTGTTTTGACGCGTTACTTACGCGAACCGGTACCCACTTCGCGCGAAAACGCTGTAGCGCCGTTCAGCCTCGCGTCATGCCTTTTGCGCGAGCTTGTCCTTCAGGAAGTCGCGCACCGGAGCCGGCTCGACGTTCTTCACGGCGACGGCCCGCCCCACGGCCTCCAGCAGGATGAAGGTGAGCCTGCCGCGCTCGACCTTCTTGTCCTGCGCCATCAGCGTCATCAGCGCGTCGGCATCGGCAAGCCCCTCCTGCGCGAAGCCCGCGATGTCCTGCAAGCGCGTCGGCAAGCCGGCGTCAATGAGGTGACGCTCGACTCGCATCGCATCGGCTTCGCCGATCATGCCGAGCTTCGCCGAAAACTGCGCCGCCAGCGTCATGCCGATCGAAACGCCCTCGCCGTGAAACAGGCGGTCGGAGAAGCCGGTCGCGGCTTCTAGTGCATGGCCGAACGTGTGGCCGAGATTGAGCAGCGCACGCTCGCCGGTCTCGCGCTCGTCGCGCGAGACGACGCCGGCCTTGGCGCGGCAGGAGGTCGCGATCGCATGCTCGCGCGCCGAACCGCCTTTGGAGATGTCGGAATGGTTGTTCTCGAGCCAGGCGAAGAAGGCCTCGTCGCCGAGCACGCCGTATTTGGCGACCTCGGCATAGCCGGCGCGAAACTGCCGCGGCGACAACGTGTCGAGCACGGCGGTGTCGGCGATCACAAGCACCGGCTGGTGGAAGGCGCCGAGCAGATTCTTGCCCTGCGGCGAGTTGATGCCGGTCTTGCCGCCGACGGAGGAATCGACCTGCGCCAGCAGCGAGGTCGGCACCTGCACGAAGTCGACGCCGCGACGCAGGATCGCCGCCGCAAAGCCGGCGAGATCGCCGACCACGCCGCCGCCGAGCGCGATGACGAGATCGTTGCGCTCGATCTTGGCGGCGATCAGGGCTTCGCTGACCTTTTCGAGCCCGGCATAGGTCTTGGAGATCTCGCCTTCCTCGACGACGATGCGCGATGTCGGAACGCCGCTGGCTGCGAGGGACGCCTCGGCGGGTTCGAGCCAGTATTTCGCGACGGTGCGATCCGTCACGATCGCGGTGCGCACGCCGGGGCGCAGGCGCGCGACGCGTTCGCCGAGCGAGGCCAGCACGCCGCGGCCGATGACGATGTCATAGGCGCGATTCCCCAGCGCGACCTCGACATTGACGGGATCTGAATGTTTCAAAGGCGCGGTCATCGTGCGGCACTCGCGACGTCGGCTGGTGGCGGGGACGCCCGTTCGCCGCAAAGATGCGCGCGCAGCGTCTCGATGGTCTCCTCAACGATCTTGTCGTGCGGCACGTCGCGCGAGGCGATGGTGAGGTCGGCATGGCCGTAGACCGGCTCGCGCTCGGTGAGCAGGCGCGTCACGGTTCCTTCGGGATCGGCGGTCTGGAGCAGCGGACGGTCGGCGCGCCGGCGCACACGGCGCATGATGACGTCATGATCGGCCTTGAGCCAGATCGAGATCGCCTTCGCGGCGATGCGGGCCCGCGTCTCCTCGCGCATGAAGGCGCCGCCGCCGGTCGCCAGCACGATGGGACCGCCGTCAAGCAGACGCGCGATCACGCGGGCCTCGCCGTCGCGGAAATGCGGCTCGCCATGACGCTCGAAGATTTCCGGTATGGTCATGCCGGCCGCCGCCTCGATCTCGGTGTCGGCATCGACGAAGGGCAGCTTGAGCCGGAGAGCCATGCGGCGGCCGATGGTGGATTTGCCCACCCCCATCATGCCGACGAGCACGATCGAGCGCGTCCCCAGCGCCGACAGGATGTCGGCCTCGGGCGAGGCTTGGATCGGCAACGCGGCGTCGGGCATTTGTCTCGCTCGAATGGGTCTCGCTCGATCTGCCGCCAATGGCGGCATCCTTTGGCCACCTATACGACCCCGCAGGGGCCCTCGCCAGAGGACTCTTGCCACGAAACGGCGAACGTGTTGGATGATTTCATTGGTTAATTTGCCCGCCAAGCCCCTGACCGAGACCCTCTCCGAGATCCTGCCGATGCCCAGCCTGTTCCGCTTCCTGACGGTCGTCGCCGTGATCGCCGGCATCGTCTATGGCGTGGTCTTCGCGCTGGCGAACTTCGTCAATCCCAAGCCGCGGGAAATGACGGTGACGATCCCGCCGGATAAGTTTCTCAAGAAATAGCAGCTAGGCTGCGGGCATGCGTGCCAGATCTTCCGATAACAAGTCCTCAGACACAAAACTCACCGGCCTGTTCCTCGACATGCTCGCGGCGGAACAGGGCGCCGGCCCCAATACGCTCGACGCCTATCGCCGCGACCTCACCGACTTCTCCGAGTTTCTCGGCCGCGTCGGCCATGCATTCGCGGACGCGGAAACACAGACGCTGCGCGACTATCTCGCCGATCTCGACACGCGCGGCTTCAAGTCCACCAGCGTCGCGCGACGGCTATCGGCGATGCGGCATCTCTATCGCTTCCTCCTGAACGAACGCATCAGAACCGACGATCCCGCGGCGATCCTGTCCGGGCCGAAGCGTGGCCGCGGCCTGCCGAAGGTGCTGTCGATTGCCGATGTCGACCGCATGCTCCGCCGCGCCAAGGAATTGAGCGAGGCGGAGGATGCTTCGCTCTCGAAACGGCTGCGCGCCCTGAGACTCTATTGTCTGCTCGAGGTGCTCTACGCCACCGGCCTGCGCGTCTCCGAACTGGTGGCGCTGCCACGTACGGCCGCGAAGCGCGACGCCCGCATGATCGTGGTGCGCGGCAAGGGCAACAAGGAACGGCTGGTGCCGCTCAACGAGGCCTCGCGCCAGGCGATGGCCGATTATCTCGCGGCGACGGAGGCGGCCAAGGACAACAACAAGACCGACAAGAAGAACCGCGTGGCGGCCTCCAAATGGTTGTTCCCCTCGTTCGGCGAGAGCGGGCATCTGACGCGGCAGCATTTTGCCCGCGACTTGAAGGAGCTCGCGGTCGCTTCGGGCCTGCAGGCCCGGCTGGTCTCCCCCCACGTGCTGCGCCACGCCTTCGCCAGCCACCTGCTGCACAACGGGGCCGATTTGCGCATCGTGCAGACGCTGCTCGGCCACACCGACATCTCGACGACCCAGATCTACACCCACGTGGTCGAGGAGCGGCTGAAGAGCCTGGTCCGCGACCTGCACCCGCTGGCGGAGAAATAGTTGCTGCCGTAGCTGCAGTAGCCCGGATGAGCGAAGCGACATCCGGGATTGACGATCGGGCGACCTGCCCCGGATATCGCTTCGCTCATCCGGGCTACGGTACTGGAACGATGAAACCGCCTTGACTTCGGCCACATCTCCGCAGAAAGAGCCGGGGCCTCACGATGATTTGGCCTGCGCTCGTTGCGAGCACACAAGCCAACTCATTGACGAACCTACACTTCTTTCCGCGACATCGAATCCGCTTCGCCGCCTCGCCCCGTCCTCCCTATATTGAGTTGATGCCAGACCAGATGCGCAGCTATCTCGATTTCGAAAAGCCCGTCGCCGAGCTCGATTCCAAGCTCGATGAATTGCGGACGCTTGCGGCCTCCGGCAGCGACATCGCCGAGGAGATCGGGCGGATCGAGGACAAGGCGGCGCAGGCGATGGCCGACCTCTATCTGAACCTGACGCCGTGGCAGAAAACGCTGGTCGCGCGGCATCCGCAGCGGCCGCATTTCAACGACTTCATCAAGGGCCTGATCACCGAGTTCACCCCGCTCGCCGGCGATCGCAAGTTCGGCGAGGACGAGGCGCTGGTGGCCGGCTTCGGCCGCTTCCGCGGCGAGGCCATCTGCGTGATGGGCCAGGAAAAGGGCGATTCCACCGAGAGCCGCATCAAGCATAATTTCGGCATGGCGCGGCCCGAGGGCTATCGCAAATGCGTGCGGCTGATGGAGATGGCGGAGCGGTTCGGCCTGCCGGTGCTGTCGCTCGCCGATTCCGCCGGCGCCTATCCCGGCATCGGCGCGGAAGAGCGCGGCCAGGCCGAGGCGATCGCGCGTTCGACTGATGCCTGCATGGCGCTGACCGTGCCGAACGTCGCCATCATCACCGGCGAGGGCATGTCGGGCGGCGCCATCGCCATCACCACCGCCAACAAGGTCCTGATGCTGGAGCACGCGATCTACAGCGTGATCTCGCCCGAGGCGGCGTCCTCGATCCTCTGGCGCGACGGCTCCAAGGCGCAGGAAGCCGCCAACAACATGAAGATCACGGCCCAGGACATGCTCCGCTTCGGCGTGATCGACAGCATCCTGAAGGAGCCGGTCGGCGGCGCCCATCGCGACCCCGCCGCCATGATCGCCACCACGGGCGACGCCATTGCCAAGGCCTTTGACGAACTCCGGGGTCTGGACGGGGACGCCATCCGCAAGCATCGGCGGCAGAAATTCCTCGATATTGGCCGGAAACTGGGCTGATTCGGGCGGGCTTTGGGGCCCGTTGGACGCGTCCCCCTCCGCCGTCGTCCTGGCTTTCGCCGAGACGACGCTGAATTTGAGGCCGGCCAAACCGTCCCGGAGGCCCCCGGTAACCCCGCGTTAACCCTTTTTTTGCCCAAATCAGCGATCTCAGTGCTGGTTTGGCCGAAAGGCCCAAGTTTCAGCCCAGTTTAAGTCTTCGTTGACCACGCCTTTGGGCCAACGGGCTCGTGATCCCCGTGCGGGTTGCGACCACATGACCCAGAGGTTAGAATTTTAATCAATGGCTTCAGGGCATAAGCGCTGGAGCGTGATTGCGAAAAAGCCCGTCGCGACGGGTCCCGGTCTCCGGTCGGATCATGCTTCAAGATTGGGGTTTGCGCGCGATGCCTTGGACGGTGTGGGGTCCATCTTGATTTCTCGTTCGCTTGCTCGCGCGTTTCTGGTTTCGGTGGCGCTTGCCGCCAGCTTCGTGCTGGCCGGCTGCGACACCGACCAGGTTTCGCTTGCGACCAATGCCAAGGCCAACCAGCCGGTGCCGCCAAAGCTTCTCGCCGCGATGGTCGAGAAGAACATGGATCTGCAATCACCGATCCTGGTGCGCCTGTTCAAGCAGGAGGCCGAGCTCGAGGTCTGGAAGCAGACCCGCAACGGCCAGTTCGCGCTGCTCAAGACCTATCCGATCTGTCGCTGGTCGGGCGATCTCGGCCCGAAGGTGCGCGAAGGCGATCGTCAGGCGCCGGAAGGATTCTACTCGATCAATCCGGGCCAGATGAATCCGCAATCGGCGTACTATTTGTCGTTCAACACGGGCTATCCGAACGCGTTCGACAAGGCTTTGGGCCGCAGCGGGTCGCAGCTGATGGTGCATGGCGATTGTTCGTCGCGCGGCTGCTACGCGATGACGGACGAGCAGATCGCCGAGATCTATTCGCTCGGGCGCGAGTCCTTCTTCGGCGGCCAGAAGGCGTTCCAGTTGCAGGCCTATCCGTTCAAGATGACGCCGGTGAACATGGCCAAGCACCGGAACAATCCGAACATGCCGTTCTGGAAGATGATCAAGGAAGGCTATGATCATTTCGAGGTGACGCGGCAGGAGCCGAAGGTCGATTTCTGCGAGAAGAAGTACGTGTTCGACGCGGCGAAGCCGCCCGACGCCAAGCGCGATCCGGTGTTCGACGCGTCCGCTAAGTGCCCGGCCTATGTGATCCCCGAGGAGATCGCCAGCGCCGTGCGCGAGAAGGATGCGCGCGACCAGGCGGAGTACAACAAGCTGGTTTCGCGCGGCACGCCCGTTGCGCGCATGAACACCGGCATCGACGGCGGCATGAACAAGATCTTTGCCGCGAAGATTCCGGAAGGCTCGACCGGCCTGTCGGAGGGCGCCGAAGGCACCACGCTCCAGATGTTGGCGATGGCGAAGGCGCCGGGCACCATCCCTGGACACGTCAATCCGCCGAAGCCGAATCTCGATGCAGCCGCGCCCTCGCCGCAGGAAGAGCCGGTCGTCGCCGTCAGCGCGCCCGCCGCCAGCGCCCGCGTCGCCACCGCAGCTCCGCCCGAGAAATCCGGCTTCTTCTCCAATCTCGGCCGCAAGATGGGTGTGGGCAATGCCGACGCCACGGCGACCACGCCGCCGCCGCAGGCCACGGCATCCGTCGCTCCGGCTGCAACGACGACCACGACGCCGCCCACCGCAGCGTCCCGGCTGAAGGCCGCGGTGACCCGGTTCGTACCGGGCCGCGACACGTCCAAGGACGCAGCGAAGGATGCACCGAAGCCGGCTGTTGCCGCTGCCAAACCCGCCGAAGCTGCGAAGCCCGACACCCGCCTCGCCGCAACCCGCCCGACGCTGAAGCCGTCGGTGTCGGATGGCGCGGGTGAAGCGACCCAGATCATGGGCGCCGCGCCGGTGGTGCAATCGAACTCGTTCGACAGCCGGTTTGGGGCGGTGAAGTAAAGCGGGCGCTCCGCTTAATCTCTTCGATCCATCCCAGCCTGACGCCGTCATTCCCCGCGAAGGCGGGGAATCCAGTATTCCAGAGGCACCCCTTATCGATCGAGAAGCTGCGGCGTACTGGATGCCCCGCCTTCGCGGGGCATGACAGCCGAGTTCGGTGTGAGAGCGACGCGCTTCACGCGCGCCCTACGGCGCCAGATACCGCAGCAGCTCCGGATTGCCCCTCACCTCGCCCGCTTCGCCTTGCAGCGCGACGCGGCCGCGGTCCAGCACGTAGGCGTAATCGGCGACGCGGAGCGCGAGGTCGAGGTGCTGCTCGACGATGATGACGGCGATGGTTTTCGCAAGCTCGATCAGGCGCTCGGTGATCTCCTCGATTACGCCGATCCAGACGCCTTCGGTCGGCTCGTCGAGCAGAAGAAGTTTTGGATCGCCCAGCATGGCGCGGCCGATGGCGAGCATCTTGCGCTCGCCGCCGGAAAGCGTGCCGGCGGGCTGGTCGAGGCGCTGGCCGAGCTTTGGGAAGATGGTCAGCACGTGCTCGACCGCGTCGGCTTTCCTGCTCGCGAGCGACCCGACCGCGAGATTGTCGCGCACCGACAGGCGCGCGAACACCGAATGCTCCTGCGGCACGTAGCCGATGCCGGCGCGCACCCGCTCCTGGGTCGCGCGGCGGCTGATGTCGCGGCCATCGAAGGCGACCTCGCCCTTCCACGCCGGCAGTTCGCCGACGATGGTCTTCATCAGCGTGGTCTTGCCGGCGCCGTTGCGGCCCAGCACGGCGACACCGCCGCGCCAGGGAATGCCGAGGTTGACGTCGAACAGGACCTGGCTGCGACCATAGCCGGCGTCGAGATGCTTGATGTCCAAAAATTCAGGCACGGCGCAAATAAATCTCCTGGACGGCCTTGTTGGCCTGGATCTCCGACACCGTGCCGGACGCCAGCACCTTGCCCTGGTCGAGCACGGTGAGACGATCGCAGATGTCGCGGATGAAATCGAGATCGTGCTCGACGATGACCAGCGAGCAATGCTTTTTGATCGGCTGCAGCAATTCACCGGTGACGCGGCGCTCCTCCAGGCTCATGCCGCCGGTCGGCTCGTCCAGCAGCAGAAGCTTCGGCTTGCAGGCCAGCGCCATCGCGATCTCCAGCCATTGCTGCTGGCCGTGCGACAGCGCCGCCGCCGCGTCGAAAGCGCGGTTGGCGAGGCGAAATTGCGTCAGCATGGTCATGACCTGATCGTGCAAGAGCCCGCGCGTGCGCGAGAACACGAGATCGAACAGCGAGGATTGCGCCTGCAGCGCGAGCAGAATGTTGTCGTAGAGCGTCAGCGTCGGCAGCACGGATG
The DNA here is from genome assembly GCF_023073515.1 of Bradyrhizobium sp. 17. Classification (NCBI taxonomy): domain Bacteria; kingdom Pseudomonadati; phylum Pseudomonadota; class Alphaproteobacteria; order Hyphomicrobiales; family Nitrobacteraceae; genus Bradyrhizobium; species Bradyrhizobium sp. 17. The sequence goes on along the minus strand of NZ_JADPJQ010000128.1, from coordinate 66,777 downwards.
TGATCTGAAATTTCAAGCTCATACCGGCGCGGGCACGCTCGGTCGGCGTGAACGCGGTGATATCGGCGTTGACGAAGGAGACCTTGCCCTGTGTCGGCACCTCGGCGCCGGCGATGCACTTCATCAGCGTGCTCTTGCCGGAGCCGTTCGGGCCGATCAGGCCGTGAAACTCGTTCTCGCCGACGGTCAGCGCGGCGCCGTCGAGCGCGGTGAGCTTCCCGAAGATCTTCTTGACGCCGCTGGCTTCAAGGAGCGGCATCGCGCTTCTCCTTCCCGGTCTTCCTGGATTTGCCACCAAAGCTGCCGACCCGCTCGCGCTCGCCGAGCACGAAGCTGATCAGGCCGAGCGGCCGGAACAGAATCACCAGCAGGAGCAGCACGCCAAGGATGATCGGCCAGACCTCGCGGTAATTGTCCGAGAGCCAGAAGCTGACGCCCTCAACGATGACGGCACCGATGACGGCGCCGATCAGCGTGCCGGAGCCGCCGAACAGCACATAGAGCACCACTTGCGTCGAGACCACGACGCCGACCATGTTGGGCCAGACGAAACCTTCGTGGAAGGCATAGAGGCTGCCGGCGAGGCCGGCCACTGCGCCTCCGATCGCAAAAATGATCGCCTTCAGATGCTGCGCCTTGTAGCCGAAAAAGGCGATGCGCTGCTCGTTCTCGCGCAATCCCGCGAGCGCCAACCCGAACTGCGAGCGCACCAGAAAGCGGCAGAGGAGATAGACCACGACGAGCAGGCCAAGCACGAGATAATAGAACGGCGGCCCTTCCGAGAACTCGTAACTGCCGAGCGTCATCGAGGAGATCGAGGGGATGCCGTTCTGGCCACCGAGATAGTACCAGCCGCGCGCAAGCCGATCGGCGGCGTAGGATCCGGTCAGCGTGCCCAGCGAGACGAAGATCACGCTGGAGGGATGCCGTCCAAGCAGCAGGAAGCCGCCCAGCAGTAGCGCAAAGGTGAGCCCGATCATGGTGCCCGCGGGCAGCACCAGGAAGATGTTGGTAATGTTGAGATCGCGCGCGAGCAGCGCCACGCCATAGCCGGCCGAGCCGAAAAACAGCGCCTGGCCGAAGCTCATGATGCCGGCATAGCCCCACACCAGGTCGAATGACAGTGCGAACAGCGCGAGGATGATCACGCGCGTCGCGAACACCGTGAGGTAGTCCTGCAGCACCAGCGGGGCGAGCAGCGCCACGACGAGCACGACGCCCTCCACGATCGGCAGGATTTTCCGCACCGAACCGGCTTGCCCTGCTGATCCGTGTTCAACCATGGCAACGTTCTGCTCCCCGCCGATCTCGGCGGGGACTGCCTGCTTCGCTGCGCCCATCGCTTTCGGCATTCGACTCTAGCATTCCTTGGGATCGACGAGTCCGTCGCTGCGTCCGACGATCTCGTAGTTCCCGCCTTTGGCGACAGCGGTGTACATCTTCATCTTGCAGTGGCGCTTGCCCGGCACCATCTCGGCAGGTCCGCCGGGACCTTCGGCGATCTTGGCATGATCGAGCGCAGCGGCGACCGAGTCGCGATCGACCTTGCCGGCTTCCTTGACGGCGGCTTCCCACAGTTTCAGGCCGCGATAGGTGCCGGTGGCGGCGCTGCCGGCAGCGAACAGGAAGTTGCCCGGGAAATCCTTCTCGTAGGCCGCCTGGATTTTTGCGTCGAACGGGTTCTCCTTGGTGAGCACCTTGAAATAATCGAGACAGCTGGCGAGACCCTCGATCTCGGCCGCCTGATTGATGTTGAGCGTGTTCTCGTCATAGTAGACGCAGGCCAGCCGTCCGCCATTCTTGAGAAAGCCGGCCTCGTAGAGCTGCTTGAAGAACGGACCGACGCCGGGCGGGATGACGGTGTTGAAGACGACGTCGACTTTGTTGGAGATGATGCGGTTGACGGTCGAGGAGAAGTCGACCTGGTCAAGCGGATAGTATTCCTCGAACACGACCTCGCCGCCGTTGGCCTCGATCACCTTGCGGGCGTAGACGTTGAGTGTGTGCGGCCAGACATAGTTGGCGCTCGGCAGCGCGAACTTTTTGCCGCCGTTCTTGATCAGCCAGGGAATGAACTCGTCACACTGCTGCGCCGGCGTCGGCCCGGTACAGAACAGATAAGGCGTGCACTCCTTGCCTTCGTAGAGCTGCGGATAGATGTAGAGCGTCTTGCCGCGCGCGACGATCGGGTCCTTGATGGCGTTGCGCATCGACGAGGTGATGCCGCCCAATACCATGTCGACCTTGTCGCGCTGGATCAGCTTGCGGACGTTGCCGACCGCGACGGATTCGTTCGAGGCGGTGTCCTCGACAAAGAGCTCGAGCGGGCGGCCGAGCAGACCGCCGCCGGCGTTGATCTCCTTGATCACCATCTTGGCGACGTTGGCGTCGGCATTGCCGGCGTAGGCAATCGGCCCGGTGAGGTCGGTGGCGATGCCGACCTTGATCGGGGCTTCGGCCGCATTGGCCCAGGGCGCCGGGATCACCCAACTGCCGACGCCGGTTGCGACTGCACCGGAGGCAAAGGCGAGATTCGAAAGGAACCGGCGACGGGAGAGCTGAGAACGATCGGACATGTGACTAAACCCCTTTTCCAGCAATGAGGCCCTGCGGCCGGAATTTGATGAAGACGATGGCGAGAACGAAGACGAGGACATCGGCCACGACGGGCGCCATCACCCAGGGCAGCGCGGCGCTGAGCGTGCCGATGACGCCGGCGCCCGCGACCGGCCCGATGAAGGAGCCGACGCCGCCGACCATGACCGCGACAAAGCCCTGGATCAGGAAGCGCAGGCCGAGATCGGCGAACAGGCTGAACACCGGCACGATCAGTGCGCCGGCAAGGCCAGCAAGCGCCGCGCCGAACGCAAAGGTGGCGCCGTAGATCAGCGGCGTGGAGATTCCGGAGGCGCGGGCCAGCGAAGGATTTTCCAGGGTAGCGCGCACGCGCAGGCCGAAGCTGGTGCGCGCCAGCAGCAGATAGCAGCCGCCCATCACCAGCGCCGTGATGATGATGATGGTGAAGCGCCAGGCCGAGATGTGCATGGCACCGATATCGATCGAGCCGCCGATCGGCTCCGGCACGGTGAGATAGAAGCCGCCGATCAAGCCGCGCACGGATTCGCGGATGATCAGGCCGAGCGCATAGGTGCCGAGCATGGCGACGATGGGGGCTGCGTAGAAGCGTCGGATGATCAGCGCCTCCAGCACGAAGCCGAGCGCGCCGACAATGAATGGTGCGGCGACCATGCCGGCCCAGATCGGCAGGCCATTGGCGTAGGCAAGATAGGTGATGTAGGCCCCGAGCAGGACGAACTCGCCCTGCGCGAAGTTGAAGATGCCCATCATGCTGGCGATGATCCCGAGCCCCAGCACGATCAGGACGATGATCGCACCAAAGCTCAGGATCTCGAACGCCGCGACGAACGCGTTAGCCATGCGCCGGAGCCTTTCCCGTTCCGAAGGAATCGGAACGGGGCTCCGGCTTGATGTCTTGACGCGTCCGAAAACGCTTCCCTGTTACGTCCGTCTGCATGAGTCCCTCGCTCACATCTTCTTCCAGTCGCCGATCTGCTCGAAGGCGTGGGCGGCGCGGTAGATGGTGGATTCCTCGAACATGCGGCCGACCAGCATCAGGCCGACGGGCAGGCCGTCGACCATGCCGCAGGGCAGCGACATCGCCGGATGATGGGTGATGTCGAACGGCGCGGTGTTGGAGATCATCTCCAGCGCACGCGCGACATAGTCTTCGCGGCTGGCCGTGGGCTCCGGCAGCTTCGTCGCCTTCATCGGCGTCGTCGGCAGCAGCAGCAAATCGTAGTCTTTGAAGGCCTTGTCGTAAGCCGCGGTCAGGCGTCGGGAGATGTTGAGAGCCTTGCCGTAATAGCGCGGACCGAAGGTGTTGTTGATGTAGGTGCCGAGCAGCAGGAACAGCTTTGTGGTCTCGGACAGAGAATCCGCCTGCCGCCGCCAGCCGCGATGGAAGTCCATCAGCGTGGTCGAGTAGAGATCGGAGCGGGACAGACCATAGCCGTCGCCATACATCATGGTCTGGGTCATGCCCTCGGTGCCGATCGGCGTCCAGATCGCGGGACCCATGAGATGCATCGGGATCGAAACGGTCTCGACCGTGGCGCCCAAATCCTTGAATCGCTTTGCGGCCTCGCGCACGCTCTCGTTCACGGCGGCTTCGGCCGTCGCCTGCTCAAAGCCTTCCTTGAGGATGCCGATCCTCATGCCCTTGACGCCCTGGCCGAGCGCCTTGGTGTACTCCTCGACCTTGGGCGCCTTGATGCGGGGGTCGTAGCCGTCGTCGCCGGCCAGCACCTCCAGCAGCAGCGCGTTGTCGGCGACGGTCGCCGTCATCGGGCCGGTGTGGTCGACGAACACCTCGATCGGCATGATGCCGGTGTAGGGCACGAGGCCCCAGGTCGGCTTCATGCCATAGGTGCCGCAGAACGAGGACGGCATGCGGATCGAACCGCCCTGGTCGCCGCCGATCGCCATGTCGACTTCGCCGAGCGCGACGACGACGCCGCTGCCTGACGACGAGCCGCCGGCCGAATAGCCCATCTTGTGCGGATTGTGGACGGCGCCGACCGCATTGGTGTGGCTGCCGCCGGACATGCAGAAGGATTCGCAATGGACTTTTCCGGCGATCTCGGCGCCCGCATCGAGCATGCGGGTGACGATGGTGGCGTCGAAATCGGGCACGTAGCCTTCGAGCGTCGCCGAGCCGTTCATCATGGGAACACCGGCGAGCATGATGTTGTCTTTCAGGGCGACCGTCTTGCCCTTGAGCTTGCCACTCGCCGCCCCCTTCACGGTCGACTTGCGATACCAGGCGTTGCGCGGGTTCTCTTCCGGCGAGGGCCGATAGCCCGGCGTGCGCGGATATTTGACCTCCGGCACCTCGTCCGGCATGGCTCCGACGAGATTGTAGGCCTCGATCGAGCCCTGCATCAGACCGCGGAACGAGGCGACATCGTCGTCGGTCAGCGAAAGGCCGCACTGGTCGGCGACACTGCGCAATTGGGCTGGCGTGGGAAGGACAACTGTCACGGCGCTCTCCTCAAAGGCTTCTTGATCCCTGGAATTGGAATCCCTGGCATTGGAGCCTCATTGGCGCGCGTGTGCGGGCGCGCCCATCGGCTCTACCTTGATATTACAGACGGAAATATTTTCCTTTTCAAGTATTATTTTGGATTCGGGCGTTTGCAGATGGGGCGCCGGCGTCAGATCGGTTTGATCAGCTTGAAATCGAGGCCATCCGCGCCGGCGAGATACATTTGCATCCGGGTATGACCGTTCCTGACGGTGACGGGGCCGCGCGCGCCGCCATAGACGATGTTGCGGCCGGCCGCGAGCATGGGCCCCATCGCCAACGTGCCCGCCTTGTTTGCCACGGCCTCAAGGAAGCGCAGTCCCTCATAGCTGGATTGACCGAGCGAGCCGATCGGGGGGCCGTTCGGTCCGAACATCGCGCGATAGCGGCTCTGGAAGTCGTCGTTGGCCCGCGATCCGATGCCCGGGAAATAGCCGGAGGCACAGAACAGATTTTCGCTGTTGTCGGCGCCGATTCCGAGCAGCACGGTCTCGTCCATCGCCCCGGCCAGCCGCAGCGTCGTGGCGCCGAGGCCGCATTCGCCGAACGCGCGATTGAACGTGATGCTGTCGGTGCCGATCAACGAGATCAGGACGACGTCAGGCCTCGCGGCACGGATGCGCTCCAGATGCGGCTCGTGGTTGTCTTCGCCGAGGGGAACGAACTCTTCGCCGACGACATGGCCGCCGGCCTCCTTGATGTAGCGCTTCACCGCGCGGTGCGACTGCCAGGGCCAGACATAATCGCTGCCGATCAGGTACCAGCGCGCCGCCTTCTTGACGTCGGCAAGCCAGTGGATGGAGGGGCGGCTCTGCCAGCGCGGCGTCTCGCCGATCGCCATGACACCCGGCGTCTGCTCGCCGCCCTCGTAGACGGGCGTATAGATGTAGGGGATACGGTGGCGGGTCGTGACCTTGCGCAGCGCCACACGCACCGCGCTGGTATGCAGTCCCACGATGAGGTCGATCTCATCGGAAGCGATCGCCTGCTCGGCGCGGCTCAGAATCCCGTCGAGCGGCCCGCCGGCATCGTAGATCGAAAGCTCGATCTCGCGCCCGAGAATGCCGCCGCGCTTGTTGATCTCGGCGACCGCGAGCTGCGCGCTGCTTGTCGCGCACGGGCCCCAGACACCGGGCGAGCCGGTGCAGCAAATGAAGCCCCCGATGCGGAGCTTGTTGTGTGCGCCGCGGCGCTTCATGAAATGCGCATCAGCCGGCGACAGGTCGAAATCCGCTGCCGCGGGCGACAGATTCCTGAACAGCAAGGACGGCGGTAACGCCGGACCGCCGTGAGCCGGGAAGTTTACCGTCGCGCGCACGCCAACTCCTGTCTGATACCAGACTTGAAAGCTCATTCAGCAGGCGGCCGCGGCACCCGCCCTATTGTTGGGCAATATCCTATTTTGAAAATATTGAATATTCAAGAATTGAAGTGCATATAGATGCAGCATCGATTGCAAGACATTCACTCATTTGGGTCAAGACAAAGTCTTAGCCGTGGCAAAACCGAACACCCCGATCACCGAACACCTCGCGTACCTGCTCGCGCAAGCCAACCGGGAGATCAACCGGCAGCTCGAACTGCGGTTGAGCAAGGAAGGCGTGCCCGTCGAGCAGTGGCGCATTCTGAAAGTCCTGTCGGATGGCAACGGCCATTCGATGGGAGAGCTCGCGGATGCCGTGCTGCTCAACCATCCGACGCTGACCAAGATGATCGATCGCATGGTCTCGGACACGCTGGTCTACCGCGTGCAGGACCCGAACGACCGCCGCAAGGTCCTGATGTTCATCTCCGATCGCGGCAAGGTGCTGAGCAAGAAGCTCAACTCGCTCGCGGTCGACCAGGAAGAGCACATCCTCGAGAGCTACGGCGACAAATCGACGAGCGAATTGAAGCGGCTGCTGGAGAGCTTGATCGACAGCTCGAATTGAGCTGGCGTGTTTAGCAAGCTCTCTCCACACGGTCGTCCCGGCGAAGGAGATGGAGCCGCGCGCCCCATACTCGATGTCATCGCCCGATTTAATCGGGCGATCCAGTATTCCAGAGACTGACGTGATTGAACCGAGAAGCCGTGGCGTACTGGGTCGCCCGGCTAAACCGGGCGACGACAGTGGAATGTGAGGCGCCGACGTCGCACCTCACACCTGATCGCTAAGCGTACCGCCCGTGGCAGTGCTTGTACTTCTTGCCTGAGCCGCAGGGGCAATCCTCGTTGCGGCCGATCTTGCCCCAGCTTGCCGGGTTCTTGGGATCGCGCAACGCCGCGTCGGTGGCCTGCGCTCCGAGCGTGACGCTCGCGAGCGCCATTTCGTCCTCGCCGGTGTTCGGGTCGAACTTGTGCGCTTCCATCGGCGGCAGCACCGGGGCTTCCTGCTCCGGCGGCACGATCTCGACCCGCATCAGCTGCGCCGTGACGGCCTCGCGCAGATGCGCGCTCATCTCCTGGAAGAGGTTGAACGCCTCGGTCTTGTACTCCTGCAGCGGATCGCGCTGGCCGTAGCCGCGCAGGCCGATGACCTGGCGCAGATGGTCGAGCATGATCAGATGCTCGCGCCAGAGATGGTCGAGCGTCTGCAGCAGGATGGTCTTCTCGACGTAACGCATCACGTCGGGACCCCATTGCGCGACCTTTGCGGCCATGTGCTCGTCGGCGCGGGTCTCGATGCGCGTGAGCAGCTCCTCGTCGGCGATGCCCTCTTCCTTGGCCCAGTCCTCGACCGGCAGGTCGAGATCGAGCACGCGCTTGAGCTCTTCCTTCAGGCCCGCGACGTCCCACTGCTCGGCATAGGCATGCTCGGGCACGTGCTTGGCGACGAGGTCGTCGATGAAGGCGTGGCGCATGTCGGCGACGGTCTCGGCGACGCTGTCGTCCTTCATCAGGTCGACGCGCTGGTCGAAGATCACCTTGCGCTGGTCGTTCTGGACGTTGTCGAACTTGAGCAAATTCTTGCGGATATCGAAGTTGCGCGCCTCGACCTTCTGCTGCGCCTTTTCGAGCGCCTTGTTGATCCAGGGATGGATGATGGCCTCGCCCTCCTGCAGGCCGAGACGCTGCAACATGCTGTCGAGGCGATCCGAGCCAAAGATGCGCATCAGATCGTCTTCCAGCGACAGGAAGAATTTCGAGCGGCCGGGATCGCCCTGACGGCCGGAGCGGCCGCGGAGCTGGTTGTCGATGCGGCGGGATTCGTGGCGCTCGGAGCCCATGATGTAGAGGCCGCCGGGCTTCTTCACGGTCTTGGCGGGCTTCGAACCCTTCGCGGGCTCGATCTCGACCTCTTCCTCGGCCTTCAGCACGATGTCGCGGAAGTGCTCGATGTCGGCCTTGATCTGCTCGATCTTCAAGGCCTTCTCGGCTTCGTCCTCGATCGAAGCGGCCTCCTGCTGGATGCGCATTTCCAGCGAGCCGCCGAGCTTGATGTCGGTGCCGCGGCCGGCCATGTTGGTCGCGATCGTGATCGCGCCGGGGACGCCGGCTTCCGCGACGATGTAGGCTTCCTGCTCGTGGAAGCGCGCGTTGAGCACCGCGAACAGCTTTGCCGGTTTGCCGGCGCGGGCCGCCGCGTACAGCTTCTGCATCGAATTTTCGTTACCGAAATCGATCTGCCGATAGCCGTGCTTCTTGAGATATTCGGCGATCACTTCCGATTTTTCGATCGAGGCGGTGCCGACCAGCACCGGCTGCAGCCGCGCATTGGCGCGCTCGATCTCGGCCAGAATCGCGGCGTATTTCTCGTTCTGGGTGCGATAGACCTCGTCGTCTTCGTCGAGACGGGCGACCGGCAAATTGGTCGGGATCTCCACGACCTCGAGCTTGTAGATGTCGAACAATTCGTCGGCTTCGGTCAGCGCCGTGCCGGTCATGCCCGCGAGCTTTTCGTACATCCGGAAATAGTTCTGGAAGGTGATCGAGGCCAGCGTCTGGTTTTCCGGCTGGACCTGCACGTGCTCCTTGGCTTCCAGGGCCTGATGCAGGCCTTCCGAATAGCGGCGGCCCTGCATCATGCGACCGGTGAACTCGTCGATGATGACGACCTCGTCGTCGCGGACGATGTAGTCCTTGTCGCGCGTGAACAGCGTGTGGGCGCGCAGCGCCTGATTGATGTGGTGCACGACGGAAACGTTCTCGACGTCGTAGAGCGATTCACCCTTGAGCTGGCCGGCATCGCGCAGCAGCGTCTCGATCTTCTCCATGCCGGCTTCGGTCAGCGTCACCGTGCGCTGCTTCTCGTCGACGTCGTAGTCGGACTTGTCGAGCTTGGGCAGGAAGCCGTCGATGGTGTTGTAGAAGTCGGAGCGGTCGTCGAGCGGGCCGGAGATGATCAGCGGCGTGCGCGCTTCGTCGATCAGGATGGAGTCGACTTCGTCGACGATCGCGTAGAAGTGCGGCCGCTGGACCATGTCCTCGAGCCGGTACTTCATGTTGTCGCGCAGATAGTCGAAGCCGTATTCGTTGTTGGTGCCGTAGGTGATGTCGCAGGCATAGGCCGTCTTGCGCTCGGAATCGTCGAGGCCGTGCACGATCACGCCGGTGGTCAGGCCGAGGAAGCCGTAGATCTGGCCCATCCAGGCGGAGTCGCGGCGGGCGAGGTAGTCGTTGACCGTGACGACGTGGACGCCCTTGCCGGCGAGCGCGTTGAGGTAGACCGCGAGCGTTGCGACCAGGGTCTTGCCTTCGCCGGTCTTCATCTCGGCGATGTCGCCCTCGTGCAGCACCATGCCGCCGATCAGCTGGACATCGAAATGGCGCTGGCCGAGCGTCCGCTTGGCGGCTTCACGGACCGTGGCGAAAGCGGGGACCAGCAGGTCGTCAAGGGTCTTGCCCTCGGCGAGCTGCTTCCTGAACTCGACGGTGCGGGCCTTGAGGGCCTCGTCGGAGAGTTTCGAGACCTCGGGCTCCAGCGCGTTGATCGCGTTGACGCGGGACTGATATCCCTTCACCCGCCGGTCGTTGGCGGAGCCGAAAAACTTGCGGGCGAGCGCGCCGATCATGCTTAGTTCCTGTGTTCGCGATTCAACCGCGTTCGCGTTGCAGCCAAGAGGTTGTCACCCGCCTGCCTATCAACTCACCGTGACGCCTGCTGGGCGCCAGAGCCCCGTCTGCGGGGGGTCCATCCGCCATATGGGTGGGAGTTGGGCAAGTCTGGGTTCAACGGCCAAAAACGCAGCAAAATAAACGCCATCGCATGGACGCGACCGGGCAGAGATATGGCCCGGTCAGGGCCTTGTCAACGGCGGGTGCATTGCGGCTAATTCATCATTTTGACAGACTTTTCGCGTTGCCAAGGCCCCCTGAATTGGGCGAGTGTCCGCCCCGCTCGAGCAGCCCCCTGCTTCAACAAAAGGATTTTCCATGACCACCTCGTTCCCGGTAACCAGAACCGGCCTGCGCTTCGGCCTCGCCACCGCCCTCGTGGGCTGCCTTGCGCTGGCGCTGATCGCGGGTCCCGGCCGGGCTGCCGACGATCCGGTGCTGGCGAAGGTCAATGGCGCGGAAATCAAGAAGAGCGACGTCGCCATGGCCGAAGAGGAACTCGGGCCGAGCCTCGCCCAGATGGACCCGGCGACCAAGGACGAGAACGTCCTGTCCTTCCTGATCGACATGAAGATCGTCGGCAAGGCCGCCGAGGACAAGAAGCTCGCCGAGGGCGAGGAGTTCAAGAAGCGGCTCGCGTTCGCCCGCAACCGCCTGCTGATGGACAGCCTGCTCGCCGGCGAGGGCAAGGCCGCCACCACCCCGGATGCCATGAAGAAGGTCTATGAGGAGGCCTCCAAGCAGATCACCGGCGAGCAGGAAGTGCACGCCCGCCACATCCTGGTCGAGACCGAGGACGAGGCCAAGGCGGTGAAGGCCGAACTCGACAAGGGCGCCGATTTCGCCGAACTCGCCAAGAAGAAGTCCAAGGATCCGGGCTCGGCCGACGGCGGCGACCTCGGCTTCTTCACCAAGGAGCAGATGGTGCCGGAATTCTCGGCGGTCGCCTTCGCGCTCGAGCCGGGCAAGATCTCCGACCCCGTGAAGTCGCAGTTCGGCTGGCACGTCATCAAGGTCGAGGAAAAGCGCAGCCGCAAGGCGCCGGACTTCGAGCAGGTCAAGGCGCAGATCGAGCAGTATGTCACCCGCAAGGCCCAGGCCGATTACGTCGCCAAGCTGCGCGCGGAAGCCAAGGTCGAGCGGCTGGACCAGCCGGCGGATGCGGCAAAGGACGCCAAGCCGGCCGATGCGGCCAAGCCGGCTGACGCCAAGCCGTCCGACAGCAAGATGGCGCCCCCGGCGAAGAAGTAAGAATTCGCTGTCACTTCGGTGACGTGAAGAGTATCTAAGCCTTTGTGATGCCCGGCCCCCGCGCCGGGCATCTGCATGTCCAGATCCCACCAAGGCGCCCCGATGTCCTCCTCCGTTTCCCCCCTCGCCCCGAAACACGTTCCCGACATGCCCGTGATCGCGGGGGTCCGTCTCGCGACGGCCGAAGCCGGCATTCGCTACAAGAACCGCACCGACGTGCTGCTGGCGGTGATGGACAAGGGCACCGCGGTCGCAGGCGTCTTCACCAAGTCGAAATGTCCCTCCGCGCCGGTGGAATGGTGCCGCGCCAAGCTGAAAGGCGGCAAGGCCCGCGCGTTGGTGGTCAATTCCGGCAACGCCAATGCCTTCACCGGCAAGACCGGCCGCAGCTCCACGGCACTGACCGCGAAGATCGCGGCCAAGGCCGTCGGATGCACCGAGGGTGAGATCTTCCTGGCCTCGACCGGCGTGATCGGCGAGCCGCTGGATGCGACCAAGTTCGACGGCGTGCTCGGGAGGCTCGCGGAAACCGCCGAGGCCGGCGATTATCTCGCCGCCGCCAAGGCGATCATGACCACCGACACCTTCCCGAAGGTCGCGACCGCGACCGTGAAGCTCGGCAAAGCCAAGGTCACCATCAACGGCATGGCCAAGGGTGCCGGCATGATCGCGCCCGATATGGCGACGATGCTGTCCTTCATCTTCACCGACGCACCGATCGCGCCTGCCGCGCTGCAGGCGCTGCTCAAAAGCGGCGTCGAGGACACCTTCAACGCGGTCACGATCGACGGCGACACCTCGACCTCGGACACGCTGCTGGCCTTTGCCACCGGTGCTGCTGCGGAACACGGCGCGCCGAAGATCAGTCGCGCCACCGACCCGCGCCTGAAAGCCTTCGTCAAGGCCTTCAACCAGGTGCTCGCCAATCTTTCCGAGCAAGTGGCCCGCGACGGCGAAGGCGCGCGCAAGCTGGTCGAGATCACCGTCGAGGGCGCCAAGACCAAGGCCTCGGCGCGCAAGATCGCGATGTCGATCGCGAACTCGCCGCTGGTGAAGACCGCAATCGCCGGCGAGGACGCCAATTGGGGCCGCGTGGTGATGGCGGTCGGCAAGGCCGGCGAGCCGGCTGACCGCGACAAGCTCTCGATCTCCTTCAACGGCATCCGCGTCGCCAGGAGCGGGGCGCGAGATCCGTCCTATGACGAGGCGCAGGTGTCGGAAGCGATGAAGGCGCCGGAGATCGCGATCAAGGTCTCGCTCGGCCTCGGCAAGGGCCGCGACCGCGTACTGACCTGCGACCTCACCAAGGAGTATGTCGCGATCAACGGGGATTACAGGTCGTGAATCTGATGTCCCTCTCTTGGTTCTCCACCGGAGAACGAGGTCCAGCATGCAGCCGGGCGAGGAGCTCGCTTCAATTTCCTGGCTGCCTTTAGCTTTCGTTAATGATGCCGCTCGATCCGGCAGCGTCGGATTTTCGGCCACCCATGTTCGCGACATCGGCGTAAGCTTTACTTAACAGCCCATCTTCAAAGTTCCGCTCTGCCGAGAGGTCGTCAGAGGCCGCCCGGTTGCGCTCCCGGTCCTCGATCCCCGATCGGCCAGAGAAATTGCCTCTGCCGGGACCCACGGCGATTAGGATGAAGATCATGCTTCGGGCTTGGTTGTATCGTTTTGCCAGAAATCGCAAGGCCAACGTCGCCGTGATGTTTGCAATTGTGATGGTTCCGACAATCTTTCTGCTCGGGATGGCGCTGGACTATACGCATACGCAGCACATGAAGGTTGATCTCGACTCTGCCGTCGATGCTGCCGCCGTCGCCGCCGTCACCTCGACGATGATGCAGAAGAGCCCGCAGGTCGCCCAAACCACAGCGAAGAACGTTTTCAACATCACCGCGAATGGCCTGGTCAGCAACAACAACCTGGCCGCACCGCCAACTCTCACGGTCACCGTCAATTGCAGCAAACCCGACTCCACAACGGGCTACTGTACCTACGCTCCCTGCCCCGGCCTGGACTCTGTCTTTGCTGACCCTGTCAACTCAAACAACCAAGTCGTTCGCAACGTCCAGGTTTGCTACACTGCGGCCGCAAACAACGCCTTCCCGAGCGTGCTCAAGCAGGTGAGTTGGCCGTTCGCAGGCCAGGCAGCGACACGCAACCAGGGCGCGCCCAACATCGATTTCTATCTCTTGCTGGACGCCTCGCCTTCCATGGCGATCGGCGCGACCTCGAGCGACATCAAAACGCTGATCGCGAACACGCAAAAGCAGGTCGATTCATCGACCGGGACGAAAGGATGCGGATTCGCATGCCACCAGACTAATCCTGCCGCGGACAATCTGGGCAATCCAGGCGGGATTGATAACTACCAACTTGCTCGCAATCTTGGCCTCACGTTACGGATCGATCGGGTAACGCAAGCGGTCAAATCGCTGATGAATACGGCCTATCAGATATCGAGCATCAACAGAAATACGTATGGGGTTGCGATCTATACCTTCGATACTGCTCTAAACAATTCTCCGACAAGCGGCAGCAGTTCGGCGGTCTTCGCACCTTCCGGAAAACCTGGGGTGGTGCGAACTCCCACGACGCCTGCCACAACGACCAGCTACACGGTAGCGACCATCCAGAGCAAGGCCGACAACATTCAGGTCCTGCCGGTCTACAAGAACAACTGGCTGACATCGTCGAACAATAATAGCGACGCCGACACCAGCATTGCGGGCGGATTAAGCGCTCTCAACAAGATCATGCCGACTCCGGGGAACGGCACCAATGTCGCCAACGATACGCCACAGGAAGTCGTCTTCCTCGTTACCGACGGCCTTGAGGACGTGAACATCACGACCGACCCGTACACGAACTCCTGCAATAAGAAACTCACTGGTAAGCGCTGCCAGCAACCGCTCGACCCCGCGATCTGCACCACCATCAAGAACAGGAAGATCCGTATCGCGGTGATCTACACCGAATACGACGACTCGGCGCTACATACATCCAACGGCTGGTACGATTCATGGATCTACCCCTTCAACAGCACGTCCACCGGCTCGACCAGCCAGATCGAGACAAATCTGCAAGCCTGCGCCTCGTCGCCCGATTTGTACAAAAAGGTGGCGACCGACGACGACATTACGTCCGCGCTCCAGAGCCTGTTCCTGAAGGTCGCGTCCGATCCGCGCCTGACCCAGTAGAGAAAGCAGTCATGACCGCCGCGCACGCCGTGCCCACAACCAAACGCCGCCGCTGGCGCGCGTTCCTTGCCGACCGGAACGGCGCAACCGCGGTCGAGTTCGCGCTGATCGGTCCGGCATTCATCGCTTTGTTGCTCGGAATCATCCAGACCTTCCTTGTTTTCTTTGCCCAGCAGCTCCTGGAGCAAGTGGTGAACCAATCGAGCCGGGCGATCCTGACGGGGCAGGCGCAGGCCGCGAGCATGACCCAAGCCCAGTTTGCCACTGCAGTCTGCTCCAACGTTGTGATCTTGTTCGACTGCAGCAAGATGATGATCGACGTCCAAGTAGCCGGATCATGGTCTTCGGCGAACACTGGCGCGCCAGCCCTGACGTTTGACGGCAGCGGCAACGTGACGAACGTCTGGAAATTCAACCCCGGCAATCAGGGCGACATCGTTGTCGTGCGGGTGATGTATCAATGGCCGGTTTTCCTAGGTCCGCTCGGCTTCAATCTGGCGAACCAGTCGAATGGCAAACGCCTGATCATGTCATCCACGGCTTTCATGAACGAGGCCTTTGTCAACTCATGAGCCGGATGCTTCATTACGTGCGAAACTTGTGGGCCGACACGCGCGCGGTGGCCGCGGTGGAATTCGCGATTGTGGTGCCGTTCATGCTGCTGCTCTATGTGGGCGGCGTCGAACTCGGGAACGGGCTCGCCATCAGCGTCAAGGTCAGCGAAACCGCCCACACGGTCGCGGACCTGGTGTCACGAAACGCGTGCGTCACCGATGCATCGCTAAGCACCATGCTTGGAGCATCGGCGGTGACGATCGCTCCCTATGCCTCAGCGAATACGACGGTAGTCGTGTCGGAAGTATCCACGGACGCCAGCGGCAAAGCGACGGTGACCTGGAGCAAAGCACTCAACGGCACCGCGCGGCCAGTAGCTCAGCAGGTGATTTTGCCAGCGGCCCTCGGCACGCCCTCACCTTCCAACACATCGTTGATACTCGGCGAGGTGACGTATCAATACACGCCCAACCTTGGCTATGCGATCACCGGGACTATCCCGATCGGCGAGAACTATTACCTGTTTCCACGCGTTTCCTCCGCCGTACAGTATCCATGCAGCTGAAATATCGCCGGCCGAGCCGGTAGAACCGCACGGCGATTGCGGCTAATGAAAGCGGCATGGCTGATCTCAAACTGACGCTCGTGGTGGCTTGCGCGCTGGTCGACGCCGACAAGCGCGTCCTGATCGCGCAGCGCCCCGAGGGCAAGACGCTGGCCGGCCTTTGGGAATTTCCCGGCGGCAAGTGCGAGCCCAGCGAGCGGCCGGAACAGAGCCTGATCCGCGAACTCCACGAGGAGCTCGGCATCACCGTCGCCGAACCCTGTCTGGCGCCGCTGACGTTCGCGAGCTACGGCTACGAGACCTTCCACCTCCTGATGCCGCTCTTCATTTGCCGGCGCTGGGAGGGACAGGTCACGCCGCGCGAAGGCCAG
Organism: Bradyrhizobium sp. 17; assembly: GCF_023073515.1. NCBI lineage: Bacteria > Pseudomonadati > Pseudomonadota > Alphaproteobacteria > Hyphomicrobiales > Nitrobacteraceae > Bradyrhizobium > Bradyrhizobium sp. 17. The sequence goes on along the minus strand of NZ_JADPJQ010000128.1, from coordinate 50,693 downwards.
GCCCTGGCCTGGGTTCGCGCCAACAAGCTGCGCGACTATCCCATGCCGCCCGCGGACATTCCGCTGATCCCGCATTTGATTGATTTGTTGATGTGAATTCGAAGCGGGCACCACACTCTCGGCGTCATGCCCGGGCTTGTCCCGGGCATCCACGATCTTCGTGCTGAACCGAGAGGCGTGGATGGCCGGGACATAGGCGAGCGGAAGCGACGCCGTCCCTCGGACGGCATGCCGGCCATGACGGCGGAAAGAGCTTACGTCCCTCCGGCCTTCTTCACCGCTTCCGCCAGGCTCGCCTTCGCTGATCCAGGCTTGAGCGGCTGCTGCTGGCTCGCATGCGGCGCCCAGCCGGAAAGCCAGATGATGTCGAATGTCGCACGGATGCGGCCGTCGGCGTCGGCAAAGCGTTCCGCGTAGATTTCAGCCATCCGCAGCAGCGTCGATCGCCGGCTGGGCGTGCGTCGCCGCTCGATCAGCACATTGGCGGCGCCCATGCGCCTGATATCCTGCATCAGCGCGAACGCGTTGGCGTAGCGCACCACGACGCGGTCGACATCGGTGACCGGCAGCGCAAACCCCGCCCGCTGCAACAGCGCGCCAACGTCGCGCAGATCGGCGAACGGTGCGACTCGCGGCGATACGCCGCCCTCGCATTCGGCCTCGGCGGCGGCAAAGGCCTGGCGCAGCTCGGTCAGGCTGTCGCCGCCGATCATCGCCGCCAGCAGCAGCCCGTCCGGCCTCAGCGCGCGACGGATCTGCGCGAGCACACCCGGCAGATCGTTGGCGAATTGCAGCGCCAGCGCCGAGACCACGAGATCGAGGCTCTCCGGTGCAAAGGGTAGCTTCTCCGCACCCGACGCATCGAGCTCAATGCGCTCGATCGAGGGCAGTCGCGCGCGCAGCACCGCGAGACCCTCGCCGGGCGTCCAGAGATCGGCCGCCGTGTGAAACTCCCGCATTACCGCGGCAAGCCGGTCGGAGATGTCCTCGGCGACCCGATCCAGCAGGAAGCTCGCGGCACCTTGCGCCTGCGCGCGGCGCTGTCGCGCGCGCAGCAAAGCACGATCGAACAAAGCGGGCGGGGTTTGTGGGTCTTGAGCCATGCCGCTGGTTACGCCGATCATGCTGGTTCTGGCAATCCACTGCGCGCGGCGCTAGCCTTGCCTCATGGAGCCGACACCGGCCCCCGTGTTCCAAACTAGCAATCCGCACCAGGCCCGCGGCGCCGGAGCGTCAAACGATGATCACCTGTTATCTGCGATACGAGATCCCCCCGGACAAGCTCGCCGAATTCGAAGCCTATGGCAGGATGTGGCTGGAACTAGTGCCAAGATTCGGCGGCATCCACCACGGGTACTTCCTGCCATCGGAAGGCGCCAGCGACGTCGCCCTCGCGATGTTCAGCTTCCCGAGCTTCGCGGCGTACGAACAATATCGGAAGGACAGCGCCGAAGATCCGGACGTCCAGAAAGCGATCGAGTTCGCAAGGCAAACGCGCTGCTTTCGCCGTTATGAGCGATCGTTCTTCCGGCCCGTGCTGCCGAAAGAGCCGTAGGCCGGGCGCGGACGAGAACAGCCCATTGACTTGAGCGTGGCGCAGGACGGCGCTAGCCTTGCCCAATGGACGCCGAGGCATCACCACCACGCTCCATTTCCAGCCATTTGCGCGGCGCGCTTCAGGCCTGCCGAGGTGTGATGGCGCATCTGCCAAGGCTTGCACTCGACATCGCGCTGCCGACGCTGTGCGTGTCCTGCCGCGAGCCGGTCGACGGCGAGGGCGTGTGCGCGGCGTGCTGGGCGCGGCTGTCGTTCATCGAACGGCCCTACTGCCCGCGGCTCGGCATTCCTTTTGTGTACGATCCCGGGCCCGACATGCTGTCGATGGAGGCGATCGCGAGCCCGCCGGCCTACCAGCGGGCGCGCGCCGCGGTGCGTTATGACGACGTCGCGCGCACCCTGGTGCATGCGCTGAAATACCAGGATCGCACGGATTTGGCGCCCGCCATGGGCCGCTGGATGGCGCGCGCGGGCGGCGAACTGCTCGCCGAGGCTGACATGCTGGTGCCCGTTCCCCTGCATTGGCGAAGGGCCTGGCGCCGCCGTTACAACCAGTCCGGGGCGCTGGCGCGGATCATCGAGCGGCAGAGCGGAGTGAAAGTGAAGGCTGAGGTGCTGCGCCGGGTACGCGCGACCGAGCAGCAGATCGGCCTGTCGCGGGCCCAGCGCGCCACCAATGTGCAGGGCGCATTCCAGGTATCCCCCGACCGCCAGGCGGACGTCCAGGGTCGGCGCATTGTCCTCATCGACGACGTCCTGACGTCGGGCGCGACGCTGGATGCGTGTGCGCGGGCCCTGCTCCGGGCCAAAGCGGCGCAAGTGGACGTGCTGGTGTTTGCCCGGGTTGTCGAGAGCCGGTGAAGTCCCATATAATTCAATGAATTCATGACATGAGAGCGCCAGACAAGATGACCGCTGCTGTCGAGATCTACACGAGGCCGGGCTGCGGCTATTGTTCCGCCGCCAAGTCGCTGCTGACCCGCAAGAAGGCGACGTTCACGGAGTTCGATATCGCCAAGAACCCGTCCTGGCGCCAGGAGATGTACGATCGCGCCGGCGAGGGCTCGACCTTCCCTCAGATCTGGATCGGCGGAGCCCATGTCGGGGGCTGCGACGAGCTCTACGCGCTCGATCGCGAAGGCAAGCTCGACGGCATGCTCGAAAGCGTCAAGGCGGAGTCATGAGCGACAACAGGACCTTCACGGCGGCTATGGTGCAGATGCGCACCGGCCTGATGCCCGAGCCCAGCCTCGCGCAGGCCACCAGGCTGATCCGCCAGGCTGTAGCCAATGGCGCCGACTACGTGCAGACGCCCGAAGTCAGCAACATGATGCAGCTCAACCGCAAGGCCCTGTTCGAGCACCTCCAGAGCCAAGACGACGACAGCTCGCTGAGGGCGTACCGGGCGCTCGCGGCGGAACTGAAGATCCACATCCATGTCGGCTCGCTGGCGCTGCGCTTTTCGGACGAGAAAGCGGTCAACCGCTCGTTCCTGATCGGGCCCGAGGGCAATGTGCTCGCGAGCTACGACAAGATCCACATGTTCGATATCGAGCTGCCTGACGGCGAGAGCTATCGCGAATCCGCCAATTACCAGCCGGGCGAGACGGCCGTGATCTCCGACCTGCCCTGGGGCCGCGTCGGCCTGACGATCTGTTATGACGTGCGCTTCCCCGCGCTCTACCGCGCGCTGGCCGAAAGCGGCGCGTACTTCATCACGGTGCCCTCGGCCTTTACCCGCAAGACCGGCGAGGCGCATTGGCACGTGCTGTTGCGTGCGCGCGCGATCGAGACCGGTTGCTTCATCTTCGCCGCGGCACAGGCAGGCCTGCACGAGAACAAGCGCGAGACTTATGGCCATTCGCTGATCATCGATCCCTGGGGCGAGATCCTCGCCGAAGGCGATGTCGAGCCCGGCATCATCATGGCAAAAATCGATCCGGCCAAGGTCGAGACCGCGCGCCGCGCGATACCCTCACTCCAGCACGGCCGCCGCTTCGGCGTCGCCGACCCCAAGGCGGGGCCGGATCATCTGCACCTGGTGCGGGGATCGGCATGATCCGCTACGCGCTCCGCTGCGACCGGAGCCACGACTTCGAGAGTTGGTTCCAGAGCTCGGCCGCGTACGACCAGCAGGTGAAGCGCAAGCTCGTGACCTGTCCGATTTGCGGCTCGGCCAAGGTCGACAAGGCGATCATGGCGCCGCGCATCGTCGGCAAGAAGGGCCGCGGACGCGCCACGCCCCCGCCTGAGCCCACCGCCACGATGACCGCGCCCGAAGCTGCGCAATCCGCACCGACCTCGCTGCTGATGGCGCAGGAGCGCGAGCTGCGCGCCAAGCTCAAAGAGCTGCGCGATCACATCGTGAAGAACGCCGACAATGTCGGCGAGCGATTCGCCACCGAAGCCCGCGCGATGCATTACGGCGACAAGGAGCACCGTCCGATCTATGGCGAGGCCTCGCCCGACGAGGCCAAGTCGCTGATCGACGAAGGCATCGAGGTGTCGCCGCTGCCGACGCTGCCGGAAGATCGGAATTAGACTCCCACCAACACCGCCACGCCGACCACGATCAGCACGATGCCAATAATCTCGCGCGGCGCGATCGGCTGCTTGAACGAATAGTACGCCACGCCTTGCGCGAACAGCACCTCGATCAAAGCGAGGGTGCGGACATTGGCGGCGGCCGTCAGCGCGAACGCCAGGAACCAGAACTGCGAGGCGAAGGCGCCCATGAAGCCGGCGAGCAGCGATGGCTTCCAAAGCCTCAGGATCGACTGAAGCACTTTTGGCGCCCGCCAGAGCAGATAGACCGTCAGGATCAGCGTCTGCACGAACAGGCCGAGCACCAGCGTGAACGATGCCGCAGTCACGAACGAGACATCAGGCACGTTGATGATGGCGCCGCGGAAGCCGACCGCAGAGAGCGCGAAGGCCGCGGCCGCGACGAGGCCGGTGATGGTCGGCTTCAATTCGGCAAAGCTCTTCTCGCCGCCGGGCCGCAGCGCGGTGATGACGACGCCGATTGTCGCGATCACGATCGCAAGCACCTTCAGCCATGTCAGATGATCGCCGAGGAAGACGAAGCCGAAGATGGCGGTCTGGATCGCCTCGGTTTTCAAATAGGCCGTCGTCACCACGAAGGAGCGGTCGTTCATGGCGAGCAGCATCAGGCCGGTCGCGACGATCTGGCTGAGCGCGCCGAGCAGGAGCCACGGCCAGAACACACCGGGCGGCATATCGAGATGATCGCCGGTGGCGACCAGCACCACCGCCAGGAAAAGCAGCGAGAACGGAAAGCCGAACAGGAAGCGGATATTGGTTGCGCCCCAGGTCCCCAGCGGCTTCGTCAGCGACCGCTGCATCGCATTGCGCGCGACCTGGCCGAGCGCGGCAATGACGGTGAAGGGAATCCAGAGGCTGGCGATGGTCAACATGGGTGGGACTGCGCTGGGAGCGAGAGGACGTTGAGTCAACGTGCCGCTCGCGCTCAAGCAGGTCAATCACGCGGATGTCATGGGTGCGATGCTTGCCTGACGAATTCGGTGTCGTCCTGGACAAGCGAAGCGCAGATCCAGGACCCATTACCCCAGGGAGTGGTTTGGCGAAGACTCGTAATTATCAGTTTTCGCCTAACTAAACCCTGGCTTTCGCCAGGACGACGCCGAATGTTTGGAAGCGGCAACGCCTCACACCATGCCTTCCGCCACCACCATGTAGTTCACGTCCATGTCTGACGAGAGGGTCCATTTGTCGGCGAAGGGGCTGTAGACGACGCCGGTCTGCTCGGTGATGACCAGGCGGTTGTCGAGCAGGTATTTCGTCAGCTCGTCGGGGGTGACGAACTTGTTCCACTCGTGGGTGCCGCGCGGCAGCCAGCGCAGGACATATTCAGCGCCGACGATGGCAAGCGCAAAGCTCTTCCAGTTCCTGTTCAGCGTCGAGACCACCATCAGGCCGTTCGGCTTCAGCATCGCGGCGCAGCGCTTCAGGAAAACGCCGACGTCGACGACGTGCTCGACCACCTCCATCGCCAGAACGATGTCGAAGCGCTCGCGCGGGTCGATCTCCTCAACCGTGGTGCAGCGATAGTCGATCGCGAGGTGCGCCTTGTCGGCATGCAGCTTGGCGGCCGCGATGTTGCTGACCGACGGATCGACGCCGATGACCTGCGCACCCAGGCGCGACAACGGCTCGCAGAGCAGGCCGGCGCCACAGCCGATGTCGAGCACGCGCAGACCGCCGAGGCAGTTGAGGCTGCGCGCGTTGCGCTCGAACTTGCGGCAGGCGGCATCGCGGATATACCCGAGCCGCAGCGGGTTGATCCGGTGCAGCGGTGCCATCTTGCCGTTGGGATCCCACCACTCGACCGAGAGCTTTGAGAATTTCGCGATCTCGGCGGCATCGACGGTCGAGCCCGGCGAGGTGCTTGCGGTTACGGAAGTATCTTGCTGCATGCTCATGGTTACGCGCGGTCCTACCGCGTGGTGATCGAACTACGGAAGGCGAGCGGCGAGGCGATGGTCTTGATCGTCTCGATCCCCTCGCCGACGCCGCGAATCGTCACGTCGCCGTAGTTGAGAATTCGTCCAAGAATGGTCTGATCGACATCGACGCTCTCGACCTTGTCCAGCGCCATCTCGAAGGTGCGGCGCTTGATGAAGCCGGTCTTGTGCACGACCCGCAAATTGGTCACGTCGGTCTCGGTGGTAAAGCGATGGAACCAGCCCTTCACAGTCCAGTACAGCGCCGCCAGAGCGACCAGGCCGGCCGCAACCAGACAGAGCATGACGAGCCCCTCGACGGTGGTTTGCCGGGACAGGACGAACAGGACCAGCGCCACGATCCAGGCCAGGATCGCCGGAAAATAGAAGATCCAGTGCGCATTGGTCGAATACAGCACCTTCTCGCCAGGCTGCAGGATCTCGTCGATATAGCGCGCCATGATCTCGGTTAACCCACTACCCCGCACCCTGCCCCGCAGGAACCCGCTTGCCCCCGGCCCCGCCGCTATGTATACGCGCGGTCGGTGTCCGCGAGGCCCGTCCAGTGCGGGCCACCATACTGATCCTTATGAAGGAATGCACGCGTCGTCATGAGCCGCCTCGTGATGAAATTCGGCGGCACGTCCGTCGCCAACATCGAACGTATCCGCAACGTCGCACGCCATGTGAAGCGTGAGGTCGACGCCGGCCATGAAGTGGCCGTGGTCGTCTCGGCGATGTCCGGTAAAACCAACGAGCTGGTGGCCTGGTGCACCGAGGCCTCGCCGATGCACGACGCGCGCGAATACGACGCCGTGGTCGCCTCGGGCGAACAGGTGACGTCCGGCCTGCTTGCCATCGTGCTTCAGGGCATGGGTATCCAGGCCCGCTCCTGGCAGGGCTGGCAGATCCCGATCACGACCAGCGACGCCCATGCTTCGGCCCGGATCGAGGGCATCGACGGCAGCGAGATCATCAAGCGCTTCAGGGAGCGCAAGGAAGTCGCCGTGATCGCCGGCTTCCAGGGCATCAACCCCGAGACCAACCGCATCACCACGCTCGGCCGCGGCGGCTCCGATACCTCGGCCGTGGCGATCGCCGCCGCCGTGAAGGCGGACCGCTGCGACATCTACACCGACGTCGACGGTGTCTACACCACCGATCCGCGAATCGTGCCGAAGGCGCGCCGGCTCGACAAGATCGCATTTGAAGACATGCTGGAGCTGGCCTCCCAGGGCGCCAAGGTGCTCCAGGTCCGCTCGGTGGAACTCGGCATGGTCCACAACATGCCAATTTTCGTCCGCTCGAGCTTCGACAAGCCCGAGGATATCGACCCGCATGCCAACCAGCCGCCCGGCACGCTGATCTGCAGCGAGGAGGAGATCATGGAAAGCCACATCGTCACCGGCATCGCCTTTTCGAAGGACGAGGCCCAGATCTCGGTACGCCAGATCGAGGACAAGCCCGGCGTGGCGGCGTCGATCTTCGGCCCGCTCGCCAATGCCAACATCAACGTCGACATGATCGTGCAGAACGTCTCCGAGGACGGGAAGACCACCGACCTCACCTTCACGGTCCCGGCCGCCGACTACACCAGGGCCAAGGAGACGATTACCGCGGCCAAGAGCCAGATCAATTATGCCCGGCTCGACACGGCTACCGATGTCGCCAAGATCTCGGTGATCGGCAGCGGCATGCGCAGCCATGCCGGCGTTGCCGCCCAGGCGTTCTCGGCCCTCGCAGGACGGAATATCAACATCCGGGCCATTACAACCTCCGAGATCAAATTCTCGGTTCTAATCGACACCGCCTATACCGAGCTTGCGGTGCGCACCCTGCACACGCTCTACGGTCTCGATCAGGCTTAGGCTAATTTTCTCTTAGCGGTCGCAGCAAACGCGAAGGTGTCCACACTTTCGCGTTTGGCAGGCGTTTTGCTTGGCAAAACAAGCCCCAATTCGCTATACGGCGAACTGGGTGGGCTGCCAGAAACTGTGCCCCAGTTGAGGCGGTGCTGATTCGGCCCAGGCAACCGCCGGGGCTGGCGCCGGACGAGCAAATTTGTTGTTTTTCTGGATTTCTGGGCGAGCCGCCGCGGGTCCTTTCGGCCCCGGCAGACGGAGGAGATTGACGGTTCATGCGGAGCGCGTCGGGAGGTCCCCGCGTCTTGTTGAGACGGCTCCGCGAAACCATGGCGGAGCAGGTCTCGGCCCAGGAGCGGCTGGACAAGATCGTGGTGCTGATCGCCGCCAACATGGTGGCCGAGGTGTGCTCGGTCTATGTGCTGCGCGTCGACAACACGCTCGAGCTCTATGCCACCGAAGGCCTCAACCGCGAGGCGGTGCACCACACCGTGCTCAGCGCCCATGAGGGCCTGGTCGGCCTGGTCGCGAGCGAGGCAACGCCTCTCAACCTAAGCGATGCGCAAAGCCATCCGGCCTTCTCGTTCCGCCCGGAGACCGGCGAAGAGATTTACCACTCCTTCCTCGGCGTGCCGATCCTGCGCGCCGGCAACACGCTCGGCGTGCTGGTGGTGCAGAATCGCGCCAAGCGCAACTATGTCGAGGAGGAGCTCGAGGCGCTTCAGACCACCGCGATGGTGCTGGCGGAGCTGATCGCCTCCGGCGAGCTGTCTGCGCTGGCCCAGCCAGGCCATGAGCCCGCGGCGCGCCATTCGGCGCAGAAGGTCGGCGCCATCCTGTCGGAAGGCATCGCACTCGGCCATGTCGTGCTGCACGAGCCGCGCGTGGTTATCAAGGACTACATCGCCGAGGACCTGCCAAAGGAGATCAAGCGGCTCGACACCGCGCTCGCCAAGCTGCGCGCCGATCTCGACCGCATGCTGGAGCGCGGCGACGTCGCCGAGGGCGGCGAGCATCGCGAGGTGCTGGAAGCCTACCGCATGTTCGCCAACGACCAGGGCTGGTCGCACAAGCTGCACGAGGCGGTCGCCACCGGCCTCACGGCGGAAGCCGCCGTCGAGCGTGTGCAATCCGACACCCGCGCGCGCATGCTGCGCTCGACAGATCCCTATTTGCGCGACCGGCTGCATGATCTCGAGGATCTCGGCTATCGCCTGATGCGACAGCTGGTCGGCCAGGATCACGCGCCGTCACGCGAACAATTGCCCGACAACGCCATCGTCATCGCGCGCGCGATGGGCCCGGCGGCGCTGCTCGACTATGACCGCAAGCGCCTGCGCGGCATCATATTGGAGGAAGGCACCGCCAATTCCCACGTCTCGATCGTGGCGCGCGCGCTCGGCATTCCCGCGGTCGGCGAAGTCCCGAACGCGCCTGGTATCGCCGATCCCGGCGACGCCGTCATCGTCGACGGCACCTCCGGCATGATCTATGTGCGCCCATCGCAGGAGGTCGAAGCGGCCTTCGCCGAGCGCGTGCGCTTCCGGGCCCGCCGCCAGGCGCAGTATCTGGCGCTGCGCGACCGGCCCTGCGTCACCAAGGACGGCCAGAAGGTCGAGCTGATGATCAATGCGGGTCTCGCGATCGACTTGCCGCACATCGAAGACACCGGCAGCGCCGGCATCGGCCTGTTCCGCACCGAGCTGCAATTCATGGTCGGCCAGAGCCTGCCGCGCACCAGCGACCAGCTCGCGCTCTATCGCACCGTGCTGGATGCCGCCGGCACCAAGCCCGTCACCTTCCGCACCCTCGACATCGGCGGCGACAAGGCGCTGCCTTATATGGAGGCGGTAATCGAGGAGAACCCCGCGCTCGGATGGCGCGCGATCCGGCTCGGGCTCGATCGTCCCGGCCTGTTGCGCGGCCAGATCCGCGCACTGCTGCGCGCCGGCGGCGGCCGCGCGCTGCGCATCATGTTCCCGATGATCTCGGAGGTGGGTGAATTCGATTCTGCGAAGGCGCTGGTCGAACGCGAACTGACCTATCTGCGCCAGCACGGCCACACGCTGCCGGAGCGGATCGACATCGGCACCATGGTCGAGGTGCCGGCGCTGCTTTATCAGCTCGACGAGCTCCTGAAGAAGGTCGACTTCATCTCGGTCGGCTCCAACGATCTGTTCCAGTTCCTGTTCGCGGTCGACCGCGGCAACGCGAAAGTCTCGGAGCGCTTCGACACCATGTCGGCGCCGATCCTGCGCGCGCTTCGCGACATCGCACGCAAGACGCAAGCCGCGAACAAATCGCTGTCGCTCTGCGGCGAGATGGCGTCGAAACCGATCGGCGCGCTGGCGCTGATCGGGATGGGCTATCGCTCGCTGTCGCTCTCGGCCACCGCGCTCGGCCCGGTCAAGGCCATGGTGCTCGATCTCGACGCCAAGAAGGCCGAGGCGATGCTCGGGCCGTTGCTGGACGCGCCCGCCGGCAGCGTCTCGATCCGGCAGAAGCTGACGGAATTTGCCGAGGCCGAAGGCCTGGCCTTGTAGCGGGCCTGTCGCCCCCTCCTGCCGCCTCGCCCTTTTCCGCATTTGAGACCGAACCGATGTCGTCACTCCCCGAAGCCAAACTGGACGTCCTGCTCGCGCATCACGCCTCACTCGAGGCCGAATCGCTCGGTCAGCTCGCCTCCGAACGCTATGTGCAGATCACGCGTGAGCTCGCCGAGCTCACGCCATTGATCGAAGCGGTCAAGACCTATCGTTCGGCCCTCAAGGAGCTCGCCGACACCGAGGCGCTGATCGCCGATCCCGCGACCGATGCCGAGATGCGCGCCATGGCGGAAGCCGAGCGCGGCGAGCTGACGCCGAAGATCGAGGAGTTGGTCCAGAAGATCCGCGTCGCGCTGCTGCCGAAGGACGCCATGGACGATCGCAACGTGGTGCTGGAAATCCGCGCCGGCACCGGCGGCGACGAGGCTTCGCTGTTTGCCGGCGACCTGTTCCGGATGTACGAGCGCTTCGCGGCCCTGCAGGGCTGGAAGGTCGAGGTGATCTCGGCCAGCGAAGGCAGCGTCGGCGGCTACAAGGAAATCATCGCCGAGGTGCAGGGCCGCGGCGCGTTCTCGAAGCTGAAGTTCGAGTCCGGCGTGCACCGGGTGCAGCGCGTGCCGGACACCGAGACGCAGGGGCGCATCCACACATCTGCCGCCACCGTCGCCGTGATGCCCGAGGTGGAGGAGGTCGACGTCGAGATCCGGAACGATGATTTGCGTATCGAGACGATGCGCGCCGGAGGCGCCGGCGGCCAGCACGTCAACAAGACCGAATCAGCGATCCGCATCACCCACATCCCGACCGGCATCGTGGTGATGATGCAGGATAGCCGCTCGCAGCACAAGAATCGCGCTTCCGCCATGAACATCCTGCGCTCGCGCATCTACGACGCCGAGCAGCAACGCCTCGACGCGGCGCGCTCGGCCGAGCGCAAGGAGAAGGTCGGCTCCGGCGACCGCAGCGAGCGCATCCGCACTTATAATTTCCCGCAAGGACGCGTCACCGATCACCGCATCAATTTGACGCTCTATAAGCTGCCGCAGGTGATGGCGGGCGAAGCGCTGGGCGAACTGACCGACGCACTGACCACCGAGCACCAGGCCGCGCAGCTCGCCGCTCAGGGCGCGGCGGCGTAGAGCTCGCGGCTTCGCGCTTTCTTCAGCGTGTCCTCAGCGTCTCTTGGCTCGAAACGCTCGCAGGATCTTGCCCAAACCGGGCGCGGCGGCGCTGAGCTCGTCCAGATGGATGCGCGAGAGGGATCGCAGCTTCCGCTCGCCCTTCGCTGTCAGCTTGACCAGGACGCGCCGCGCATCATCCGGGTCGGCTTCCCGGCCAATCAGCTTCAGTTTCGCCATGCGATCCACCAGCTCCACCGCGGTGTGGTGCCGGATCAGCAGGAAGCGCGCGATGTCGCCGACGCTGGCGCCGTCAGGGGCGGCCAATCCTTTGATCGCCAGCAGCGCCTGGTGCTGCTGCGGCGTCAAGCCGGCGCTCTGGGCCGCGGCTTCGCTGAAGGCCAGGAAGGTTCGGAGCTGATAGCGAAACTGCGCAAGCGCCCCGTAGTCGGCCTCGCGCATCGCGCCACCCTTTGTGGGCACAGCACGCGCCGGGCGTGTCGTCTTCCGCTTCGATGGGGCCATTCCCTGCCTGCGACGTCGAGCCAGCCGGTGCAACGGGCGGCCTCACCGAGACTAGCAAGGAAGGCCAAGCCGAACCAACCGACCGGCGCCCCGGACACACAAATATCGCCACCTATTCGAAGCTGGACAGCAGGATCTTCACCAGGATGACCTGGAACGCGATCGGGATACGGACGCTCTTTCGCCGGATCGAGCGCTGCAGCGCGCCGGCAATCTCGGCGCTGGTCAAGGCACCCGCGGATGCATTGCTAATCAACTCGGCCCACATCTGCGACAGCGAGCCGCCGGGCGGGATCACCGGCTTGATCGTCACGCCACAGCCCTGCGCCCAGTCGATGATTTCCCTCATCGTGTGAGGACCGCAATTGCGCGCGGTCGCGAGGCGTTCGGCCGTCAGCGCAAGCAGCAATTCGCGCGAGGGCGACCAATTCCCCTTCGGCGGTTGCTCGGCAGTGAGCTCGACCGCGAGTTCCTTGAGGACGTTCTGGGCGCGCACGCTCAGCTTCTGCATCGGACCGGGCGCGCGCTTCGCCTGAACGGGGCCGACGGCGGGCCCGCGCCGGCCGGCCGGCCAGTTGCGCGGATCGGGCATGCGCGAGGCATCGCCGGACTGCGGTGTCGCCCGCTGCCCGCTCACCTCTTCCGGCCACGCCGCCTCCTGCCGCTCCGCACCTTGCGGCCACGACCGTCGCTTTCGGGTACCCGCCACTGTCGTCTGCCGCGCCATTTCTCTCGCCGAACCCGCCAGCCTCGTACTCACAAAGGCTAATATATATCGTGATGCGATATGTTTTCACGAGATAATTTTCGGCGTTCGACCAAAGACGAAATTGACAGAAGGCGTTCACAAGCAATGCTTGCGCCCAAGAGCTACACGCGGATGTGACGTGCCCGGCGCGGACAGGCCTTCGAGGCCGGCTGCCGTCGGACAGGTCGTGCTTTGCCTGCAAACAAGAACGACGTTAGGAGGAAACGATCATGACTGACAATCTCATCCGCCGCGGCCTTTCGCGCCGTGGCCTGCTTCAGACCACCGCGGGCCTCATCGGTGGCGCGGTTCTGCCGGGGATGCCGGCGTTTGCCGAGGACAAGCCGGCGATCGGCTCCTACCCCGCAGGGGTCTCGGGCTCCACCGCCTTCATCGGCATCTCGGTGCCGCGCACCGGCACCTATGCCGTGCAGGGTGAAGACGAGCTCAAGGGCTACCAGCTCGCGATCGAGCACATCAATGAAGGCCACGAGCTGATCAAGAAGATCTCGCCCAAGACCAGCAAGGGCGTGCTCGGCAAGGAGCTGAAGTTCGGCGTCGCCGATTCCGCGGCCAAGCCGAACGAGGCAGTGCAGGCGCAGCAGCGCTTCATCAGCGAGAACAAGGCGATCATGATCACCGGCGGCACGTCGAGCGCCGTTGCGGTGGCGCTGAACAAGCTCGCCCAGCGCGAACATGTGATTTTCGTATGCGGCATTTCCGGCTCGAACGACACCACCGGCAAGGATTGCGTCCGCTACGGCTTTCGCCAGAACTTCTACGGCCAGACTGCGGCCGCAGCGATCGGCCCGGTGATGGTACGTGAGTTCGGCAAGGGCAAGAAGGCGGCGTATCTGACGCCCGACTACACCTACGGCCACACCGTTACCAAATCGATGCAGGACTTCCTGGCGACCGCCGGCTGGACCACCGTGACCAACCAGGTCGCCCCGCTCGGCGCCCCCGACTATTCCTCATACCTGCTGAACGTCGCCAACTCCGGCGCCGACGTGCTGATCAACGTCAATTGGGGCCACGACGCGGTACTGTCGACACAACAGGCCAAGCAGTTTGGCGTGCTCGACAAGATGAAGCTGGTCGTGCCGTACCAGGTGCCTTTCATCGCGCGCGAGACCGGGGGCCTGATGCAGGGCGTCTACGCCGCCACCGACTATTGGTGGACCATCGAGGACAAGTTCCCGCTGGCGAAAATGTTCAACGAAGCGTTCGAGAAGAAGTACGGCTACAAGCCCGAATGGGGCGCCGAGAACGCCTATGTCAGCTTCGCGCATTGGGCGCACATGTGCGAGCAGGCCGGCAGCTTCAGTCCGCCTGACGTGATCAAGACCTACGAGAAGGGCGAGACGATCCCCTCCCTGGTCGGCGACGTCCATTACCGCCCGGAGGATCACCAATGCGTCCGCCCGGTGATCATCGTCAAGGGCAAGCAGCAGAAGGACATGAAGAACAAGGAAGACTGGTACGACGTCGTCGAGATCGTCCCGGGTGAAGGCCTGATGCAGAAGCCCGACGCCTTCGGCTGCCATCTCGGCGACTACAGCTGAGACCTCGCCAACCCCTGTGACGCCGCGGACTGCACTCCGGTCCCGCGGCGTCGCCTTTTTCTGACGCGCAACATCGCGCGCCACAACAGCGATTGTCGCATGATAAGTTGGCCCAACCTCGTTTCACAGCTTTTCAACGGGCTCGCGCTCGGCGCCCTGCTCGCGCTGATCAGCTCCGGCCTGACCATCATCTACGGCACGCTCGGCGTGCTCAACCTCGCACACGGCGCGATGTTCATGATCGGCGGCTATGCCGGCTTCGTCGCCTATCAGTACACGGAGTCGTTCACCCTTGCCGTGATCGCGGGCTCCCTGTTCGTGATGCTGCTCGGCGTTCTCATGGAACGCGGCATCATCCGTCATTTCTATCATCGTCCGCACGAGGATCAGCTGCTCGTGACCTTCGGGCTCGGCATCTGTTTCGTCGAGCTCGTGCGCCTGATCTTCTCGAGCCAGTCGCAGCTGGTGCCGCCGCCGGCGCTATTCCAGGGCATCACCAATCTCGGCTTCATGTTCTATCCGACCTACCGCCTCGCCGTCGTCGGCATCGTCGCGATCGCCCTCGGCGCATTGTTCATCGTGCTCTACCGGACCCGGCTGGGCATGATTGTGCGCGCCGGCATCGAGGATTCGGTGATGGTGGATTCGCTTGGCATCAATGTCTATCGCGTCTTCATGGTGGTCTTCGGCATCGGCGCAATGGCCGCCGGCTTTGCCGGCATCGTCAACGCGCCGGTGGTGTCGCTGACACCGGGCATCGGTGACGACATCCTGGTCCAGACTTTCGTGGTGGTGGTGATCGGCGGCGTCGGTTCGTTCCCCGGCGCAATTCTCGGCGGCCTGATCGCCGGCGAGATCATCAGCGTCACCTCCATGTTCAACCCCGGCTATGCCTATGTGATGCTGTTTGCGGCGATGACGCTCGTACTCGTGGTACGACCGCATGGCCTGCTCGGCGTCCAGGGCCGCGAGTAAGCGATCACCTGATGCTCAAGCAACGCCCCTTCCTGATCGAAGCCCTGACTGCGATCGGCTTGATCGCAGCCCCCTTCGTGCTGCCTCATCTCGGGTTCGCGCCGAACACCGTGAACAGGATCCTGGTCTGGGGCCTGTTCGGGCTCGGCTTCGACATCCTGTTCGGCTTCACCGGCCTGCTCTCGTTCGGCCAGTCCGCCTTCTACGGCACCGGCGGCTTCGTCGCCGCCTACCTGCTGACCCGCGCGGGCTTCGGCAACGTGCTGGGCGCGCTGATCATCGGCATGATCGCGGCCGCAGCGACCGGCTACCTGATCGGCCTGATCGCATTGCGCCGCACCGGCATCTATTTCGCGATGATCACCGTGGCAATCGCGGAAGTGTTCTTCTTCGTCGAATTCAATCCACTTTCCGATTTCACCGGCGGCGAAAACGGCCTGCCCGGCGTGCCGACGCCGAGCTTCAATCTCGGCTTCATCTCCATCCACTTCACCAATGGCTGGTCGCTCTATCAGTTCATCGCGCTGTGCTATTTCGTCGGCGTTGTCATCGCCCTCAGGATCGTGCGCTCGCCGGTCGGCGCGGTTCTGAGTGCGATCCGCGACAATCCGCTGCGCGCCACGGCCGTCGGCCACAACATCCATGGCTACAAGCTGACCGCCTTCGTGATCGCAGCCGCTTACGCGGGCTTCGCCGGCGGACTGCTCGGCGTGCTCCAGGCCTTCATGCCGCCCGACGCCTTCACCTTCGACACCTCGGGCCAGCTCGTGATGCAGACGGCCATCGGCGGCAGGGGCACGCTGTTCGGACCG
Source organism: Bradyrhizobium sp. 17 (assembly GCF_023073515.1). NCBI lineage: Bacteria > Pseudomonadati > Pseudomonadota > Alphaproteobacteria > Hyphomicrobiales > Nitrobacteraceae > Bradyrhizobium > Bradyrhizobium sp. 17. The sequence goes on along the minus strand of NZ_JADPJQ010000128.1, from coordinate 34,501 downwards.
CTGGTCGGCGCAACCGTTTGGCTGTTCCTTCAGGACTTCCTGCAGTCCGCACTGGGCCTCGGCGCAGCCTGGAAGTTGGTGCTGGGTGTCGTGTTCGTGCTGCTGGTCTGCTTCCTGCGCGGCGGCATCATCGGCGGCCTTGCCGATCTCTACCGCCTCGTCTCGGGAAAGCGAAAGCAGACGGATGCGGAGATGGAGCAGGACGCCGCTGACACCGAGGCCAGGCTGCAACCTCCACCGGCGCCGATGCAGGCCAAGGAGGTCGAGCACCCCGCCTATTCCGGGCCGATCCTGAAAGCCACCGGCCTGACCAAGCGCTATGGCGGCCTCGTTGCCAACAGCGACATCGATTTCAGCGTCAATCGGGGCGAGCTGCGCGGGATCATCGGCCCCAACGGCGCCGGCAAATCAACCTTTTTCAAGATGCTGACCTGCGAGATCGCGCCGAGCTCCGGCCAGATCGTGTTCGAGGGCCGCGACATCACGGGATTGAAGGTCACCGAGGTTTGCCAGCTCGGACTGACCAAAAGCTACCAGGTCAACCAGCTCTTCACCGGGTTGACGGTGCGGGAGAACCTGACGATCGCAGCCCTTGCCGAACTGCGCGGAAAATTCCGGCTCGACCTGTTCCGCACGCTCGGCGGCGTCAAGGGCCTGACGGAGCAGGTGGCGCACACGCTCGCTTTGGTGAACCTGACCCGTCGTGCCGACACGCCCGTGTCCGAGCTCGCCTATGGCGAGAAGCGCAGGCTGGAAATCGGGCTTGCGCTCGCCACGTCGCCGCGCCTGTTGCTGCTTGACGAGCCGCTCGCCGGCATGAGCCCGCGAGAGCGTCTCGAGACCGTCAAGCTGCTCAAGTCGATCGCGCGCGGCCGTACCATGATCATCATCGACCACGACATGGATTCGCTGTTCGAGTTGGTCGAGCGCGTCACCGTGCTCCAGGAAGGCCGGGTGCTGGTCTCCGGCACGCCGGAGGAAATCAAGGCCAACGCCGCCGTCCAGGAAGCCTATCTCGGTGGCGTGCACGGAGAGATCGCGGCATGAGCCTGATCGAGGTCAACGGCCTGAACAGCTATTACGGGGACTCCCACATCCTGTTCGACGTCGCCATGCATGTCGAGCGTCACGAGGTGGTGGCGCTGCTCGGACGCAACGGCGCCGGCAAGAGCACCACGCTGAAGAGCCTTATGGGCGTCGTGACGCCGCGTAGCGGCAGCGTGAAATTCGACGGCATCGATATCGCCGGGCGCAAGAGCCACAGAATCGCGCAGGCCGGCATGCAGCTCGTGCACGAGGAACGCCGCATTTTCGGCAGCCTGTCGGTGGAGGAAAACATCGTCCTCGCCGGCATCACCGCGCCGAAACGCTGGCCGCTCGATCGCATCTACGAGATGTTTCCGCGGCTGAAGCAGCGGCGCAACAACCGCGGCACCGAGCTATCCGGGGGCGAACAGCAGATGCTCGCGATCGCACGGGCGCTCGTGCGTGATCCCAAGATCGTGCTGCTGGACGAGCCGTTCGAGGGACTCGCGCCCGTCATCGTCCACGATCTGGTCAAGGCCTGCCGCGAGCTCGCCGCCGCCGGCCAGACCATCGTGCTGGTCGAGCAGAACCTGGCGGCGACGCTGGCGCTGGCGACACGGATCTACATCATCAACAACGGACATATCGTGCACGAAGGGCCGGCGCGGGAGCTCAAGGCCCAGCCGGAGCTGCTCCAGCGCTATCTCGGCGTCTAGAGAGCGGCGATCATTCGCCTGGCGTGAGCGGCGAGCACCGCCGTGTCCTCCTTGCGCGTCTGCGCCGGCAGCAGCTCGATTCCGGCCCTGACCGGCATGACGTGCATGTGCAGGTGAAAGACCACCTGGCCGCTGGCCGGCTCGCTGAACTGCTGAAGGATGATGCCCTCGGCGTCGAACGCCTTCATCGCGGCAATCGCGATCCGCTTGGCGGTTCGGGCGACCGCGGCGAGGTCGTCATCCGCGATGTCGAGGATGCCGCGTGCCGGCGCCCGGGGAACGACCAGCGTGTGCCCGGGCGAACGCGGCATGATGTCGAGGAAGGCGAGGCTACGGTCGTCCCTGAAAACCTCGAAACAGGGGATCTCGCCACGCAGGATCTTTGCGAAGACGTTCTGATCGTCGTAGGGCGTCATGGACCCTCCTTGGTTGCGAGGCGCGATCTGACGCGCTCCTTTTCATTGACGCAAGCAAGCCAGCCGATCTATCCACGATGCTAGGCAGGATGGTTCCATTGGCGACAGATTTCGATCCAGGACACAGCATCGAGAGTGCGCGGCGCGTGCTTGCGGCACGGCTGCAATCGGCCGGCATCGAGCAGCCCGCCCTCGATGCGCGCCTGCTCGTCGGAGCTGCGCTGAGGCTTGATCTGACCGGGATGGTGACGCAGGCGGGCCGACAACTCGCGCCTGAAGAGGCTGCGCGGCTGGAAGCGTATGCGCAGCGCCGGCTCGCGCATGAGCCCGTCGCCCGCATTCTCGGCGCTCGGGAATTCTGGGGCCTGCCGTTCCAGCTATCCGAGGCGACGCTGGTCCCGCGGCCGGATACCGAGGCCGTGGTCGAACTGGCGCTCGAGATCTTTCATGGGCTTACGAATTCGGGACGGCGCCCGTGCATCGCCGATATCGGCACCGGATCCGGCGCCATCCTGCTCGCGCTGCTGCACGAAATTCCCGGCGCCGTCGGCGTCGGCACCGATCTCAGTCTGACCGCGCTCAAGACCGCCAGAGACAACGCCGCGGCTCTTGGCCTCGCCGACCGCGCCAGCTTCGTCGGCTGCTCCTACGCAGCGGCGCTCCGCGGCCCGTTCGACCTCGTCGTGTCGAATCCGCCCTATATCCCGTCGGCCGAAATTCCGAAATTGAGCATCGAGGTGCGCGAGCACGATCCGCACCTGGCGCTCGACGGCGGCAATGACGGTTACGACGCCTATCGCGCCCTGATCCCGCAGGCGACTGAACGTCTCGCTCCCGGCGGAGCACTGATCGTCGAGGCCGGACAGGGCCAGGCCCGCAATATTGAAACCTTGATGACGGCTGCCGCGTTGGTCGTGGACAGGCCGCCCAAGGCCGATCTGGCGGGCATCCCACGGGCGGTTTCGGCCCGGAAAATGCCCCCATAAAAGCCGGATTGGGCTGCAAAAAACCTCTTGGAATATCCCTTGGGAACGACTACCTTCCTATCAACACATCGGTGCCGGCCCCGTAGACCTACGGGCGAAAGCCGGGCTCTCGGGCGAGAGCTTACTGATAATGGTTCCAAGCCGCAGGTCCTGTTGAGCGCGATGGCCATTTGAGCTGCGCTGCTTACCGACCGCAACGTGAACGAAAGCCTGATATTGCGCTTGAAGACTTACGCAACAAAGCAGGGCTTGTTTCGGCAGGCGATATGAATGGGTTCGCTGGCGATGGATGCTGGCGGTGGGGAACGCGTCTTTTGTTGAACGCGACGGTCGACGAACATCGGCAGGGATCAATCCGCTCTTGCGTGCGGTTGCGCGCAAGCGATGTGAACCGCTGTCATCAGGTCACTCTCGGCAATCAGTAATGCGTGCAACCTTTAGGGCTGGAATTAAAGGCAGGACATGAGAAACGGTCAGAACAAGCAGCGGATGCGCAACCGCAACAATAATAATAACAATAACAACAATAATAACCGGCGCGGCCAGAACCCGATGACCCGGGTCTACGAGTCCAACGGACCTGACATCAAGATCCGCGGCACGGCTTCGCATATTGCTGAAAAGTATCTCCAGCTCGCGCGCGACGCGCGCTCCTCCGGAGACCCCGTTGCGGCCGAGAACTACTACCAGCATGCCGAGCATTATTTTCGTCTGATCGCGACGGCTCAGGAACAGTTCCGGCAGAACCAGCAACCGCGCGGCGACGAGCCCATCAGCAACAACAGCGGTGACGACGGCGAGGACGACGGCGAGAATTTCTCGAATTTCGGCCAGGAACCGGGTTTTGTCCCACAGCCGCCACCGCCGCCCTTCACCCGCGACCGCGACGGCCCGCGCGATCATCAGCCGCGTGATCATCAGCCCCGCGACAACCATGCTTATCAGCGCGACAACCAGCAGCCGCGCGAGCATCGCGAACGCGACCATCGTCCGCAGCCGCAATATCAGCCCCAGCCGCAACCGCTACCGCTGAACCAGCCTCAGCCCGTCGTCGCCGACGCCGTCAGCGTCGATCGTTTGCCTTCCTTCATCACCGGCCCGCAGCCGCAGGTGAGCGGTGGCGCGCCCGGCCAGGCCGGCTTCGAAGGTGGTGGTGGCGAGCGCTTTCCGCGGCGGCGCCGCCGCCCGAATGGCCCGCGCCCCGAGCGCGAAGCCGCTCCGGCCGCCTCAAGCGACGAAGTGGCTCCCGGCGAGTAAGCCTTTCGCCGGACATCTTGCGCCAGATGTCCTGACCCGAATCGTCCCGGCATGTCCGGGACGATTTGTTTTTAGCCGCGCGTCGCCGTCGTCGAGGATGGTACCAGCACCGGCTTCGCCAGTGATGGAATGAGCCGCGCCCGCTCGCGCTTGGCGGGGATCGCGCGGTAGACCTGCTTGGTCGCCTCGACGATGTGCACGCCGGCGAAGGGCAGCGACAGCGCCGCGCCGGCCCGCTCCCACATCTGTGCGGATTTCAGCACCCAGCCCCCGGCATAGGGCGGCATGAACAGCGCCTCGCCCCAGGCGGTCGGGGTGAACCAGGTCTGGCGCAACAGGTCCGTGATCTGCGAACGCGAATAGGGCCGGCCGTGACCGAACGGCGTGCTGTCGGTGCGGGTCCACACCCCGCGCCGGTTCGGGATGACCGCAATCACGCGACCGGACGGCGACAGCACGCGCCATGCCTCGCGCAGCAGCGCGGCCGGATCGTCCGACATTTCCAGTGCGTGGACCAGCAGGATGCGATCGACCGCGGCGTCGGGAAGCGGCAGCGAGAACTCGTCCACCAGCGAGGCAAGCGCCGGCCGTCCGGTGGGCCATTTCAGGACGCCCTGGGCCGAGGGCATGAAGGCGATGCAGCGCTCCGCGTCCTCGCGGAACAACCCGAGATAGGGCGTGGGATAGCCGAAGCCGAGCACCCGCTGGCCATCGACGCGCGGCCAGCGCTCCCGAATGCCGCGATTGATCATTTGCCGCGCCACAATCCCGAGGCGACGGGAGTAGAACTCGCGGAGGTCGACGACATCAATGGTCATGATCGCAATGTAACATGCACGAGGCGGCCCCCGCGCGCGGAATATTGCATTGCCTGCGCAACGTTAACGCCATATTTGTCTGACGGAGCTGAGCGCGATCGGAGATGACATGGCCGCCGAAATTCGTACTTTCACCTGTTTAAACGACAATTTCGGTTACCTCATCCACGATGTGGAAACCAAGGCGACGGCGTCGATCGACGCGCCGGAGGCCGGCCCCATCGTGAGGGCGCTCGAGCGCGAGGGGTGGCAGCTCACCGACATTCTGATCACCCATCATCATGGCGATCATGTCGGCGGGGTCGCCGAACTCAAGCAGAAATACAATTGCCGCGTCGTCGCGCCGCATGACAAGACGACGGAGATCGCAGACGTCGACCTGCGCGTCGCCAATGCCGAAATCGTCAGGGTCGGCAGCTTGCTGGGGCGCGTACTGGAGACGCCCGGCCACACGCTCGACCACATCTCCTATGTGTTCGACACCGACAAAGCGCTGTTCGCCGCCGACACGCTGTTCTCGATCGGCTGCGGCCGCGTGTTCGAGGGCACCTATCCGATGATGTGGGATTCGCTTCTGAAGCTGCGTGCCCTGCCCGACGACTTCAAGCTCTATTGCGGCCATGAATACACGGCCTCCAACGTCAAGTTCGCGCTGACCGTCGACCCCGACAATGCGGCGCTGCAGTCGCGCGCGGCGGAGGTGGCGAGGCTGCGGGCCGAGAACAAGCCGACCATTCCCGCGCTGCTTGGTGACGAGAAGCGGACAAACGTGTTCCTGCGCGCCGACGAACCCTCGATCGCAGCCAGGCTGCACATGAAGGGCGCGGATGCCACCGCGGTGTTCGGCGAGCTGCGCGAGCGCAAGAACAAGTCTTGAAGAACAGATCCTGACGGGAATCGATGCCGACCGCAGCCGAGATCATCGCGCGCCTCGAACTCCGCCCGCATCCCGAAGGCGGGCATTACCGAGAGACGTTTCGCGACCAGACCACCGACGCCAACGGCCGCGCGCGCTCGACCCTGATCTATTTTCTGCTGGCGCGCGGCGAGCGTTCGCACTGGCATCGCATCGATGCTGTCGAGAGCTGGCACTATTACGCCGGCAGCCCGCTGACCCTGCGGATAGCGCACGAAGGCTGCTCCCAGCACGAGGTACGGCTCGGTACGGACCTGTTGAACGGCGAGCGGCCGCAGGCGATCGTGCCGGCCGATGCGTGGCAGACGGCAGAGACCACCGGCGAGTGGACCCTGGTCGGCTGCACCGTGGCGCCCGCCTTCGAGTTCGCGAAGTTCGAGCTCGCGCCGAAGGGCTGGGAGCCCTAAGGCCCTGTCGCTTCGGCTTGCGCCGGCAATGATGCTACCGCTTCCGCAGCAACATGTCCTTCGCCGCAATCAGGCCGCCGCCGGCGATCAGGATCGCGGCGATGGTGATGTTGGCGCTGGCATTGGCAAAGCCAGCGGCGATGAGGAAGCCGGTCGAGAGCAGCGGCGTCGCATAGGAGGCGGCGCCGAGCACGCGGATGTCGCCACGCTTCATGCCGATGTCCCAGGCGTAGAACGCAGCACCGACGGGACCGATGCCGAGCGCGATGACGGAGAGCCATTGCAGCGTCGTGTCCGGCCACACCGTGGTTTCAAGCAGTCCATGCATCAGCGCGGCGAGCACCGCGGTGGCGAGGCAGAATCCCGCGACCGCATCGGTCGGCACCGCCTTCAGTCGCCGCGACAACACCGAATAGATCGCCCACACGAACGCTGCGATGAAGGCCGCGGCCAAACCCGGCAATTGTCCCTGCGTGAAGCCCGAGGTGTTACCGGCGAACAGCAGCACGGTGCCGACGAGGCCGAGCAGGGCGCCAACGACGTGATGCACGGCAAGCCGCTCGCCCGGCAGAAACGACGAGAACAGCACGATCAGGAGCGGCCACAGATAATTCAGCAGGCCGGCTTCAGCCGGTGGCGCAAAGCGCAGCGCGAGGAAATACAGCGCGTGATAGCCGAACAGTCCGCCGACACCGACGATCCACACGACCAGCGGCTGACGCAGGCTTTTGGCCGCTGCGCCGCGGCCGATCCAGGTGAGCAGGCCGACGAGCCCGCCGATCGCGAACGTCATCGCGGCCAGCTGGAATGCCGGGATCTTTCCGGTCGCCACCGTCATCACTGACAGCAGCGACCACATCAGGATCGCGGTCAATCCGATCAGCGTTGCGGTGCGGGGAGTCATCGATCAAAGGCTCTGAGGACGTTTATGCCCGGCACAAGGCCGGGCATTTTCGTCCTCACTATCGCCTTGTCGCGACTGAAGCTACATATTTTGCCTCAGCGACGTTGCGCCAAGAGAATGGGCGCCATCAGGCCTGATATTGGCCGCCATTGATGGTCAGCGTCGAGCCGGTCATGAAGCCGGCCTCGTCCGCCGCCAGGAACACGACCGCACGTGCGATCTCTTCCGGTTCGCCGAGCCGGTTAACCGGGATCTGCGGGATCACGTTCTTTTCCAGGACGTCCTTTGGCACTGCCTGCACCATTTCGGTGTTGATGTAGCCGGGGCAGATCGCGTTGACGGTGATGCCGCCCTTGGCGTTCTCGAGCGCAAGTGCCTTGGTGAAGCCGATGTCACCGGCCTTCGCCGCGGAATAGTTGACCTGGCCAAACTGTCCCTTTTGGCCGTTGATCGACGAGATCGAAATGATGCGGCCGAACTTGCGCGCACGCATGCCTTCAATGATGGGACGCGTCATGTTGAACAGCGAACCGAGATTGGTATTGATGACGGCGTTCCACTGCTCGAGCGTCATCTTGTGGAAGGCGGTGTCGCGGGTGATGCCGGCATTGTTGACGAGCACGTCGATCGGCCCGACGTCCGCCTCGACCTTCTTCACGCCCTCGGCGCATGCATCGAAACTGCTGACGTCCCATTTGTAGACGGCGATGCCGGTCTCGGCCTTGAACTTCTCCGCCGCCGCGTCGTTGCCGGCATAACTCGCCGCAACCTTGTAGCCGGCCGCCTTCAGCGCTTTGCTGATCGCAGCTCCGATGCCCCGCGTACCACCCGTCACCAATGCAACACGTGCCATATCGTATTTCCTTCCCTTGGACTCTTCGGACGTTTCTGAGTGATCGTTTTTAAGTGCGGATTATGGGGGACGTTTGACGGACATCAAGAACAAAACGCCCGGCGTCGAGCCGGGCGTTTCTCTTTAGTCGAGGCTTGTACGGTTGCGAAGAATATTTGATTTGCAACCGCTGCCTTTTTAATCGCGTGCAACGCACTCAGTCACGTGTGCAGCGCACGCGCAAATGACGCGTCAACTATCTCAGTCGCGCGCCACACACATCGCGATACCCATGCCGCCACCGATGCACAGCGTGGCGAGGCCCTTCTTCGAATCGCGCTTCTGCATCTCGTGGAGCAGCGTCACCAGCACGCGGGCGCCGGAGGCACCGACCGGATGGCCGATCGCGATCGCGCCGCCGTTGACGTTGACCTTGGAGGTATCCCAGCCGAGGTCCTTGTTGACGGCACAGGCTTGCGCAGCGAAGGCTTCGTTGGCCTCGATCAGGTCGAGATCGCCGACGTTCCAGCCGGCCTTCTTCAGCGCGGCACGCGAGGCCGGGATCGGGCCCGAGCCCATGATCTTCGGATCGACGCCCGCCTGCGCCCAGGACACGATGCGCGCGAGCGGCTTCTTGCCTTCCTTGGCGGCCTGCTTGGCGGTCATCAGCACCACGGCAGCAGCGCCGTCGTTGATGCCGGACGCCGAGCCCGCGGTGACCGTGCCGTCCTTCTCGAAGGCGGGACGAAGCTTCGCCATCGCGTCGACCGTTGCGCCATGGCGCGGATATTCGTCGGCGCTGACGACGACATCGCCCTTGCGTCCCTTGATGGTGACGGGAACGATTTCGTCGTTGAATTTACCGGCCTTCTGCGCGGCCTCGGCCTTCTGCTGCGAGGCGACCGCGAACTCGTCCTGCTGGGCGCGGGTGATCTGCCACTGCCGCGCGACGTTCTCGGCGGTGTTGCCCATGTGATAGCCGTTGAAGGCGTCCCACAGACCGTCCTTGATCATGGTGTCGATGAATTCGACTGCACCCATCTTGACGCCGCCACGCAGGTACTGGGCGTGCGGAGCCATGCTCATGGATTCCTGGCCGCCGGCGACCACGATCTCGGAATCGCCGTTGAGCAGCGCCTGATAGCCGAGCGCAACGGTGCGCAGGCCCGAGCCGCAGAGCTGGTTGACACCCCAGGCCGGGCTCTCGACCGGAATGCCGGCATTGATCGAAGCCTGACGGGCCGGGTTCTGGCCCTGGGCGGCGGTCAGGATCTGGCCCATGATGACTTCGGAGACCCGGCCGGGCTCGATGCCGCCGCGCTCCAGCGCGGCCTTGATGGCAATGGCGCCGAGATCATGGGCGGGAAGGGTTGCGAACGCTCCGTTGAAGCTTCCGACCGGGGTGCGGGCGGCGCTGACGATGACGACATCGTCTGACATGGGCATCTCCTGGGTTGAATGGGGGCAGACGGGGCTGGGGAAACGGCTCGCCAGTCTCGGACGGCATCCTGTTAACGTCGTTGAGGCATGTCAATCGGCCGGTGGCCGAATTCATCCCGCAGCGCATTCAAAATAGCGTTCTTGGCGCTTTCGCAAGCACGTTTTTGCTGCCCGATTAACCGTGGCGCACAAAACGGTAGCGTGACCCCTTTGAAAATGCTTATTTTGTTGCGTTGCGTACTCTTCCCGCCCTGCGGCATAGCCCGTCAGGTTCCCGTTCTCCGCGCTTGCAAGTGAGAGCCCATGGCGAAATCAGACCAACCCACCACGATCAAGAAATACGCGAACCGCCGGCTCTATAACACCGGGACGAGCACTTACGTGACGCTGGAAGACCTCGCCGCCATGGTCAAGGATGGCGAAGATTTCCTGGTTTACGACGCCAAGACTGGCGACGACATCACCCGCTCCGTGCTTGCCCAGATCATCTTCGAGCAGGAGAACAAGGCCGGCCAGAACCTGCTCCCGACCACCTTCCTGCGCCAGCTGATCCGCTTCTACGGCGACAGCATGCAGATGGTGGTGCCGAAATATCTGGAGCAGGCCATCGCCTCGCTCACTCAGGAGCAGGAGAAGTTCCGCAAGCAGATCGCCACCTCGCTGTCGGGAACCCCGTTTGCGCCGCTGGAGGAACAGGTCCGCCGCAACATGGAGCTGTTCCAGCAGACCTTCTCGATGTTCAAGCCTTTCGCGCCCGGCGCAGCCCGCCCCGCGGGCTCCGCGGAGCCGGCGCCCGAGCCGGCCGCCGAAGCCCCAAAGGACAGCAATATCGACGATCTGCGCCAGCAGATGAAGGACATGCAGGAACGCCTCGAGCGGATGTCGAAGAAGGACGAGTAGGGGTTCCTGCCACGCGCTAACGCGCCTTGCTGCCACAACTCCGCCGTCGTACCGGCGAAGGTGGGGAAGCTACGCCGCCAGCTTCACTGCGTGGGCAAAGTCCCAATAGAGCTTGCGCGCGCGCGTGTAGAGCGGGCCCGGCTGCAGCTCGCGATCGTCGATGCGGATCACCGGCGCGACTTTTGCGAAATTGCCGGTCGAAAAGATCTCGTCGGCGGCGAGGAAGTCGGCGTAACGCAGCGTCTTCTCGACCACGGTGACGCCGTCGGCGCGAAGCAGGCTGACGACGCGCTGGCGGGTGATGCCGTTGAGGAAGGTGCCGTTCGGCACCGGCGTGTAGACCACGCCGTCCTTGGCCATGAACACGTTGGAATTGCCGAACTCCGCGACGTTGCCGAGCATGTCGAGCATCAGCGCGTTCTGGAAGCCGCGCGAGGCAGCCTCGGCAAGCGCGCGCGAATTGTTGGGATAGAGACAGGCGGCCTTGGCCTCAACCGGGGCGCATTCGGCGGTGGGCCTGCGGAACGGCGACAGCGTGATCGCGTTGCCGACCGGCTTTGGCATCGGCGCCTCGTAGATGCACAGGCACCAATCGGTGGTCTCGGGGTCGAACAGCACGCCGCCGCCCGCGCCGTTCCGCGCCCAGTACATCGGACGAACGTAGAGCTCGGCATTCGGCGCGAAGCGTGCGATGCCCTCGTTTGCGAGTGTCATCCAGGTTCCGGAATCGACCACCGGCTTCAGGCCAAAGTTGATCGCGGATTGATTGGCGCGGGCGACGTGGCGGTCGAGATCAGGCGCGACGCCTTCGAACGCCCGCGCGCCGTCAAACACGACCGAGCCGAGCCAGGCCGCATGCGTGCGCGGGCCCATGATCGGCACATTGCCGTCGTGCCATTTGCCCTCGAAGAAGGTCCAGCTCGGCGAATATTCGATGGGCTTTTTGATCTCGGCCATGACCGGCCTCTCCCTTGGCGTGGTGCCGCATTATAGCGCCACTATTGGGCGCAATTTCTAAATGATTCCCTGCGGGAAAATGGTGAGTTACCCTCCCGCGAGGGGAAAGGAAGCACCATGCCGCTCGATCCGCTCGCAAAGCGCTTGTTGACCATGATGGCTGCGGCTGCGCCGCAGGCACGGAGCCGGCCGAGCGTGGAAGCACGGCGGCAATCATTGGCAAAGCTGATGCAGTTTGCGCGCGCCGATGCGCCTGACGTGCCGACGTCCGACGGCGTGCTGCCTGGTCCCGGCGGCGCGCTGCCCTATCGTCTCTATTCACCCGCAGGCGCCGATGATCGCGCGCCCGGCTTCGTGTTCTTTCACGGCGGCGGGCTCGTTGCCGGCAGCATCGCCACGCATGACCGCATCGCGGCGGCGTTGGCACATGCGACCGGTTGCCGCCTCGTCTCGGTCGATTACCGGCTGGCGCCAGAGCACAAATTCCCCGCCGCCGTGGACGATGCGATTGCTGCCACCGAATGGGTGGCGCGCGAGGCCGCATCGCTCGGCATCGACGCCGGGCGTCTGGTGCTCGGCGGCGATTCCGCCGGTGCAACGCTCGCTGCGATCGTGTGTCAGGAGGCGGCGCAGACAGCTGGTCTTTCCATCGTCGCGCAATGCCTGATCTGCCCGGTGCTGGATTTCGAGGAGGCCTCGCCTTCGCGCGAGGCGTTCGCCGAGGGCCACCTGATCGACCGCGTCACGATCGAAGCCGATCTCGCCGACTATCTGCCCGAAGCCTTGGACGCTGCCGATCCCCGCATCTCGCCCTTGCGCGCGACACGGCTTGCGGGCTTGCCGACCGCCATCATTCACACCGCGGAGTTCGACCCGATGCGCGACGAGGGCAATGCCTATGCCCGCAAGCTGCTCGCTGCGGGCGTCACGGTCGAGCACGTCTGCCACGAGGGCATGGTCCACAATTTCCACGCCATGGGCGCAATTCTGCCGCAGGCGCAGCTCGTGCTGTCGCAGATCGGTGAGCAGGTCAGGCGGGCGGTGGGGACGTGAAGCACCTGGTGTTGCCGCCTCCCGCAACGGGAGAGGAAAGAGAATGCCTCACGCTCTTGCCCCGATGACGGAACGCGCCGCCGCGACGTAGTTTGGCCAATGCGCATCCGCATAACGCTCGGCCTGTCGCGCGCAGGTGATTTCGGGCGCATGCGCAGCTGCGATCATGCGCGCAAAGCGCTCTTCGGCGACCGTCACATCATCGGCCGCGGTCGAGGGCGCGGCTCCAGCGGCGGTCGGCGCAACGGCGAGTCCCGCCAGTCCGGCGAGCAGGATGCGGCGTGACGTGTCCATGGCTGTCGTTCCCTCTTCATTGCACTTCGATCGTGACCGGCGAATGCATCGCCATGGCGGCGGCAGGGTACCGTGACGCTTCCGTCCAGTCCAGCAGCTGGGGCAGTGTGGTCAGTCCGGCACCGGCACGTCGAACGTGTTCAGCGTGACCGACACCATGCAGTAAACGCCGACGAGATAGGACAGTTCGGCCGCACCGTGCTCGCCGAATTCCTTGACCGCGGCCCGATAAGTCAGTTCCGGCAGCACGCCGCCGCTGACCAATGCGGACGCCACGTCGTAGGTGACGGCTTCCTGCTTGGTGAGATCGACCGGCCGCTGTCCGGCGACGATGGTCGCGAGCTTCTCGTCGGAGAGGCCGCGCTGCTCGGCAACCAGCACATGCGCATAGAGCTCGTAGCCGGAGCGGAAATGCGAACCGGTGACGAGGATCGCGACCTCACGCACCGGAGCCGGCAGCAGCGGGTTCGCCGCGATCGCCTTGACCAGCTCCCACACAGGCTTGCCGAAGCGCGGCTCGCGGATCCATGGATTCCAGGGCCCGAGCAGCGCGCCGTCGTCGCGCAAATGTTCACAAAGCCCTTGAAGTGGTCCTTGATGCCCGCTCGCATGTCGTCATAGAGCGGCTTCTGTTCGGCACTCAGGTCTTTCGGATCGAGAATGGGAAGGCGCACGGCAGGTCTCCTCGTTAAGAAGCCGCGAAACTCGCCCGCAGGCGCTCGCAAGGCAAGTGAAGTTGCCGTGACATTCGGTTTGGGGCGAGCCGATGGCGTCGGTTACGATGCTTCCGGCCGCACCAGCGGCTCGCCCAGCGTATGCATCAGCCGGTTGGCCCAGCCGAAGATCGCGGCCGACAGCACCAGGTCGAGCTGCTCAAGCTCGCTCAGCCCGGCCTCGCCAAGTGCGTGCGCATCGTCTGCGCTCGCTTCGATCGGAGTCGTCGAGAGTTTTGTAGCGAAATTGAACAATGCCTGCTGGCGCGTCTCCAGCGTGGCATCGCGCTCGTCGGCAAAGATCTCCTCGACGACCTCTTTGCGCCCGGAGTAATTGATGAAGCGTGAGGCGTGCACGGCGGCGCAATAGATGCAGCGGTTGACGACCGAGGCACTCAGCGCGCCGAGCTCGCGCTCCGCCGGGGACAGGCCGTCCTTGCCATACATAATGAGGTTGAACAGCGGCGAGCGCACCGCGAGCGACTCCGGGTCATGCGCCAGCGTCAGCACGTAAGGCGAGACGCCCTTGTTGGAGGGGGTGACCTTCATCGCCGCGAGCTGCTCGGGCGTTGCCGAGGCGAGCTCGACTGGCGTGACATAAGGCGACCAGGTCGGGACCGTGGTGGTGAAGCTATGGACGACCTCGCTCATCAGGCTTCGACCTCTTTCAGGAGCCTGAGGCCGGCCAGGACCCGCAGCTGGTAGTTCACGAAGGCGCCAAGCTCGGACAGCCGCACGATATCGGCCTCGCTGACGCCGGCCACCTTCAGCGCCGCAATGTCCTGTCGCGTCGCCTCGCGCGGCGAAAGCGTCAGCAGATCGACGTGGCGGGCCATGGCATCGTGAAGAGGATCGCCGCACACACCGCCGGGCCGGGTGAGCACGGCCAAATCAAGATCGCTCGAATGCGCCAGGTAGGATTCGTAATGCGCGATCAGCGCCCCGTCGCCGACATGACGGCACATCCGCGCCGCGAGTGCCGCCCGCAAGCCGTGGCTCAGACCGCCGGGCTCGCGCGGCAGCAGCACCGCGTCATGGGCCGCTTCGCTGAGGCGCAAAATCTCGGTGCGGGCGTTCAGAGCGTGGCCGAGCCGCGACGCCGCGGGCACGCCGACAATGGTTTCGATCAGCGTGGTCAAGCATTGCTCCGCGAGCTCTGTGGATTGGCGACGTCCTCGACGGCGAGCGCCGGCGGCTGCGCCGTATCGAGAAACGCCGACAGGGCAGCCTCGATCGGCATCGGATCAAGGCCGCGAGCTTTCAGCCACGTGGGATCATAATAGGTCTGCCGGTAGCGCTCGCCGGAATCGCAGATCAGCGTGACCAGCGATCCGGTTTGACCGGCGCTGCTCATCTCCGAGGCAATGCGGCACAGCGCCAGGAAATTGGTGCCGGTCGAGCCGCCGACTGGCCGGCGGAGCCGGCGCGACAGCACGTTCATCGCTGCGATCGTTGCGACATCCGGGATCTTCATCATGCGATCGACGACGCCCGGCACGAAGGAGGGTTCGCAGCGGGGCCGACCGACGCCTTCGATCAGCGAAGGCCGCTCGCAAACATGGGAGCGGTCCTGCGAGCGGAAGCAGTCGAAGAAGGCGGAATGCTCGACATCGGCAACGCAGAGCCGCGTCGGGTACTGGCGATAGCGCAAATAGCGTCCGAGCGTGGCCGAGGTGCCACCGGTGCCCGCCCCCATCACGATCCAGTCCGGCAACGGACGCGTCTCGCCCTTCAATTGCGTGAAGATCGATTCGGCGATGTTGTTGTTGCCGCGCCAGTCGGTGGCGCGCTCGGCGAAAGTGAACTGGTCCATATAGTGGCCGTTCAGGCGGGCGGCGAGCGCCGCCGCTTCCGCATAGAGTGCACGACCGTCATCGATCAGATGGCAGTTGCCGCCATAATGCTCGATCGCGGCGATCTTCTCCGCCGATGTCGTGCGCGGCATCACGGCATAGAAGGGCACGCCGATCATCTGTGCGAAATAGGCTTCCGACACCGCGGTCGATCCCGACGAGGCTTCCACCACGGGCGTGCCTTCGCGGATGTGGCCGTTGCAGAGCGCGTAGAGGAAGAGCGAGCGCGCGAGCCGGTGCTTCAGGCTGCCGGTCGGATGCGTGGACTCGTCCTTCAGATAGATGTCGATGCCTGATAGCGCCGGCACGATCAGCCGGATCAGATGCGTGTCGGCGGTGCGGCACTGGTCGGCCTCGATCGCCGCCACGGCCTCATCGACCCAGCCGCGCCGATAGGCCGGTCCGGCCGGATTGTGGTGGCGAAAGGGGTTCGGCTCCATCGACATGACCCTCAACTTCTCATAATGCCTATTGCACATCAAGAAATATTGTTCATTCTATATTCGCATAATGCGGGCACCAGACCATGAACCAGGACGTTATCGACATTCGCCTTCTCGAGGCCTTTGCCGCCGTGATGTCGGCCGGCAGCATCACGGGTGCGGCACGGTTGCTCGGCCGTTCGCAGCCGGTCACGACGCGTCAGATCCAGGATCTCGAGGCTGACGTCGGCTATCTCCTGTTCACCCGGAATGGCCCGCGCATCAGCCCGACGCCGAAAGGCGTCTTGTTTCATGCCGAGGTCGAGCGGCTTCTGATGGGCCTGAAGCACATCCGCCAGCGCGCCAACGCGATCGGCGCGGGTGCGCTTCCCGTGCTCAGCCTGGCGGCGATCCCGGCGCTGGCGGCCGGCTTCGTCCCGGCTGCGCTCGCAGCGCTCGAACGCGAGTTGCTACCAAGCCAGATCCACGTGCAGGCGCTCTCGGCCGAGAATGTGGTGCAATCGGTGCTGTCGCAGTCGGTCGATTTCGGTCTTGCGAGCCTGCCGATCCAGCATCCCGGGCTCGACGTGCAGTGGGTCTGCGAGGTGCCGTGCGTTGCGTGCCTCGCGTTGGATCACCCGCTGGCGAAGAAGAAGGTCATTCGCCTGAAGGACCTTGGTGGCGTCCGGCTGCTGACGATGGCCAACCCCTACCGGCTTCGCCGCCGCGTGGAGGAGGCGCTGGAGCGTGAAGGTGTCGTGCCCGCTGGGGTCATCGATACCAACGCTTCCCTGACGGCGATTGCCATGGCCAAGCAGTCGCTCGGCATCGCCGTGGTCGAGCCGGTGCTGACGTCCAGCCTGCCGGTTGAAGGCGTCGTCACCCGGCCGTTGGACGTGTCCATTTCGTTCCTGTTCGCCGCGATTGCGCCGACCGGGCGCGAGCCGACGCCAACGGTTGCCGCACTCAACGGCGCACTGCGCGCCGCGGTCGCGCTGATGCCGGGCGCAAGGCTGCATAGCGGCGCCACCGCGCTAGCCGAGGCCGGCGACGAAACCAGTCAATTCGAGAAAGCTTCCTCATGACGATGACACCTGGTGCGGCGGGCCTCGGGGCACTTGAAGCGCGCCTGAAGCAGGATCTGGCCTGGCTCGAACTGCCCGCCAAGTCATGGGTGCCCCGCCGCGTCGTCGATGGCGAGGGTGTCTTCGACGTCGTCATCGTCGGTGCCGGCATGGCCGGCCTTGTCGCCTCCGCCATGCTCAAGCGTCTCGGCGTCGACAACCAGCTCGTGCTCGACCGCGCGTGCGCAGGCGAGGAAGGTCCCTGGGTCACGTTCGCGCGGATGCGGACGCTGCGCTCGCCCAAGGAATTGACCGGCCCCGCGATGGGCATGCCGGCGCTGACCTTCCGCGCCTTCTACGAAGCGCAATATGGCGAGCAGGCGTGGCAGGCGCTCGACCGCGCGCCGCGCACGGTATGGATGGATTACTTGATATGGTACCGCAAAGTGCTGGGCCTGCCGGTCCGCAACGGGGTCTCGGTTGCGCGTATCCACGCGCGCCCCGATGAATTGTTCGCTCTCGACATCAGCGAGAGCGGCACGTCGCGACACATTCTCGCCCGGCATGTCGTGCTGGCGACGGGGCGCGACGGCCTCGGCGGCGCTTACGTGCCGCCGCTCGCCGACGGCATCGACCGGCGCTTCTGGGCGCATTCCGCCGATCCTATCGACTTCGAAAAGCTCCGCGGCAAGCGCGTCGCCGTCGTCGGCGCGGGCGCATCCGCGATGGACAACGCGGCGATGGCGCTGGAGTCGGGCGCCGCGCGCCTCGACCTCTTCATCCGGCGCGCGGACATCCCGCGCGTCAACAAGTTCACCGGTATCGGCAGCCAAGGGGTCGTGCACGGCTTTGCCGGCCTGACGGACGACTGGAAATGGCGCTTCCTCGATCACACGCTGAAAGCGCAGACGCCGCCGCCGCGGCAGAGCGTGCTGCGCGTCTCCGCCTATCCGCAGGCGCATTTCCATCTCGCAAGTCCGATCGATGATCTCGTCGTCAAAGAGGATCATCTCATGGTGACGACGCCGAAGGGCCGCTATGCGACCGACTTCATCATCTTCGGAACCGGCTTCAAGGTCGACCTCGCGTTGCGCGACGAGCTTGCCGCGTTTGCGCCGCATATCCGCTTCTGGAGCGACCGCTTCCCGACGCCTGACGGCATGGACAATGCGGAGCTGGAAAACTCGCCCGACCTCGGCGACAGCTTTCAGTTCCTGGAGAAGCAGTCAGGCGCCTGCCCGATGCTGGCACGGCTGCACTGTTTCAACTATCCGGCGACGCTGAGCCACGGAAAGCTTTCCGGCGATATTCCCGCGATCAGCGAGGGCGCCGACCGGCTCGCGCGCGGCATCGTCCGCCGCCTCTTCGTCGAGGATCGCGAGATTCATTTCGCCAACCTCAAGGCCTTCGCAACGCCGGAACTCGTTGGCGACGAATGGCAGGATGCCGACGCCACCCATCAACTCGCCGAATAGGCGCAACCGGACAGGCAAGCGAGAGATGCAGACGAACAGGAAAGCCATCGTGGCCGCGGTCGCCGGCAACGCAATGGAGTGGTACGACTTCACCGTGTTCGCGCTGATGACACCGGTCATCAAGAACCTGTTCTTTCCGGTCGACCCGAAAATTCCGGGCAGTGAGATCAACGCGCTACTGCTGACGACCGCGCTGTTCGGCACCGGCTTCTTCATGCGACCGATCGGCGGCCTCGTGCTCGGCTATTTCGGCGATCGCAAGGGGCGGAAAGCGGCGATGACGCTCGGCATGGGCATCATGGCGCTGTCGGTCGCGCTGTTGGCATTGACGCCGACCTACGCCACGGCCGGCATTGGGGCACCCCTGATCGTGCTGCTGGCGCGGCTGTTACAGGGCTTTTCGGTCGGCGGCGAGTTCGGTACCTCGACCGCCTATCTGATCGAAGCGGCGCCTCCCGGCCGCACCGGCTTCTATGGCTCGTGGCAGATCGCCGGCCAGCTCATGGCCGACGTGCTCGGCGCAGTGCTGGGCGCCGCCCTGACGCTGACCTTCACGCAGGAGCAGCTTGCCGCCGGCGCCTGGCGTATTCCCTTCTTCGTCGGCCTCGTGATCGTTCCGATCCTGCTCTATATGCGCGCCAGCGTCATCGAGCCCGAAGCGTCCCGGCGCAGCATGGCGACGGTGCACAAGGAGGATTTCATCGCCGCGCTGAAGAATCCCGGCCGCAATTTCCTGATCGGCATAGGCATGGTGGTGGCGAGCGCCGTGTCGTTCTACGTCACCTTCGGCTACACCGTGACGTACGCCAAGGAGGTGCTGAAGCTGCCGCTGATGCAGAGCTTCCTGGTTCAGATGATCGCGGCGATCGTGATGGTGATCGTCGTCCCCATTGCCGGCGCCATCTCCGACCGCTACCCGCGCAAGCCGCTGCTGCTGGTCTCGCTCATCGGCTATTTCGTCTCGCTCTATCCGCTCTATAGCTGGGTGATCTCCGAGCCGTCGATCGCAAAGCTCCTGGTCGCCCAGGTCGTCATCGGCTGCTTCAGCGCCTTCTTCCTCGGCGTCTACTGCACCACGCTGGTCGAGCTGTTCCCGATCCGGGTCCGCTCGACCGCGCTTGCCATCGTCAACAATGTCGCGGTGCTGGTATTCGGCGGCTTTGCCCAGTTCTTCGTGACATGGCTGATCGCGCTCACCGGCTCCCCGTTGGCGCCGATCTTCTATGTGATGATCGGCGTCGGCCTCGGGCTGATCGCGGTGATCGCGATGCGGCCGGAGGACGCCGGCCGGGAGCAGGTCGCGGACGGCATCGTCGAACAAGCGTTGTGAGGCCGCTCAAAACTCCAGCGGCGCGTTGTCGACGACTTCCTTCATCACGAAGAAGGTGCGGGTCTGGCGCACGCCGGGCAGCGCGATCAGTTGCTCGCCGTGGATACGGTTGAAGTCCTCCATGTCGCCGACGCGGATCTTGAGGAAATAGTCGAAGTCGCCGGCGACGAGGTGACAGTCGAGCACGAATTTCAGCCTGGTGATCGCCTGCTCGAAGATCGCAAAGCTCTCCGGCGTCGAACGGTCGAGCACGACCCCGACCATCACCAGCGTACCCTTTGCCACCTTCTTCGGCGCGACGATGGCGCGGACGGCGGCGATGAAGCCGTGCTCGAACAGGCGCTGGGTGCGGCGATGGCAGGTGGCGGGACTGATGGCGACGGTTTCGGCCAGCTCGGCGTTGCTGAGCCGGCCGTTATTTTGCAGCAATCGCAACATCTTAAGGTCGACACGATCAAGACGAGCGGACATGGAAGAAGCTTCCGTTCTTAGTACCTAGTCCGAAAGGAATACCACACATCTCGTCCATTATCGCAAGATCATCCGCAATAGAGGCGCAATATTTGAAAGCACCTTTTTGCAGAGCGATGCTAGCATTTTTGGAGACATTAACGCCAATCGGGATGACCTGACGATGCTCGAAAAATTCGCGCGCTATCCGCTGACCTTTGGTCCGACGCCCATCGAGAAGCTGGAGCGGCTGTCAAAGCATCTCGGCGGCAATGTCGAGGTCTATGCCAAGCGCGAGGACTGCAATTCCGGCCTCGCTTATGGCGGCAACAAGCTGCGCAAGCTCGAATACATCATCCCCGACGCGATCGCCTCGAACGCCGACACGCTGGTCTCGATCGGTGGCGTGCAGTCCAACCACACCCGCATGATCGCGGCCGTCGCGGCCAAGATCGGCATGAAGTGCCGCCTGGTGCAGGAGGCCTGGGTGCCGCACGAGGACGCCGTCTATGACCGCGTCGGCAACATCATGCTGTCGCGCATCATGGGCGCCGACGTGCGCCTGGTCGACGACGGCTTCGACATCGGCATCCGCAAGAGCTGGGAGGACGCGATCGAGGAGGTGAAGGCGGCGGGCGGCAAGCCCTATGCGATTCCCGCCGGCGCCTCCGTGCACAAATTCGGCGGCCTCGGCTATGTCGGCTTCGCCGAGGAAGTGCGCAAGCAGGAAGCCGAACTCGGCTTCAAGTTCGACTACATCGTGGTCTGCACCGTCACCGGCTCGACCCATGCCGGCATGCTGGTCGGCTTCGCCGCCGATGGCCGCGCGCGAAAGGTGATCGGCATCGACGCCTCCTTCACCCCGGCGCAGACCAAGGCGCAGGTGCTCTCGATCGCACAGAACACGGCCAAGCTCGTCGAGCTCGGCAAGGATCTCGTCGCCGACGACGTCGTGCTGATCGAGGATTATGCTTATCCCGCCTACGGCGTGCCGTCGGAAGAAACCAAGGAGGCAATCCGCCTCACCGCGCGTCTCGAAGCCATGATCACCGACCCCGTCTACGAGGGCAAGTCGATGCAGGGCCTGATCGATCTCACGCAGAAGGGCTATTTCGAGAAGGGCGCAAAGATCCTCTACGCCCATCTCGGCGGCGCGCCGGCGCTGAACGGCTATGGATATGCGTTCCGGAACGGCTAGCGCGTCGGTGATGTGAGGCGGCGCGCACCTCCCGACGAGTGTCGTCCTGGCGAAAGCCAGGACCGATTACCCCGACTGCCAATTGTTGAAACACGCTGAGGCAGTCAGCGTGCCTTTTCCTACGGCCCGTGGCTATGGATCCCGGATCGGCGCTCCGCTTCGCTGCGCTTGTCCGGGATGACGGCGGAGGTGTGCCCGCGCCCTACCGCGTCCTGACGATCTGCAGCAGCTCGTCGCCGTAATGCTCGAGCTTCTTGTCTCCGATGCCGGGCACATTGCGCAGTTCGTCCAGCGTGGTCGGCCATGCGCGAACGATGCCGTCGATGGTGGCGTCATGCAGCACGACGTAGGCCGGCACGCCACGTGCGCGGGCAATGTCCGAGCGCCACGCTCGTAGCCGCGCGCGCAATTCAGGATCGACATCGCCCTGCGGCGCGTCGGCTGCCGGGGCCAGATCACCGCGGCGGGACTTGGCGCGGCTCGAACGGATCCGGACGCCGGGCGCCTCTTCGCGCAGCCACACTTCCGTTTCGCCCCGCAGCACGCCGCGCGACGAATCCGTCAGCTTCAGCGCGCCGAACGATTCGCTGTCACTCAGCAAATGTCCCATCGCCACGAGCTGCCGCAGCACCGTACGCCACTGCTTCTCGTTGAGCTCGCGTCCGATGCCGAAAACGGTGAGCTTGTCGTGACCGAACTGCGTCACCTTCTCGGTCAGGCGTCCGATCAGCACGTCGATGAGGTGCATCGCGCCGAAACGCTGCCCGGTGCGATAGGCACAGGATAGCAGTTTTTGCGCCAGCACCCTGCCGTCGCGCATTTTCGGCGGCGTCAGGCAATTGTCGCAATTGCCGCAGCCCTCGCCCATCACGATCTCGCCGAAATAGGCGAGCAGCCGCCGGCGCCGGCAGTGCGGCGTTTCGGCGAGGCCAACGAGCGCATCGAGCTTGCCAATCGAGACCCGCTTGAATTCGTCGGAGCCGCTCGACTCGTCGATCATGCGGCGCTGCTGCACGATGTCCGAGAGACCGTAGGCCATCCAGGCCGCCGACGGCTTGCCGTCGCGGCCGGCGCGTCCTGTCTCCTGGTAATAGGCCTCGATGCTCTTGGGTAGATCGAGATGCGCGACGAAGCGCACGTCCGGCTTGTCGATGCCCATGCCGAAGGCAATGGTCGCGACGATGACGATGCCGTCCTCGTTGAGGAAGCGGTCCTGGTTGCGCGAGCGCACGCTGCTGTCGAGCCCGGCGTGATAGGGCAATGCGGCAATGCCGGCGTCGTCGAGCGCCGCGGCGACCTCCTCGACCCGTTTGCGGGAGAGACAATAAACGACGCCCGCATCACCTGCGTGACGCCCCCGGATGAAATCCTTGAGCTGCGACACCGCGTTGCGCTTGTCGACGATCTCATAACGGATGTTGGGACGATCGAAGCTGGAGACGAAGTGCGGACTGTCTGCAAGCTGAAGCCGCTCGACGATCTCCTTGCGGGTCAATTCGTCGGCAGTCGCGGTCAGCGCGATGCGCGGCACGTCGGGAAAGCGCT
This sequence comes from Bradyrhizobium sp. 17, assembly GCF_023073515.1. NCBI lineage: Bacteria > Pseudomonadati > Pseudomonadota > Alphaproteobacteria > Hyphomicrobiales > Nitrobacteraceae > Bradyrhizobium > Bradyrhizobium sp. 17. The sequence goes on along the minus strand of NZ_JADPJQ010000128.1, from coordinate 11,529 downwards.
CGGCGATGATCGACAGGCCGACATATTCGGGGCGGAAATCATGGCCCCATTGCGAGACGCAATGCGCCTCGTCGATCGCGAACAGCGCCACCTTCGCCCGCGCCAGCAGCGCCAGGCAGCGCGGCGTCAGCAGCCGTTCCGGCGCGACATAGAGCAGGTCGAGATCACCCACGATCAGGCGCCGCTCGATGTCGGAGGCTTCCTGCGGGGTCAGCGACGAGTTCAGCGCGGCCGCGTTGACCCCGGCTTCGAGCATGGCGGCGACCTGGTCGCGCATCAGCGCAATCAAGGGCGACACCACGACACCGCAGCCTTCGCGCAGCAGCGCCGGCAATTGATAGCACAGCGACTTGCCGCCGCCGGTCGGCATCAACACCAGGCAATTGCCGCCGCCGGTGACGTGCCGGATGATCTCGCCCTGCGCGCCGCGGAACCCGGGCAGGCCGAACACCGAACGCAGCACCGACAGCGCATCGCGGCCCTGGGCCGGCGCAGGCAGCGGAGCGGTGGAAGGAGAGGACATGGGCATGTCGGGGTGAGGCCGTGAGATTCGTCACAAGGCCAGTCGCATGACCGCGCAGGCGTGGCAAGGCTGTTTGCTCCGCAGGACGCCGCCTTCCACCCTTCGTGGGAAGAAAACTTTCTTACGCCCCGATCCTCCGCAGCGCTTCCGCGACCGTCACGATCGGCATGTCGCGCCTCGCGGCGGCCTGCAGCGCATGGCGCATCAGGTCCGGCGTGCAGCCATACGGGCTCGGCGCGTTGGCGACGTCATGACCGTAGAAGATCAGCCATCCGCCGCTCTCGACCGCCTCGTCGAAATAGCCATCGACACCCGTCGTATTGATCTCGCGATCGACCAGGGGCGAGGCCCGCAGGAACTGGAGATCGATGACGTCGCGATTGACGCCGGGAAGGATGCCGCGCGCCGAGCGGAAGGTCTTGGCGAGCTGCGGCTTGCGCCACACCGACGCGATGCCATAGGGGTAAGCAAAATTTTCGAGCGTGATCGAGGAATCGATGCCGCGAAAATGGCTGCGGTTTCGCTCGATCTCGCGGGCCATGGCGGTCTCGTCGAGATTGACCGCACTCTGGTGCGAGAAGGTGTGGCACGCAATCTCGTGCCCCGCCCGGTGAAGCCGCACGATCGCGTCGTTCGACAGGCCGTGCCAATGGTCCGAGGGACGATCGACCAGGCTGCCCGCGAGATAGAAGGTACCGCGGCCGCCATGCTGCTCCAGAAGCTCGGCGCCCTCGCCTGCGGCGCTATCGGGGGCATCGTCGAAGGTGAAGCTCACCATGGGCGCATGCGCGGGCAGACGGTGCGGCGCGGCACGAAAGTGCCGGGCCAGCCGATTGCTCACGCGTCCCTGGAGTGCCGACCACACGACTCGCATTTCCTGTCTGCCCCGCCGTCACTGAAGCATTCGTGCGCCGCTCGAGGCAAGCTACACACTTCGTTAGTCCTAACGTCGATGCCGTCGTCCCGACCTAACGTGCAAGCACCGACGCGTCGGTCCCCGCGCCGAGATATTGCAGCCAGTTCCGGAACAATGCCGCCGCGGCGCTGCCCGCGGCAATATCGGCACGCAAATTCAGCGCGGGCAGCTCGTTGCTGAGCGCGGGGTGGCGCTGGTGCCTTGCCTGTTTCTCGAAGCGGACCAGCTTCTCTTCGGTCGAAGCGTCAAAATAGCTCACGGGCAGATGCGGATAATTGTCGCGCTCACGCGCGAGATAACGGCCGATGTCGCGCAGATATTCACGCTGAAGCGACAGCGCGTCATATTCCGGATGGCCCTGGAAGAACACGAATCGGCTGGCATATTGGCGGACGAAGGTATCGACGCCGGCCTTTGCCGAACGCGTCAGCACCTGGTAGCCGGCCTCAACGAGGTCGCTCTCGGCGATCTCGTTGAGACGCGAATGCGAGACCTTGAGGGGAGCGGGCGCGGCCCGCGTCAGCGGATCCCTGGTCACGGCTTCGCAGTCGAAAATGCCGTGACATTTGGCCGGCAGCGGCCGCCGTTCGATGCGGTCGAGATGCAGCACCGCGGCATGCGCAGCGAGGCACGACCAGATCGTCGAGCGCGTGTTGACCTTGGCCCAGTCGATCAGCTCGGTGAGATCGCGCCAATACGGTTCCTGGTCGAGCTCAGGCGCGATCGGCTCGGCGCCGGTCACGATCAGGCCGTCGAACCTGTGGCGTCTGAGCTCGGTGAGTTCCGAGTATTCGCTCTCGACATGCCATCTCGCTTCCGGCGAGCGCTTCACCGAAGGCAGCGAGAAGCAGTGAAAGCGGATGCGGCGCGGACCTGCTGCGGCTTGCAGCAGCTTCATGAATTGCCGCTCGGTCGCCTTCAGCGCCGGATCCGGCATGTTGTTGATCAACCCGATCGTGAGCTCGGTGCCGCCGGGCTCGCGCGCCAGATCGCCCGCTCCCGGCACCAGCGCCGGGCTCGATATAGCTTGATCCCTGTCGATCAGGATCGTCATCGGCGCAGCCGCCTACTCCGCGGCCTGGAGGCGCGCGGACGGGCAGGCCTTTTCCAGTGCCTGATCGAGGTCCTCGATGATGTCCTGGCAATGCTCGATGCCGATCGACAAGCGGATCGTTTCCGGCAAAACGCCGGCGACCCGCTGCTGCTCCGCCGACATCTGCCGGTGCGTGGTCGAGGCCGGATGGCAGGCCAGCGACTTGGCATCGCCGATATTGACGAGGCGCGTGATCAGCTTCAGCGCATCGTAGAAGGACTTGCCGGCTTCCATGCCGCCCTTGATGCCGAAGGTGAACAGCGACGAGGCGTTGCCGTCGAGATATTTCTGCACCAGCGGATAATAGGGACTGTCCGGGAAGCCGGTGTAGTTGACCCAGGCCACGCGCGGATCCTTGCGCAGGAATTCGGCGACCTTGCGGGCGTTTTCGCAGTGGCGCTCCATGCGCAGCGCGACGGTTTCGATGCCCTGGAGCAGCAGGAAGGCGTTGAACGGCGACAGCACCGAACCCATGGTGCGCTGATAGATGCTGCGCGCGCGCTCGATATAGGCTGTGCGGCCGAAGCGCTCGGCATAGACGAGGCCGTGATAGGAGGCATCCGGCTTGTTGTAACCGGGGAAGCGGTCGGCGTGCTTGGCCCAGGGGAAATTTCCGGAGTCGACGATGGCGCCGCCGAGCGTGGTGCCGTGACCGCCCAGAAACTTGGTCAGCGAATGCACGGCGATGTCGGCGCCGTAATCGAACGGCTTGAGCAGGATGGGCGTTGCAACGGTATTGTCGACGATCAGCGGCACGCCGTGGGCGTGGGCGACCTTCGCCAGTGCTTCGATGTCGCAGACATTGCCGGCGGGATTGCCGATGGTTTCGGCGAACACGGCGCGGGTGTTCTCGTCGATCAGCCTTTCGATTGCCTCGGGCTTGTCGCTCTCGGCGAAGCGGCCGGTGATGCCCTGCCGCGGCAGGATGTGCGAGAGCAGCGTATGCGTGGTGCCATAGAGCTGCGGCACGGAAACGATGTTGCCGCCGTGATCGGCGACGTTGACGAAGGCGAAATGCAGCGCGGCCTGCCCGGTCGCGACCGCAAGCGCGCCGACGCCGCCCTCGAGCTCCGCGATACGCTTTTCCAGCACCGCGCTGGTCGGATTGGCGATGCGGCTGTAGCGATAGCCTTCGGTCTCGAGATTGAAGAGCGCCGCGCCGTGATCGGCGCTGTCGAAGGCGTAGGCCGCGGTCTGGTAGATCGGCACGGCAACCGCGTGCGTGGTGGCTTCGGGCTCGTAGCCGGCGTGAATAGCGATCGTCTCGTTGCGCATCGTGCCACCTCCGCGTGGAGCGGGCCGCACTTATTGGCCTGTATGAGGCATGTGCGTTGTCCGCCGTCCCTCTGTTAGAGGCGGGTGGTAAAGCGGACAATAATTCGTCTAGAGATCGAGGAAGTAACCCTAACGGTTGTTGGGGAATTGGCTAAAATTCAAGTCAAATTGGATTAATGAAGTTTTGCGGTTGGCGGCAGCGAACACGCTGCACTCCCTTCTCCCCTTGTGGGAGAAGGTGGCGCGAAGCGCCGGATGAGGGGTCTCTATCCATACGGCCAAGCTTGCGTTAGCGGAGAGAGACCCCTCACCCGTCTCGCCGCTGCGCGGCGAGCCACCCTCTCCCACAAGGGGAGAGGGAAACAACTTCGCTGCCCTATCAGTCCATCTGTTCCCACAGCCGATGGGCGAGCACGCCGGCGCGCTTCTCGATCGCGGCCGCTGCATCGAGCGCGAGATCCTCGCGATAGCGCCCGGCAATGAGCTGCACGCCGATCGGCTGGCCATCGTGCAGCGTCACCGGCACCACGGCGCCCGGCAGGCCCAGCACGTTGATCGCGGAGATGAAGCGGATCTCGCCCCAGAAAATCTCGCGCACGCGCTGGGGGCTGACAGTGTCCTCGCGCGGGCTAGGCGTCGGCTTCACCGTGGTCGGTGCCAGCACCACCGGATACTCCTCGAAGAACAATTGCCAGGCGCGAATGTGGCCGTTGCGCGCGGCGGTCGCCTGCATCCAGGCCTTGAGGTCGAGCACGTTGGCCTTGGCTTTCATGCCGCCCCACGCCTTGTGGAAGTCTTCCGACGTCACCTTCAGCATGCCGGCCTCCTGCATCACCATCGTCTCGTTGGTGATGATGTCGCACCAGGTCTGCCAGACGCCGTCGATGTCGGGCACATCGACCTCGCTGACGCGATAGCCGGAACGCTCCAGGTGATCGGCGGCCTGACGCAACGCCGCCGCGACGTGCGGATCGACGTCCATGTCTTCAGGAATCCTGGCGAGCGCGACCTTGATCGGCCCCTTCGGCTTCGGCCCGACCAGCGGCGCCGGTACCCACCAGGGATCGCGCGGATCGCGCTGGCTCATCACCTCCAGCGCGAGCCTGACGTCGGCGACGTGGCGGGCGAGCGGCCCCTGCGCCGACATCAGATGCGCCAGCATCGGCCGCTCGGCGGTTGCGCTTGCGTTGAAGGCCGGAATACGTCCCTGCGTCGGCTTGATGGTCGCAACGCCGTTGCAATGCGCCGGCCAGCGCAGCGAGCCGCCGATGTCGTTGCCGTGCGCGATGGTGCCTATGCCGGCGGCGACCGCCGAACCCGCACCGCCCGAGGAGCCGCCGCAGGTGATATTGGGATCCCAGGGATTGAGCGTCAGCCCGTGCAGGGGATTGTCGGTGAAGCCGCGGAAGGAGAATTCCGGCGTGTTGGTGAGGCCGATGATGATCGCGCCAGCCTTCTTCAGGTTGCGCACCACCGGCGAATCCGACGGCGCGATGAGGTCCTTGTTGGCGGGGACGCCATTGAAGTTCGGACGGCCCTCGTAGTCGACGTTCTCCTTGATCGTGATCGGTACGCCGTGCAGAAGGCCGAGCTCGCCGCCCTTCGCGCGCCGCTTGTCGGCCGCATGCGCCGCGGCCAGCGCCTCCTCAGAGAGATCGACGACAACCGCGTTCAGTCGCGGATTGACGGCCCGCATCCGCTCGAGATGCGCCTCGACGGTCTCGACCGCCGAGATGGCGCTGGAGCGGATGGCGGCTGCGGTCTCGACCGCCGACCATTGCCAGGCCGGGCCTTTTGGGCGGCGTGGTGCCGATGATTTGCGCGGAGCTGCCTGCTTGACCGGCTTGGTTGCAGCCTTCGCGACCTTGCCCTTGCGAACGGCGCTTGTCTTGCTGGAGGTCTTCGCTGCTTTCTTCGCAGCAGATTTCTTCCTGGTCGCCGTCTTCTTCGCCACGTCGCATCTCCTCACATTGCGCCGCGGAAGTTATGGAGGTCACGCCACCGTGTACAGGCGCGTTTCTGCATGGCGCGACTTCACGACGCGTTGTGGCGGCCGAAGGCGCGCGAGAGACGCTCATGCACCTTTGGGGCTTTTCCCACGACGCATGTACTGGTTGAATGATGGAATAAACTGCGGCCAGGTTGCCGCATCGCGACCGGGTTTTGACGCCGCCATTTGGACAGCGGCAATTGGAGCGGACACGGGGCTGATGGCGGAGAGAGTGGGATTCGAACCCACGGTACGGTTTCCCGCACACACGCTTTCCAAGCGTGCGCCTTAAGCCACTCGGCCATCTCTCCGGAGCGCACTCTCTTGAAGGGGCGCCGGTGATTTTGCAAGGGATCGCGGGGAAATCGGATGATTTTTCCGTAAGATATTGTACTTTATAGACAATATCAGGCGCCACGGCGACGCTTGGAACCGGCCGCCCGCTGAACCGGCGGCGGGTTTGGCGCGACGATTCACTCAAGACCGTCAAACACGTCCGGGGGCACCATGACCATCCGCAACACCATTGCCGCGCTGAGCCTGATTTGGGCCCTTGCCGCTGCCTTCGCCGGACCGGCCGCCGCCCAGGTCTGCACCCGGCACGGGGTTGATGTCAGCTGTGACGACGGACGGCGCGGGATGCTTTCGGGCGATGCCATCCTCTGGCCGGACGGCACGCGCTCGAGCGCGACGCCGCATCAAAGCGTCATCATCGGCCACAAGAGCTCAGTGCATGTCGGGCCCGGCGTGTTCGTCGGCCAGGGCAAGGGCATGGTGCCGCTCGACGATCCGAACGCGCCGAACAAGCGGCAGTGTGCGATTCTGGAGGGCGTGTCGTACTGCTATTGAGGCTGTCGTCTTCGCCCCTGCCCTCGCTGTAAAGAACGGGGGAGAAGAAGACTAGATCAACCGCACGCCTGAGATCGCCGACTTGAGCCAGCGCAGCGCTTGCGGCGGCTGGTTGGCGAGCGGCGCGACTGCAGCCTTCTCCGTCCGGCACTTCTCCAGTTCAGCGACGAAATCCGCCGACCATTGCTGGATGGTGTGGCCGCGCAGCTTCTTCATCATCGCATCCCAGCGCATCTTGCGCTCGGTGAGCGGCATCGCCGCCGCGACCGCGATCGCGCGCGCCATGCCGTCGATGTCATGCGGATTGACCAGCAGCGCGGCGTCGAGCTCGTTGGCCGCGCCGGCGAATTTCGACAGCACCAGCACGCCGGGATCAGCCGGATTTTGCGCAGCGACGTATTCCTTGGCGACAAGGTTCATGCCGTCGTGCAGCGGGGTCACCACGCCGATCTGCGCGGTGCGATAGAGGCCCGCGAGCACGGCCTGGCTAAAGCCCTTGTTGAGATAGCGGATCGGTGTCCAGTCGGCCTCGCCGTGGCGGCCGTTGACGTCGGACACGAGCCGCGCGACCTCGTTCTGCAAATTGCCATAGGCTTCGATGGCACCGCGCGAGGGATTTGCGATCTGTAGCAGCGAAATGCTGCGCGCAAAGTGCGGATGCTCGGTCCAGAGCCGATCGAACGCGCTGATGCGGTTGACGAGGCCCTTGGAATAGTCAAGCCGGTCGACGCCGATCGCGAGCCGCTCGCCGTTGAGACTGCGGCGCAGCCGCGACACGTCCGGATGCGACGCCGACTTCGCCGCGTATTGCGCGAACTTCTCGGCGTCGATGCCGATCGGAAACACCTCGCAGCGTGTTCGGCCATGCTGCGAGATCGCAACGCCGTCTTCGACGGCGAGGCCGAGTTCGCCCGCGACATAGCTGAGAAAATTCTGGCAATCGTCATTGGTCTGGAAGCCGATCAGGTCGTAGGCCAGCATCGCCGTGATCAGCTCACGATGATTGGGCACGCCCTGCATCACCGCGGCGACAGGCCATGGCGTATGGAGGAAGAAGCCGATCGGATCGTCGACGCCGAGATCCCGCAGCTCCGCACCGAGCGCGAGGAAATGATAATCCTGCACCCAGAACGCGGTTTGCGCTTTCCGGAAGCGCATCAAGGCGCGCGCCATGAAGGCGTTGACCTCGCGATAGCTGACATAGTCGTCGCGCGAGACGCGGATCAGATCGCTGCGCGAGTGCAGCGCCGGCCACAGCGCCGAATTGGCAAAGCCCTCGTAATAGCCGCCATAGTGCGCCGCCGGCAGGTCCAGCGTCGCAATCGCGCCCGAACCCAGTGCTTCGATCTCGGCAAACGGCTCCTTCTGATGACCGTCACGCACACGGCCCGAGGAACCCACCCAGATCGCGCCCGAATGTTCCACAACGGGTAGCAAGGCCGCCGCGAGACCGCCCGTCATGGGCTCATTGGGCTTGCCGCGCGCGACGCGATTCGAAACGACGACTAAGTTCACAGGTCGTCCCCTCCTGTTTCATTCCACCCCATTTAACTGCCGTTCATCAATATGGTTCCTGATCATCCTTTGCACCAATTGAAACCAAAATCGGGCGTGCGCGTTGGAACCGGTTTACCTCCAGGCAACCTGACGATTTCGCTACACAAAGCCGGATTTGGAACCGTGGCGCGCGCAGCATGAAGCGACGCGCTGGAGGAATTACGCACGCGATATGTGGCTCCGAGATGTCGGTGCCTTATTCCAACCTTGAGTCGTCGAGCAGCCGCGCAAGGAACGTGCGCACATCGTTCGGGGCGTCGAAGTGCCCGTTGACCCCCATAGCGCGGCGACCAACCGAAAAGGCGAGCCCATTCATGTCGGGCATGATCGCGAACACGGTTTCGTCGGTGACGTCATCACCGATGAAGATCGGACGGCGCCCCTTGAAAGGCTCGTGCTTCATCAACTCGCGCACGCCGGTCGCCTTGGTAAAACCGGAATGCTTGATCTCGCAAACGAACTTTCCGGGCAGCACCTCGATCGGCGCATTGGGCAGGTCGGCGCGGATCAGCGAAACGGCTTCGTAGATCGCTTTCTCCGCATGCGGCGCAAGGCGGTAGTGCAGCGCCAGCGAATAGCCCTTGTCTTCGAGCAGAATGCCGGGACTGAGCTTGGCCACCGCCGCGAGCCGCCGCTTCAGCTCCTTATCCAGCGGCGGCGCGCTGACGGCATCGGCTTCGTTGTCAATGGAAAGCCGCATCTCGGCGCCGTGGCCGGCGACGGCGCGAAAGACATCGGGCGCGAAGATCAGGTCGATGTCGTTGAGCGAACGCCCGCTGACCATCGCCAGCGCGCCCGACGTGCGCTCCGTCAGCCGGTTCAGCGTTTCCGACAGGCCTGGCGGCACCCACACCTCACGCGGCGTCGGCATCAGGTCGAGCAGTGTCCCGTCGATGTCGAGCAGGATCGCTGTTTCATTGAGATGCGGCACGAGTGCGTGGGGCACCGGCACCGCATCGGGCGCTTCATCGTCGACCATGGTGCGCTTTAGATCCAATTCAGCCAGTTCCGATTTCATAGTCTACTCCATGGACGCAAGCGGCCGCGCGATTTCTTCGAGCGATCTGCGTTCCGCCGAGATGGCATAGCGCCACGCCACGATCGCGGCCGCGATCATCAGGAACGCCCCCAGCAAATAGCCTGCGAACACGCTCGTGCGTGATCCCGTGTCGATCAGCGCCCCGAACAATGCGGGGCCGATCACGCCGCCGATGCCGGTGCCCACCGCATAGAACACCGCGATCGCGAGCGCGCGGACTTCCAAGGGAAAAGTCTCGCTGACGGTGAGATAGGCGGCGCTCGCGGCGGGCGAGGCAAAGAAGAAGATCACCATCCAGGCGATGGTCTGCCCTTGCGCGCTCAAGGCGCCGATCGAGAACAGATAACCCGACAGCGCCAGCAACACGCCCGACGCGCCGTAGGTGAACATGATCATGGTCCGGCGGCCGAGCGTATCGAACAGGCGGCCGAGCAGCAGCGGACCAAGGAAATTGCCGGCGGCGAAGGGAAGCAGATACCAGCCGACATGATCGGCGCTGATCCCGTAAAAATCGGTCAACACCAGCGCAAAGGTGAAGAAGATGGCGTTGTAGAAGAAGGCCTGCGCGATCATCAGCACGAGGCCGACCATCGCGCGCTGGCGATAGACCGAGAACAGCGTGTGCACCACCTCGCGGATCGGCGTGTGAGTCCGCATTTTCAGGCGGATCCTGGCGAAACGCGCGTGGCTCGTCTCCTGGCCGTGTCCGAGCACCGAGCGCTCGACCTCGTCGACGATCGCGTGGGCCTGGTCGGGACGGCCGTGGATCATCAGCCAGCGCGGACTCTCCGGAATCCACATCCGCATCAAGAGCACGACGAGGCCGATGGCCGCGCCGATGAGATAAGCGAGGCGCCAGCCGAGATCGGGGCCGATCACCGCGGGATCGAGCAGCACGATGGCCGCCACGGCGCCCATGGCGGCACCGATCCAGAAGCTGCCGTTGATGACGAGATCGGTCCAGCCGCGATAGCGCGCCGGCACCAGTTCCTGGATGGTCGAATTGATCGCAGTATATTCGCCGCCGATGCCGGCGCCGGTGAGGAAGCGAAACAGCGCGTAGCTCGCGACATTCCATGACAGAGCGGTCGCGGCCGTCGCCGAGAGATAGAGCGCGAGCGTGATGAAGAACAGCTTCTTGCGACCGATGCGATCGGTCAGCCAGCCGAAGCCGAGCGCGCCGAGCACCGCGCCCGCGAGATAGGCGGAATTGGCAATGCCGAGATCGAGATTGGAGAAATGCAGGGAGGGGCTTTGCTTCAGCGCGCCGGAGAGCGCGCCGGCCAAGGTCACCTCGAGGCCATCCAGAATCCAGGTGATGCCGAGCGCAAGCACGACGCGGGTGTGAAATCCGCTCCACGGCAGCGCGTCAAGCCGTGCAGGAATGCTGGTTTCGATGATGCGATCGGCCGCGGCCACCGTGGAGACCACAGGTCCATCGTTCGGCGCTGGGCTTCGCTGCAATTCCATCGCGTTGTTGCATCTGACCAATGGACATGGCCCCGGTTCACATGGCGTGGATGGGGGCGATCCGATCAAGGGGGTGCGGCATTCCGCCTGCCACCTGCGACAACGTCTGCGGCAGGGGCGGGTTCCAGCAGGAACGACCGCTGACGGCGCTGGTTTTCGGTGGAGCCGCAAGGAGTTGACGCATGGCTCATGCCAGAAAGACGACACATTCTCGCAAAACATCGGCGCGCAAGAGCACCAGACGCGCCGCACCGAAGCGCTGGTCACAGCGCGTGACGAAAGAGAGCGACGCGCTCGACCTCAAACAAGGCGTGTTCAAGCTGACCAGTGCGAAGGAGATCGCGGCTTCGTTGAAGCGCTCGGCCGAGCACAGCGCGCGTCGCAAGACCGGCGCCTACCGCTCGGCGCTGTCGATGCTGACGTTCTACATCAACCGCGCCGGCAAGACGCTGCCGCAGACGCAGCGCACGCGGCTGGAGCGGGCAAAGGTGGAGCTGAAGCGGGCGTTCGGGAGGGAGTGAGCGCCAGGTCGTCCTGGACAAGCGCAGCGCCGATCCAGGACCTATTACCCCAGGGAGCGGTTTGGCGATGACTCGGAGTTGGCAGTTCGCCCGGCAACTCCGCCTTGGGTAATGGGTCCTGGATCGGCGCTGCGCTTGTCCAGGACGACGGCGGAGGCGTGGCGCGAAGGTCGAGCGCTACGCCGCCCGGATATTCCCCATGAAGCGGTCGAGCTCGGCGCGCAGGCGGGTGCTTTCGGACGACAGCGTCTTGGCCGAATGCAGCACCTCTTCCGAGGCCGAGCCGGTTTCGGCGG
>NZ_JADPJQ010000105.1:314208-413447 GCF_023073515.1 Bradyrhizobium sp. 17 | reverse complement strand
GTTCAAGCAAGTCTACATGACCTCGATCTTGGAGTTCCCGAAATCACCACCGGCGAGGTTTTGGTGAACATAGAGCCGAATGAGTTCTCGGACATAAAGTAGCTGAAAACGCCGCCATTTGCGTGCCGTTGCCCTCCTTTGCTCATGTCGTCGACTTGATGTTCCATCTCGTTTGCACCGATCGCGCCCTGGACGCGCGTGCCGTCCGCCATGAATATGCGACTACGCGCATTTTCGAGGAGTAGCAGCCACATGAAGCAACATACCTTCGAAGCATTTTCCACCGCCGCGATCTACTGGACACCGCTTGTGCTTATGGGCACCGCGATGCCGCCAAGAGATCCCGATGAAGACGACGAGGACGACGAAGAGGAAGATGACGCTGACGAACCGCCGGTCGTGCGCGAGCCGGACGAAGACTAGCCTGGCGTGTTCGGCAGCCGGTGCTATAATATCTCTCATGGGCTGGGATGCGAAAGACATAGCGCTCCTCAACAGGCTCTGGTCCGCAGGACAGAGCGCGGCGCAGATTGCGCGTCGTCTCGGGTGCAGTCGTAACGCGGTCTGCGGCATGCTGACCCGTCTGGGCTTGAAGCGCGGCCACAAGCCGCCCACAGCAACGCCCAAGATAAGGCCGCGCCCGAAGCTGAGGCCGACCTCGTCGGCTGCCTGCGCCCGTCCAGTCGCACGGAAGGTGTCGCGGAACGCAGTGCAGAGGCAGCCGCCCAAGGAATTCAGCAAGCAGCAGCTCTACTCCATGCTGGCAGAGGCGGTCAGAAACACTGGCTAAGAGCTCACCAAGAATGTGGTTGTGCTCCCGCAAGTCCCTGGCCCAGTTCGACGGGTTCGGCAGTCGTATACCCATCCCAAGGCTTCATCTGCTTGGAGTCAACAGCAGCGGTAGATGCTAGGCTGAACTTACTTGTGGTTTGCCGCCGAAAGCCGACATGTCACCAATTCAAGAGATCTTCGACTAAGCGGCACGAAGTGGAAGCCGTAATGCCGGATCTGGCCCATTGAATGACCTGCCGCCGATATCGATGACGCCGCAACGTCGATGGCGATCGTCGTGCGCTCGAAAAGCGATGCTTGCCAACGATAAGGCGCTGCTTGCGGCCAACTCACCTGTTCCGCCGCGAGGAACGATTGCGTCAGCGTGCTTTAACCGTCCGCACCTTTAATTGTTCGATCAGCAGTTTGCGAAAGCCGCCGCCGATCGAAGGACCAGTCAATGCGCATCCGTCTCGTTGGTGGCACGGGGCTTGTTCGATCGGCAATCCAGGCCAGACTGTCCGCCGAAGGGCCCGAATGCGTATTGGTGTCGCGCCACCCACCGGCACCTAATACGCACCACATCACCCTCGATATGGTCGGACCACCGACGCTTCGAAATGGAAGGACGCTCTTGCCGGCGTTGATGTCGTTGTCAATGCGGCGGGTGCCCTGCAGGAACGGGACATGCAGGCGGTTCATGTTGCTGGCAGCGCGGCGCGGGGCCAATCAAGAGTGCGAAGTCATTGGATGTCTCGGCAGGCGGTTGCTGGGCCCGGCCCGGGCCTAGCAGAATCCCGCGCTAGCTTCATTGTATGCGGCGCGCGAACCGTTGGGGCTGACTGACATCAGCGCCGAACTGAACCAAGGCTGGAGCCGAGTGACTTCCGCAGTTTGCCCGAAGCTGCAAATCAGAGTCCACTGCTCTTGTCGCCGTTTGACCCTGAACGGACGTGCTAGGCATAAACAGCTGGACGCGGTGTGGTGTGAGGTCTTGGCTTTGGTTTGCTCGGACGTCCGCATCACGGACTGCCGCGCTCGCACCAAACCCCTGTCTTACTGGGCTTGATCGCAGGCCTGCAGGATCCGGACAAAATCAGCCATGCTGGATCGATCTTCAGCCATAGCTGCAACCTGAGTATTGGACACGCATTGGCTTCCCCGTCTGAACCACATCAGGAGGTCGGCGATGTTTCTCATGGCGGACTCTCTGCACTAACTACGGCCGTAAGCGTCAGTTGAGCGGCGAAGCGCCGCTAGATCGGGAGAAGGGCCGGCGGGCGCTACGCCGCCGGTCTCGTCCCGCAACTGCCGGCTCGCAGGGCCGGTTCCGTTACTTTTCAGTCTGGATGTATCAGTAACATTAGCCCTTGGTCGGCGCCATCGCGCGCAGGTATGAAGTGACCATACTTAGGTAGACTTGGGTTAGTGAATCGGGATCGGGAGCCATCCCGACCGGCACCGTTCGAATTGGAGGCTGCCGCCGACCAGGCCATCGCTGCCTGCGGTCGAGACACCCGGGAGGCGGTCAAGGCGCTCATTGTCGCGAACGGCTTCCTCGAGGCGCAGGTCGAGGATTGCGAGCCTCGGTTTCCGCCGGCTACTCGCGCGGCCGGTTCGTCGTCCGCGCGACCGTCCCCCGAATTGATCAAGTAGGCACCTCGAAACCGCCGTCGAAAAGGCGTCCTCGATCAAGCTGCAGATCCGAGCTTCATCCTCCACGACCAGAACTCGAATGGCATTACTCGCCTCGGCGACCGATGCGGTCGTCTCGCGTGACGGTAAGTGCGTTGGCCCGCGAAAGTCGTGCGCCTCAGCCGTCGCGAGACGGCACGATATTTGGAAGTCTACCGGTTGTCGGAATGCTCCTCGCGATGTGCGAGGCGGGTCGATGGCGCGGCTCGGATGCGGCCTACGGCAGTGCCGCCAGGTGCCCGGCTACGACGAGGTGGTTCAATTCTCGACGAGAGCGCCCACGCAAAAATTTGCCATGTGCGCGACGGCCTCGGTGCTGTGATAGTCACCGAATTCGGCAGTGGCCTCCTTGCCAGCGTACATTCGTGCGATTCCAGCGCCGCCAGGGTGATGAGGGGCCCACTCGGTGATGTCATAAACTTTTCCCGAGATGATGATCCAGCAGTCGTTCTGTGTGTTGTGCAGAGCGACCTCTTCGCGCGTGACGCGGCGCGTACCCTTCGCCGGATTGGCGGGCATCCAGAGCTTGATCCCACCGTACCTTACCTTGGCGGTTCGGCGGAAGTCCCACGGACCTAGCCTCTTGGCAGGCAACTCGCTGCCGATCTTGCGGGCATCGTAGGCGTAGATCCAGGAATCGTCCTCGCCGCCGCGCTTATCATGGGCAAAGGCAGGACTCACACGCTCATCGAGTCTCTCCAGTAGCGCCTTCTGCTCAGCGGTATCCTTCGCTCGCAAATGGTCGAAGGCGAATTTGGATCCCAATTGAAAGCGGGTAGCGCGGTAATGCCGCACGCGTTCGTAGTGCAACAAGGCTGTAGGCACATCGCGCTGGCGAAGCGCAAAGGCGCTGGCAAGGGCGGCGGCGTCTTCGAAGGACTGAGCAGCTCCTTGACCGAATGTGGGAAGCATCGGGTGCGCCGCGTCACCGAGCAGGCAGATGCGGCCCTGCACCCAGGTTTCGAGCGCATCGCGATCGTAGAGACCCCACTTGGTAGGACGAACGATCGCCCCCGACAGAGCGATGAGGTCGTCTCTGCTGGGATGGCCCGCGAATGCCTCGCCGACCTCGCGAACGATCTCCTGCTGACTGACGGGAAACCAGTCGCCCTCCTCCTGCTCGAACGCGGCGGACTCAGGCTCATAACGCGCGATCCACACGTTCAACAACTCGCCGCCGCGTACCCAGTACGTGGTCGCGCCGCTCCTATCCGCCCGATGGCGGTCCATGCTGAAGGAGTTGATGGGATTGTGGTCCAGCGGGTTACCGTTCGCTTTGCGGAGGGACGCAACCCCCGTCCGCGGAATGAGTCCTCGAAAGCAGGTTACCTCCGTCCAACGCTTGGGACGCGAATTCGGCCACGCCAGCTGTAACGTCGCAGAGTTGATCCCGTCCGCACCTACGAGAAGCTCTCCCGTGGCGGTTCGACCATTCGAAAAGGTCGCTATTACCTCGCCTGCGGTCTGACGCAGCTGCGTCAGTCTGCAGTCCATGTGCACCGCGATCGGGCATGGCGCGCCGCTGTCGATACCGAAGTCGGACACTCGCTTGTACAGGCACATCAAAAGGTCCAGCCTGTGCATGTGATGAAAGCCGGCGCCGTCGCCTGCGGCGGTGACATGATCGAATGGCCTCTTTGTCACGCTCCCATCTGCGTTGAACTGTCGTGTCGACTCCAGGATCGCCGCGCGGCCGCCGTCAATGACCCCGTCGGGGCCTTTGGAATCTCCCCCATCCAGGTCGACGCCTAGCCAACGACATATTCGCGCCCCGTTGGGCGGGATGTTCAACCCGGCGCCTGCGGTGCTAGGCACCTTCGTTTGCTCGTAGACATCGACCGATGCGAACACTCCCGACTGACGCAGCGCCAAGGCCGTCATCAACCCGCCCATTCCCGCACCGACGATCACTGCCCTCATCCATCTTCCTTCCGATGCAATCGAACGCCCCTCAACTCGCGGCTGGAATAAGTTTAAGGCGCCTCATCAATGGGCTCGAGACTAGCGCCGGGCTGATTGGCAATAAAGGATCTTGTCGCACGCCAAATAGAGTCTGGAGTTCCTCGGTCATCGCCCTCCGTGAGCAAACACGCCGACCGAGCGCCAACTTCCATTGAGGATGAGCCAGTCGCGTCGGCTTGGCGCTGCGTTGCAAACCTCGGTCCTCGTCTACGAACCGACATTTGGCGCCGCCTTCCGAAGGGAGCGACCGGGCGGTGCGAAAGGTCGTCGGACCTACCCGATCCTTTCATCGGCACTCGCAGCCAGCAGCCAGACGGTGCGGTATACTCGGCGGTACAGGCATCATCGGCAGCACCGGCACGAATGGCGGCGCCCTGGCGCCCGGCAGCGGGTCCGGTACCCTGCGGCCCAAGGCAGCCTGGTATTCACGGCAGCATCGAGCCATTTGGTCGAGGTCTCGTCGGCGAGCAGCGACCGCACCGATGTAACGTGCACAGCTACGCTTCCCGGCATCCTCGACTTCGAACGAATGCGACAGCCGAGGATAAAGCATGTAGCGCCCGGTCGCACAGGCAAGCTCGCGCTCCTGAAGGTGAAACCGCGCATGCGCAAATCGGTCGAAATTGCCGGCGTGGTCATAGTGCAGATGCGTGAGAATCACGTCCTTGACGTGGGCAGCGTCGATATCGAACGCGGCAAGCGTCTCTACCGGGCAGCGCAGGTAATTTCGCCTGCGCTACTTCGCGACCTCGGCATTGAACCCGATGTCGGTGACGAAGATGCGGCCGCCTCCCCTCACCAGCCACACGAAATAGTCCATCGGCATTGGCCCATAAACGCGCCCTTGATCATGGGTTTTTCCGCTTTTTGCGTCACCAGCCGCAGCGGGATGTTATGCAGGTTGGCGCGGCCCCGCACAGCCGGCTCTGTCCTGCCGAGCGCCTGGGCGATCGCGTCGGGTCGGCGCCCAGCCGCCGCCATCGCCAGCAGTTGTTGATGCTCTTCCGGTGTCCACCTCCGGATCAACGGATAGCGTGACTGTGCCATCGCCCGGCGTCCCCAGCCTGTTGCCAGGTTATCCTGGGCTGCAATTGCTGAGTCGCGCCGCAACATATGATGCCTGTCTCGCAGGACGAGGCGAGCGGATGGCGCCGGACTGAGCGAGCACAGGCTCGGATGGAGGCTCCACGGCGGGGCAAGCCGGTAGTTTTCCGGGCCGTAAATTTTCGTCGGCTTTAATAGTTCGAGCGAATGATCGCTCCGATGACCGGAGACCTCGACCATCAAGCAGAGGCCATCGCCGCAATGCGCAAAGCGGTCGCCGCGACCTGTGCTGCCGAGCGTTTGAAGTGGTTGAGGGCCGCTTTGGCGTGGAAACATCTTGAAAGCTTGGCGAAGGGCAAGTTGGCAGCGTGAAGCTCGCCGCGAGCGGCCTGTTCGCTGGTCAAGACCTGGCGCGGTTTTCGATCATCTTCGCGAGCGCGGAGCAGAGGACGGGCTTCTCCAATCGGGGAGCATTGCGGAAGCCGTCCAGCAATCCATCGGATGTGTGGCCGGTCAGGACGAAAAATTGCAACCCGCGACCAGGAGTGATCTCCGCCACCAGTTCAGTTGTTTCATCGACAAGCCTCAGGTCGAGAATGGCCAGATCGAAGTCAGCCACCCGCGCGACTTCGATTGCTTCCTTCAGGGTGCCTGCTTCGGCGATCACCTTGTGGCCCAACTCCTCCAGCATGTCGCAGACCATCATGCCGGATCGGCGCTACGTCCTCCACCACGGAAGATTGAGAGTGTGCCCATGCTCCGTCTCGTCGGCCTTGATATCCGCCATGCAGCCGGCCAGCTCCCCGGGGCCTCGGATCGGCCTATGTTCACTTTTGGACACATTTTCAGGGAACAAAGCCGCCGCAACACAGGTAGGTTCCAGCGTTCCGAGACGGAGGGAACATGAAACGACACATTGTTCGCCGATATCGGCGGCGGCTGGAACACCGCTCTCGTGGTGGGCGATGCCCAATCGATGATCGACGACGCCAACGGCGGCAACGACACCATCGTCGCGGATGCCCATGGCACGGTCTACACCACTGTCTCGGCCTTCGGCGACGTCGCGGGCGACATGTCGGGCAACGCGCAGGGCGGCCATGACGACATAACCGGCTCGATCGGGTGGCGCGGTGGCGCCAACCAATTCGCCGGCGATGCCGGCGGTTCCATGATCGACACCTCGCACGGCGGCAACGACACGCTCGATGTCAGCGTGCTCACCATGGACGGCGGGGCGACTGTCAGCGGTGATGCCATCGGCGCCCTGCGCGGCCTTGCGCAAGGCGGCAATGACAATATGACCGTCACCTTGAACGGCGACAGCGCCATAGCCGGCGCGACCTTGTCGGGGGACTCGTCGACGTCCCTGATGGATCTTACCCAGGGCGGCGACGATGTCCTGACCGTCAAGATCGAAGGCCAGTACGCGGATGCGGTCTCGTCAGTGTACGGCGACGCGCCGACCATGGCCGGTCATTCTCATGGTGGCAACGATATCCTCAATGGCGCCGTCGGCCGGGATTTCATGTATGGCGATGCAGGAATCTATGAACCGGCGACGCCAGGCTCGATCACCGGCGGCAGCGACACGCTGAACGGCGGAGCGGGCGACGACTGGATGTGGGGCGGAGGAAACAGCGACTTCTTCGCCTTCAGCACCGGCTCCGGCAACGACACGATCGCCGACTTCGATCAGGGCAACAAGGCCGTCGGCAGCACCGCAGCGGAACACGATCTGATCGATGTGCAGGATTACGGCTTCGCGGACTGGGCGGCGCTGTCGAGCCTGATCAGCGACAATGCTTCCGGCGATGCCGTGATTCATCTCTCCAGCAACGACTCGATCACGCTGGACGGGATTCACGCGGCGAACCTGCATCCGACCGACTTCATCATCTGAGGGAATTAAATCAAAGCGGCGATGTCGTACCCCGACGCGCGGGGCGACATCGCAATCGCGAGTGCGCAACGACCAGTTTCGCCGCACGGCGCAGCGAAACCTGTCGCGAACAAACTCTGTCCCGAATTCCAGCAAATCTCCGCCATCGACAAAAACTAGATTCGTCTCCGTGAAGCGTGGTCACGGCACGTCGCTCAAGAGTTTTGCTGATGTCAGGCCCGCCTCCGACAATGAAATGGGAGTTACGCCATGCAGCATCTGCCGAACGACACCATCGACATCCTGCTCGACCAATTTGGCCAAATCGAAACCGCCATCGGAGATCCGAACTTTCCGACCACAACGGACGCCTGGGGCGGCAACGACACCGTGACCGCAACCATCACTCAGCCCGAAGCAGAGGTCACGATCTTTGGCGACGACAACACGACGCTGCATGGCCAGTCCCACGGCGGCAACGACACGCTCACGGTCAACGTCAACTACGGCTGGAACGCCGCCCTCGTGGTCGGCGATGCCCAGGCGATGACGGACGACGCCAGGGGCGGCAACGACACGATCGATACCCAAGACCACTCGATGTACACCAACGTGCATGCTTTCGGCGATGTCGCCGGCGACATGTCCGGCAATTCGCACGGCGGCAGTGACACCATCACGGGCGCTGTGGGCTGGCGAGGCTTCGACAATGTGTACGCCGGCGATGCCGGTGGCTCCATGAGCGGCACGGCGCAGGGCGGCAACGACACGCTCGACATCAGCTTGAACACCCGGGAGGGTTCAGCGAGAGCCAGCGGCGATGCCATCGGCTCCATCAGCGGCGATGCGCATGGCGGCAACGACAACATCATCTTGACCATGAGCGGCGAAAACGTCTGGGCCGGTGCGTCGCTGTCGGGAGATTCCTCCACGTCCCTGACCGACAACGCACAGGGTGGCGACGACATCCTCACGGTCAAGATCAGCACCGAGTACACCGACGATGCGCGCGATATGCTGTTCGGCGACGCTCCGACCATGTCCGGCAATGCCCATGGCGGCAACGATATCCTCATCGGCGGAGCGGCCACCGACTTTCTGTATGGCGATGCAAAGGTCTATGATCCCGCAACACCGGGCTCGATCACCGGCGGCAAGGATATGCTCAACGGGGGCGCCGGAAATGACCAGCTTTCGGGCGGCGGGAACAGCGACACCTTCGTCTTCAACACCGGCTCCGGCAACGACCT
Source organism: Bradyrhizobium sp. 17 (assembly GCF_023073515.1). Lineage (NCBI taxonomy): Bacteria > Pseudomonadati > Pseudomonadota > Alphaproteobacteria > Hyphomicrobiales > Nitrobacteraceae > Bradyrhizobium > Bradyrhizobium sp. 17. The sequence goes on along the minus strand of NZ_JADPJQ010000105.1, from coordinate 404,843 downwards.
CATCACCGACTTCGATCAAGGAAACAAGGCGGTCGGCAGCACCGTGACCGAGCACGATCTGATCAACCTGCACGATTACGGCTTTGCGGACTGGACGGCGCTGTCGAAGCTGATCAGCGACAATGCCGACGGCGATGCCGTGATTCATGTATCGGCGAGCGACACCATTACACTCGACGGTGTCCACGCCGCGAGCCTGCACCCGACCGACTTCCTCATCTGAGAAAAGCAGGCATCTCGCCCCGCCTACAGCGGGGCGAGACCCGGGTTACTCCCCGCCCACAGGATCCCTTCAGCCGCCCCCTGACGCTGGCGACCGCCTTGGGCCGCGACGAGCCAGTTGATGGCGTCGAACTTCTCCGTCAGGTCCGCGACCAGATGCGTCGTGCCGGGATGCAGCGGTCCTGCCTCATTGGCGCTCACCGTTCACGATCGCAACGACCTTGCCCCATGGGCTCTCAGAACCACGGATGGTCTAGGATCGCGGCTCGGCCCGGTCAGATGCCGTGCTTGGTGCCGGGTCCAGTTGGCAAGAGCTAAGAAGCACTTCTAATTGCCCGGCCGACCTTCTGCAGAGCCTCGAAGGCTCCCATGCGCTGATCAACCCAGCCTGCCAAAGCGGCCTGGGGCTGATGGATGTCTCCCAAGACCGACATCGCCTGCATCGCCTCGCTGAGGTCGGTATGGTCGCCGGAGGCAACTGATCCAAGCATCGCGGAGCCGAGCAGGACGGCCTCCGGAGAGGCCGACGCAGCGACCGTCAAACCCGTCATATCGGCGAGGACCTGCCGCACGAGGCGGCTCTTTGCAGCACCGCCGCTGACCACGATCATATCGACCGCAATGCCCTTGTCTTGCTGAGCGCGAACGATCTGCCGGGCGCCCGCAGCCGAGGCCGCAAAGCCCGGCAAGATAAAGCGCGAGCAGACTCTCCAGATCCGAGCGCATATCAAGGCCCGCAATCAGTGCGCGCGCGCCGGGATCGGCGAACGGCGCTCGATTGCCGAGGAATTCGGGGACGACATGAAGCTGGCCGACCAACTCCGGGAGCATTTCGGCACCGCCGCGTGATTCGATTTCCGAGGCAAGCCAATCCGCAAGCGTCTGCTGCTTCTGGCCCGCAGCCTGTGTCGCTTGCGCGGAATTCGGATGCATCTGCAACAGATGCTCGATCGCAGCGCCGGCGGCCGACTGTCCGCCTTCATTGAGCCAAAGCCCAGGCACCATGGCCGAGAAATAGGGTCCCCAAACGCCAGGGACGAAGAAGGGGTCCGGTGTGGTCGACATGGTGCAGGCGGACGTTCCGAATACATAGGCCATGCGCGTGAGCACCGTGCCCGCCGCTCCGCGCGCCCCCACCGTACCAACACCGCCGGCATGTGCATCGATGAGGCCGGCGGCGACCGGCGTACCCATCGCGAGTCCGAGATCGGCCGCGGCCTTCGCCGTCAGGCCCGCTGCCAGCCTGGTCCCGCCGGGCACGATCTCGGTGCCGATCCTGCGGAACTGCTCATCCGGCAGCACGCCGAGGCCAATCCTGCGGAAGAATTGATCGTCCCAGCGGTCTTCGTGGCCCAGATAGGTCCACTTGCACGTCACGGTACAAATGGAGCGGGACAAACTCCCTGTTGCACGCCAAGTGAGAAAATCAGTCAAGTCCATAAACTGCCACGCATGGGAGAACGTCTCGGGCATGTTTTCGGCGAGCCACAACAGTTTCGGCGTCTCCATCTCGGGAGAGATCGTTCCGCCGACATAGTCGAGAACTTTCTCGCCCGTCTGGTTGATACGGCGCGCCTGATCCGCAGCGCGGTGATCCATCCATACAACGACGTTGCGAGCAGGATCGCCGGACGGCCCGACGGGCAGCGGCACACCCGCCTCGCCAAGCACCACCAGCGAGCAGGTCGCGTCAAAGCCTATGCCGGCGATACTGTCCGCCGCGATACCCGCCTGCACCACCGCGCTACGCACGCTGCGGCATACGGCACGCCAGATATCCTCGCTCGACTGCTCGACGACGTCGCCAGCCTCCCGCCAAAGTGCAACAGGGGCGCTGTCACTCGCCAGGAGCCTGCCAGAGCGGTCGAAGAGTCCGGCCCGTGCGCAGCCGGTGCCGACATCGATGCCAAGGAAATGGCGGTTATCGGGTTGCTTGTTCATCTCAGGATCGCCGATCGGAAGATGTTACAGATCGTTGCTCTGCGGCAGAATGACGAGGTCGCGGATGGTGACGTTTCTCGGGCGCGTCAACATGAAGAGCACTGCCTGCGCGACTTCCACTGGCTGCATCAAGCCACCGGCCGCCATTTCCTCCTCGATCTTCTCTTTGGGCCAATCCTTGATGAGCGCGGTCACGACTGGACCGGGCGCAACGGCGCCGACGCGCAAACCGTGTTTCGCGACCTGCCGGCGCAGAGTATGCACAAAAGCCTGCACGGCGTGCTTAGAGGCGGTATAGATCGGTTCCCAGACGACCGGCACGAGACCTGCGATCGAACTGGTGACGATGATGTCGCCGCTCTTGCGCTCAACCATGTGCGGCAGCACCGCATGGATCGACCGGAACAGCGCATTGACGTTCAAATTGAGCATGCGGTCCCACGCGTCGGGATCGCCGCCAAGCACCTCGCCGCCGACATAGGCACCAGCATTCGCATGGAAGATGTCCAGTTGACCCGCTTTCTCCAGCACCTGCGGCATCATCGCTTCCATGCTCAGGGGATCGGTGAGGTCGATACGTAACGGAATCGCCTGATCGCCCAGCGCAACGCAGGCGCTGCTCAGCGCCTCCTCCGCCCGATCGATCAGCACCACCCGCGCGCCGGCCCCGATCAATGTTCTGGCGCATTCGAGACCGATGCCCGATGCGGCGCCGGTGATCGCCGCGACTTTTTCTGCAAGTTCCTGGGCCAAGGCTTGTCCTTTTCCTATGAGAGTTGTTCAAGCTCGGCCGTGGGAAAGGCGTGAGCGCCGTGCCAGCGAATCGACGATGACTGCAATGGCAAGGACTGCGCCCGTAATCATGTACCGCAGCGACGAGGAGAGATCGAGCAGCGTGAGGCCGCTCGCGATGGACTGGATGACGATGACGCCAAGGAGCGCGGAATACGCGCTCCCACGGCCGCCAAACAGGCTCGTGCCACCGATGACCGCGGCGGCGATCGCGTTGAGGTTCACATCCCCGGTCCCGGCCTGCTGGCTGGAAGATGCCAGCCGCGCTGCGGCCAGAATGCCGCCGGCAGCGGCCAGCGTGGAGCACAGCATGAATGCGGTCGAATAGACCCGGCGGACGTTGATGCCAGCCCGACGGGCCGCCTCGCGATTGCCGCCGACGGCAGACATCGAGCGGCCCCATTTGGTTCTCGTCAATGCGTAATTCATGATCACGCACAAGCCGACGAACAGACCAAACATCCAGGGAATGCCGCGCCCGAGATTGAGATAATAGACAACGAATTCGAGCACGATGGTGACCAGCAGCGCCTTCAGCACCATGCGGCCAAGCGAACTGGCCGATAGCCCCGCCGCCCGCCGGCGCGCGGCCGTTCGGTAGCCGGTCACGAACATAACCACGCTCGCGACCGCCCCCAGCACGTAGGATACGATCGACGGCATGACGAGCATCTGTCCGAAATTGACCAGCGCCGATCCATACGGAAGGTTGATCGAGCCGGAGGAGCCGAGCAGATACAGCTGCAGGCCGAGCCACGTCAGCAGGCCGGCCAGCGTCGAGACGAAGCTCGGCATACCCAGACGATTGAACAAAAATGCATAGAGCGCGCCGATGGCAGCGCCCAGCACCAACGCCGTGACGATCGCCACGGCGACCGGCCAATCCTGAGCGACCCAAAGCACGCCGACGAGCGCCGAAGAGAACCCGCTCACCGATCCGACCGACAGATCGATCTCGCCGACCATCAGGATACAGACGATGCCCAGCGAGATCACACCCACTGTCGCGCAATCGAAAAGCAAATTGACCAGATTGTTCGGCGCGAGAAAAACAGGGTTGAGAGTCTCGAACGCCGCGCAGATGACGATGAGCCCGACGACCACCGGCAGCGATCCGAGATCACCCGACCGCACACGGTCCACAAAGGCGCCGATCATGTTTCCAAGCGTGTCCGCGTGCTTGACTCGTTCGTCACTGCGGTCGAGCAACCGCGCCGTCGAAACCTGTTGCGTGTCTTCGGTCATCGCCCAAGCTCCGGCGACTGATGGGCGCGGCGCCGCCTGGCGCGGCGCGAGACAGAATTTTCGTCCGCTCCGGTAATCGCCGTAACGAGATCCTGATTGGACACGTCGGGATCGAACTCGCCGTTGTTGCGACCGAGGCGCAGCACCACGATCCGATCGGCAACCGCGCGGACGTCCTCCATGTTGTGACTGATCATGATGACGCCGAGACCGCGTGCGCGAACGCGTTCGACGAGGTCTAGCACCTCAGCGGTTTGGGCAACGCCGAGCGCCGCAGTCGGCTCGTCGAGCAGAATGAGCTTCGGCTCAGTCAGCAGCGAGCGCGCGATCGCCACGGTCTGGCGCTGTCCGCCGGAGAGCGACGCCACGGGCTCTCGCACGCTCGGGATCCGCGCTGACAGCTCGTTGAGCAAGGTCCAGGCGCGAAGCTCCATGGAGACCTCGTCGAGCCGCAGCGGGTTGAGCTCGCGGCCGAGGAAGATATTTGCGACCACGTCGAGATTTTCGCAGAGAGCCAAATCCTGGAAAACGGTGGCGATGCCGAGGCCGAGTGCCATGGATGGGTCGGACAGGACAACATGTTCACCGCCGAACGTGATCGTTCCGGAGGTGGGTTGGTGCACGCCGGCAAGGATCTTCACCAGCGTGGATTTTCCTGCACCGTTATCACCCACAAGTGCCACGACTTCGCCGGCATGCACATCGAGATCAACATCGGTCAGGGCGGACACGGCGCCGAAATGCTTGGAAATTCCGCGAAGACTCAAGACCGGCTTGCGCGGTCCGCCCTGCGCGTCATCGGCATGCGAGATCGTGGTCAATCCCAATTCGCCCTCTCATCCTTCGCCCCGGCCGCCGGAAGCGGCCGGGACCGACGTCGTCACTGCGTGATGCCAAGCTTCTTGCAACCCGCGGCATATCGGCCCGTGCAGAGCTGATCGGCCGTCTGGATCTTCTTATCGATAATCTCCACCTTCAGGTTCTCCTGAGTGACGACGGCCGGCACGAACAACTTCGATGGCGCATTGAATAGCGTAGCTTCCGCCTTGGGCATCTCTCCGGAGAGGAATTTCACTGCCGCTTGCGCCGCCGCAGCTGCCACGATCTCACTGGGTTTGGAGATCGTGTTGTACTGATCGCCGGCGATGACGAGCTGAAGCGCGGCAATCGTCGCATCGTTGCCCGTCACCGGCGGCACCGGCTCGATACCTGCGGCCTTGAAGGCGGCAATTGCGCCACCGCCCGTGCCGTCATTGGCAGCCACGACGCCGAGGATCTTCTTGCCGAAGCGGGTGATCTGGCCACTCGCCCATTGCTGCGCCTTCGGCGGCGCCCAGTCCGGCGTGTCGTATTCGGCCAGAATTGGATAGCCGCTCTTATCAAGCCCCTCGTGGATCCCCTTCTTGATGAGTCCCGCAGCGGCATCGGTCGGCGATCCATTGATTTCGAGTACGCCTTCGCCCTCCTTCGTCGTCGCGTTGGCGGCCTTAAGATGCTTGACGAGCGATTCGGAGATGGCCTTGCCGATGGCTTGATTGTCGAAGGACACGTAAAAATCGACCTTTGCGTCGGGGACCGGCCGGTCATAGGCAATGACCTTGATGCCTTGCGATTGTGCCATCTTGACCAGGGACGCCGCGGCAGTTGAGTCGACGGGGTCGAGCACGATCACCTTGGCGCCCTGCGAAATCACCGAGTTGAATTGCTGTTGCTGCCGCGCGGCATCCGCGCTGGCGTTCTGGTAGATCACCTTGCAACTGTCACACAGCTTCTTCATCTCTGCGACGAAGCCCGGATAATCATGTTGCTCATAGCGGGTGGAGGCCTGGTCCGGCATCAGGAAGGCGACGGTCGCGTTCTTCACCTCTGCGGCCCGCGAAGAAATGGCTGTTGTGCCGAGCAGCGAGAGCGCAATGCCAATTGTGCCCGCATATTTAGCAGAGAACTTTGTCATTTCAGATTTCCTTTCCGGACTGGGTGTCAGAGTGTCGTCGTTGATCCTTCGAAGTCAGGCCCTCGCTGCTTCCGTTTCCGACGGCACGATGAGCGCCGGTGCTCCGAGCCGCGCGGAATTCTGGACGAGCGATTGCTGTCGCGGAACGCCATCGGCGTGTCCGCGTCATTCTTCCGTAACGATCCTCCTTCTTTACTCCTATGCGACTAGGCCGCGTGCGCCGCATCGATGTTGTGCGCCAACAATCGTCTGAAGCGCGAAGGGGGCATGCCTTTCTCGGCCAGGAACTGCCGGTTAAAATTGGAGAGATTGTTGAAGCCGACCTCGAAGCAGATGTCGGTGATGGAAGCCTGCTCGTCGCTCATCAATATCTGACAGGCGAGATTGATACGCAGCCGCTTGACATATTGCACCAATGACATGCCCGTGTGCCGGCGGAACGAGCGCGAAAATGCACTTTGCGATTGACCGGCGATCGCAGCGAGCTCCGCTTCGCCGAAAGGTTGCGTCAGATTCTTCCGGATGAATGCGAGTGCCTTGTTCATTCCCGCCGACATGTAACCGGATGGATCGGGCAGATAGTTTGGGCTGGACAGCGGACGCGCCTGTCGGGCGGCGCGACAGAGTATCCCCAAGATCATCAAGAACAGCTCGATCCGGCGCACGCCGTTCGCCGTGACGATCTCCTCCATGAGTGGGACGAGCGCATCGCTCGTGCTGCGGGTGAACAGCGCACCACGTCGGGAAAAATCCAGCAGTGCGGCAAGGCCCGAAAGCTCAGGCATGACCTTCATCAGGTCGCCGATGAATTCTTCGCTGAATTGAAGGATGCGTCCGCGTAGCGGGATGGCGCACCCTGCCGGCAGATCGCTCACCCAATTGTGCGGCAAATTGGGGCCGGTGAGCACGAGATTACCCGGTTCGAAGTCGCCGATGAAGTCACCGACGAAATAGCGTCCGCCGGTGGCCACGACCTGATGGAGCTCGTACTCGGGATGGAAATGCCAGCGGACGGTGTGGAATGGGTAGCCGTGCGACCACGCCTTGAACGACTCGCCGCGCCGTATCTGGACAACTTCCAGGTCCGGTTCCATGTCCGCTCCCTTCAGGCCGGTGCGGCTTGTAATGATCCGCCTCCGCTCCCTTATCGGCTGATTGGTTCAGCGCTTCCTCTCGTTGGCAGAGTAGCGACCAGTACCTAGGCACGCCACCACCATTTCAGATGTGAACTGATACTTTTTTGACGTGCAGCACGCCGTCCGGCCAAGTTCCCGGATTGAAGGCAGCGTTCCGCACCAACGGCACCATTACGCCGGCCGCCTCCCCGCCAATGCCGACGGCGCCGCGGCTCCCATCTTGCAAAACGCTGTCTCGCCGATCGCGACGGCCTACCCGTGCTGGCACAAGGTCATGCCACCCACCCTGCCAAATTGGTCCAGGGGAGGATCTCAGCCGCGCGCCTTCAAATGCAGCATCGGGTAATGCTCGTAGTGGCCGGCGCCATTCTTCACGACAGGGTCTTCCGAGGTGACCGCCTCGATGTCGAGATCATCCGGGATCTGATAGAGCGACACGCCATAACCGCCATGCGGATCCATGACGGGACCGTGCGCGACGATCTGCCCCTTTGCGAGCAGATCATCCAGGAACGCACCGTGCTGCTTCATCCATTGTTTCTCAGCGGCGCTCATGGTCGCCAGGAAATCCGCCCGGGGCGGAATGTACTTGCAGAGATAGTACTTCATTGGCCGCTCCTCGGTGAAAACGACATTTCAGCTTGCTTGTCAGCCTGGCCCGCCCCCTCGACTTGAGAGATCAATCGGTCACGCCGATCCGCTGCTCAATGCGACCAGCGAGCATTGATCTCGGCACTGAAGCGCTCCCATGCAAGCCTTTGTCAAGCAACGGCGCGCGTGGCCACATCGTCGACAGTACCGTCAAGAAATCCAGTCAGCCGCTGCCGGATGATCTGCTCGGCTTCCCTCATGATGCGGTCGATCAGCTCCTTCACCGTCGGGATATCGTGGATCAGTCCGACCACCATGCCGCAGCTCCAAGCACCGGCATCCATGTCACCGTCGACCATCACCCTGGGGTAGACACCCGCGACCTGCTCATGGATGTCCTCGATCTTGAGGCTCGTCCCCTTCTCGCGCTCGACTTCGAGCAATTGATCGACACCCTTGTTCTTGAGCACGCGCTCGGTGTTACGCAGCGCGCGCATCACCAACACGGTATCGAGTTCGGTGGCTTTGACGAGGGCCTGCTTGACGTTGGCGTGGACGGGAGCTTCCTTGGTTGCGACGAAGCGAGTGCCCATGTTCATCCCGGCGGCGCCCATCGAAAGCGCAGCAACGAGGCTGCGCGCATCCGCCATGCCACCCGAGGCCATGAACGGAATCTTCAGTTCATCCGCCGCACGCGGCAGCAGGATCATGTTCGGGATATCGTCCTCGCCGGGATGGCCGCCGCATTCGAAGCCGTCGACGCTGACGGCGTCGCATCCGATCTTCTCGGCTTTCAGCGAATGCCGCACCGAGGTGCATTTGTGGATCACCTTGATGCCGGCAGCCTTCAGCGCGGGCATGTACGCTTCCGGGCTGCGGCCGGCGGTCTCCACCGCCTTGACGCCACCTTCCTTGATGGCGGCGATATATTCCGGATAAGGCGGTGCAGTGAAGCTCGGCAGGAAGGTTAGGTTCACGCCGAACGGCTTGTCGGTCATGTCGCGACAGCGCGCGATTTCCCTCGCCAGCAGCTCCGGCGTCCGCTGGGTCAGGCCGGTGATGATGCCGAGACCGCCGGCATTCGAGACCGCGGCGGCAAGCTCGGCAAAGCCGACATAATGCATGCCGCCCTGGATGATCGGATGCTGGATGCCGAACAGTTCAGTGATTGCTGTCTTCACGTGCGCTTTCTCCGCTTTCCGATCAGTTGACGAGTTCAAATAGGCCGGCCGCGCCCATGCCGCCGCCGATGCACATGGTCACCACGCCGTACTTCGCCTTGCGCCGCCGCCCCTCGATCAGGATATGCCCCGCAAGCCGGCTGCCCGTCATGCCGTAGGGGTGGCCGATCGCGATCGAGCCGCCATTGACGTTCAGCTTGTCCGGATCGATGCCGAGCTTGTCGCGGCAGTAGATCACCTGGACAGCATAGGCTTCGTTCAGCTCCCAAAGATCGATGTCATCGATCCTCAGGCCGTGGCGCTTGAGAAGGCGCGGGATCGCCGCGACCGGACCGATGCCCATTTCGTCCGGCTCGACTCCGGCGGCGACGAAGCCGCGGAAGATGCCGAGCGGCTTAAGGCCCTTCTTGGCGGCGGTCTTGTCGCTCATGAGCACGCAGGCCGATGCTCCGTCGGAGAGCTGGCTCGCATTGCCGGCCGTGATGGTCTTGCCTTCGAACACCGGTTTGATCTTCGCCAGTCCTTCCGCCGTGGTCTCGGGGCGCGGCCCTTCGTCCTTCGACAGCGTCACCTGCTGATAGGAGACCTCCCTGGTGTCCTTGCTGACGACGGCCATCGTCGTTGTGATCGGGACGATCTCGTCATTGAAGCGACCGGCCTGCATCGCGGCACCAATGCGGCGCTGACATTCGAGGCTGTATTCGTCCTGCCGGTCGCGACCGATCTTGTAGCGCTCGGCGACAATCTCGGCAGTGTCGAGCATCGACATGTACATCTCGGGCTTCATCGCCATCAGCTCGTCGTCGACGGCGTGGAACCTGTTCATGTGGTCGTTCTGCACCAGGCTGATCGATTCGATGCCGCCTCCGATCGCGATCTCGACGCCATCGAGCACGATTGAGCGGGCCGCGACCGCGATCGCCTGCAGGCCGGAGGCGCACTGCCGATCGATCGTGGTGCCGGCGACGGTGACCGGCAGGCCGGCACGAACCGCCCCCTTGCGTGCGACGTTCATCACCATGGTGCCCTGCTGCATCGCGCAACCCATCACCACGTCTTCGACCTCGCCCGGCTCAATACCCGCGCGCCTCACCGCTTCGGCCATCACATGGCCGGCCATGGTCGGCCCCTCGGTATTGTTCAGCGCACCGCGATAGGCCTTGCCGACGCCGGTGCGGGCGGTGGAAACGATAACTGCCTCTGTCGTCATGGCTGCCTCTTTGGTTACGCTGCCGCGTCGAGCTGCACATAACGCAGCAAGTGGTGAGCGGGATCGCCGAACTGGATATTGATCGAGGAGATTCGCTTGAAGTAGTGACCGACGTTCAATTCGTCCGTCATGCCCATGCCGCCGTGGAGCTGCACCGCCTGGTCGGCGATGAACTTGCCGGCATAGCCGACCCTCGACTTGGCGCCGGAGGCGAGGCGCGAGATACCACTCTCGCCGGCACCGAGGCTGAGATTGAGATGCTGCATCAGGGAAAGCGCCTCCTGATGCGCGATGAACATGTCGACCATCCGGTGCTGCAACACCTGGAAGCTGCCGATGGTGACGCCGAACTGCTTTCGGGCCTTGGCGTATTCCAGCGTCGCGGAGTTCAGTTCGGCCATCGCGCCGACCGCCTCGGCGCAGAGCGCGCCGATGGCCCTGTCGCGGCAGCCTTCCAGCAGGGCGACGCCTTCGCCCTCGCTGCCGAGCAACTCGCCCCGCACATCGCGGAAAGTGATCTCCGCGGCACGGCGGCCGTCGATGGTCTTGAAGCTCCGCAATTCGAGATTCGCCGCCCGGGCGTCGACGACGAACAGGCTGACGCCGCCACAATCGTCGCGCTTGCCGGCAGTCCGGGCGGAGACGATGAGATAATCGGCCCAAGGCGCCGCTATGACGGCGGTCTTCTCACCACTAAGCGTGTAGTCCTTTCCCTCTCGCCGCGCCGTGGCCGCGACATTGGCGAGATCGAAGCGCGAGGTTTTTTCGGTCCAGGCCAGCGCCCAGATCTTGTGTCCGGCGATGATATCGGGAATGAAGGCCTGCTTCTGCTCTTTCGTCCCTGCCTGCTCGATCAAGCCGCCGACCAGCACGACCGTCTCCATGTACGGCTCCACGACAAGGTGGCGGCCGAACTCCTGGGCAACGATCATAGTAGAGAGCGGGCCGCCACCAAGTCCGCCGCTCTCCTCGCAGAATGGCGCCGCGAGCAGGCCAAGCTCCGCAAAAGCGCCCCACTGCTTGCGGCTCCAGCCCTCTTCGCTGGCCACGATCTTGCGGCGCGCCTCGAAGCTGTATTGGTCGCGTAGCATACGCTGTACGCTGGAGCGCAACAGTTCCTGCTCTTCCGTGAACTGGATATCCATCCGATCCTCTTGTTGCGCTGTTGCTAGAGACCGAGCACCGCTTTGGCGATGATGTTGCGCTGGATCTCGTTTGATCCACCGTAGATGCTGAGCTTGCGCGCGTTCAGGTATTTCTCCGACGCTGTGTGGCCGTAATCGGCACCCGGCATGAACTGGTTTGCGCCCGACGGTTGCTCGCGAAGCGCCAGGCCGTAGTTGCCGATGGCACGATGTGTGAGCTCGGTAATGCCCTGGAAGATCTCGGTGCCGCGGATCTTGAACAGCGAGGCCGCGGGCCCTGGATCGATGCCGCGCGCCATCTGGGCAACGACCCGCAGCTCGGTGGCCTCGAGCGCGAGCACATCGAGCTCGAGCCGGCCGATCTCCTTGCGAAATTCGAGATGCGCCGGATCGTCCGCTGCGATCTCCGCCTTCACGATCTTCTTCAGCCGGTCGAGATAGCGCGTCGACCGGCCGATCCCGGCCATGCTGGTGCGCTCGTTGCCCAGCAGGAATTTTGCGTAGGTCCAGCCCTTGTTTTCCTCGCCGATCAGGTTCTCGACGGGGACGCGGACATCCTCGAGGAAGACGTCATTGACCTCGTGCGATCCGTCGATCGTGATGATCGGACGAACGTTCACGCCTGGCGACTTCATGTCGATCAGGAGGAACGAGATGCCCGCCTGAGGCTTTGCGCTCGGATCAGTACGCACCAGGCAGAAGATCCAGTCGGCGTGCTGCGCCAACGTGGTCCAGGTCTTGTGACCGTTGACGATGTAATGGTCGCCGTCGCGCACAGCCTTGGTTCGGACTGTGGCGAGGTCCGAGCCCGAGCCGGGCTCGGAATAGCCCTGGCACCACCAGTCTTCACCCGACAGTATCCGCGGCAAGAACTTCTGCTTCTGAGCATCATTGCCAAAGGTGTAAATGACGGGACCAACCATGGTGACGCTGAACGCCAGCGGCGGCAGCGTCCCGGCCCGGCTGGTCTCCTGCTCGAAGATGAAACGCCGGGTGATCGACCAGCCGGGACCGCCATATTCCTTGGGCCAGAGCGGCGCGATCCAGCCCTTCTTGTAGAGAATACGGTGCCAGAGCAACGACTGCTCTTTGGTCAGGTCGGTCTCCGGGTTGGAGACGCGCATTTCCTTCGGATAGTTTTCGGCGATGAAAGCGCGCACCTCATCACGGAAGGCCGCGTCTTCTGGAGACAGTGCGAGTTCCATCGGGCGCGTCCTACCACTTCTCACCGAAGGGGCGGATTTCCATCTCGAAGGTCCAGGCGCTCTTCGGCTGTTGATAGAGCTGCCAATAGGACGTCGCGACCGAAGCCGGCGGCATCAGCAGGTCCGGATCATCGAGCGCATTGGGCCCGAGCGCTTCCAGACGTCGTTGGCGGACCCACTCGGTGTCGACGCCGGAATCGATAATGAGGTGGGCGACGTGGATATTCTTCGGGCCGAGCTCTCGCGCCATCGCCTGCGCCACAGCGCGCAGCCCGAATTTGGCACTGGCAAAGGCGGCATAGCCGCTGCCGCCGCGCAAGGAAGCGGTCGCACCGGTGAAGAAGATGCTGCCTTGGCCGCGGGGCAGCATCAGCCGAGCCGCCTCGCGTCCGGCGAGGAAGCCGGAGTAGCAGGCCATCTCCCAGACCTTGCGGAACACGCGCTCGGTCGTCTCGAGGATCGGGAAGTTGACGTTGGCGCCGATATTGAAGATGCAGACATCCAATGGTGCGTGCTTGTCGGCGTCGCTCAGAAAGGAGACGATCTCCTCCTCCTTGCGCGCGTCGAGCGAACGTGCGTGGATCTCGCCGCCGGCAGCCTCGATCTCCTTGACCAGCGGCGCCAGCTTGTCGCCGTTGCGGCGACCCGCGAAGACAGTAAAGCCCTCGGAGGCAAATTTCTTGGCGATCTCGCCGCCGATGAAATCGCCCGCGCCGATCACGGCGACGGTTGCATTTCTCTTTTTCAAGGAACTTCTCCCAGTTAGGTTAGGCGCGCTGTGTGCGAAGCAGTTCTATCGGCCCTGGTGGACCACATTTTTTGAGCGAGACCAGAACGATCGGGATTCGCCATCGCGCCGATCGAGGCTACCATGGTCGTGGCGCAGTCCTCGATCGGCCCGATCTGGTCCACCGCTTTGGCAAGATGGCGATCTGTCGATTGGTCGATGCGGCCAGCAAACCGAAAAGCGGTTTGATCGAGACCGAGTGCTTGCGACAGCTTCGCCACGACTAACCGCCTCCCGACTGAAAAACATCGGCGCCTTTTTCAGCATTGCGCCTCGAAGCGAAGCATGCGTTCTTTTTTAGAACTCGTCAATCGCTATTTTGTTGTCACGATCGGATCAGAAAACGGCAAGCTTGCTGCCCTGTTCCGGCGCTCTTGAGAACACCGTTTACAACCGGACTTCCAACCGATACCCCTAGCGTATCAAATAAGAACTTATGGGAGAGGCAGCATGGGAGAAAGTCGCGGGGTCGCGATGCTGGTCGGCGCGGGTGATGCCATCGGCGCTGCCGTTGCGCGGCGGTTTGCCAGCGGCGGCTACACTATTTGCATCTGCAGACGCGATCCGACCAAATCTCAGGCGCTTGTCGACGAGCTCAGGGCGAAAGGCCACAACATCCACGCCTTCAGCGTCGACGCCCGTCAGGAAGCAGAAGTCCAGAAGCTATTCGCGGGCGTCGAGCGCGACATCGGTCCGATCGAGATCTGCCTGTTCAATGCCGGTTCGAACGTCAACAAGCCCCTGCTGGAGACTACCGAAAAGCTCTTCTTCAAGGCCTGGGAGCTGGCCTGTTACGCCGGCTTCCTGGTCGGACGCGAAGCCGCGCGCGTCATGCTGCCGCGCCGATGCGGCACCATTCTTTTTACCGGTGCGACCGCAAGCATCCGGGGCAGCAAGGGATTTGTCGCGTTCTCGTCGGCAAAATTCGGCCTTCGCGCGCTGGCCCAGGCGATGGCGCGCGAGCTCGGGCCCAAGAACATTCACGTCGTCCATCTCATCATCGACGCTGGCGTCGATAGCGAGGCTATTCATCAGCGCATGAAAGCGGCCAGGGGGATCGAGGCCAGTGAGATCCCGCCCGACAGCCTGACCAAGACCTCCTCAATTGCCGAAGCGTATTGGTTTGCCCATCAGCAAAGCCGCGACGGCTGGACCCATGAACTCGATCTTCGCCCCGCCGTAGAGAAATGGTGACATGAGCGACAATCCAGACCTCACTTTGTGGGGCGTCGGGACAAGCCGCACCGTTCGGCCGCACTGGGCGATGCACGAGCTGGGGCTGGCCTACGAGATCAAACCGATCGGCCCACGGACCGGCGAGACCAAGACCGCCGAATATACCAGGCTCAATCCGCGCCAGAAGATTCCGCTGCTGCAGGACGGTGATTTCCGCATCGGCGAGAGCGCCGCGATCGTCGCTTATCTGTCGCGGATGTACTCAACGCCGGAGCGTGCATTGATCCCTGAATCCACCCGCGACTATGCCGCGTGGCTGGAATGGTGCTTCTTTATCGTCACCGAGCTCGACTCCACCAGCCTGTATGTGATGCGCCGTCACAGCGCCGATGCGCTCGGCCCAATTTACGGCGTCGCGCCGGAGGTCGTAGCTCAAGCCGCAGAATACTTTCGGGCGCAGCTGCGCCATGTCGAGGTCGCGCTGGCCGACGGCCGACATTTTATCATGGGCGAGCGATTCAGCAGCGCCGACATCCTGCTGACGACGTGCCTGGACTGGGCGATCGCCTACGGGGTAGGCATCTGCGACAATGCGCAGCCCTATCTCGAGCGCATGCGAAGCCGGGAGGCTTACCAGCGAGCGGTTGCCGCGAATGCTCCGCGCGCACCAATTAAACCGACGCCTGCCAAGGCCTGAGAACCGTTCGCCGGACGCGCGAAGTGCATCGACCTACATGGCCACGCGTAACGTGCGTGCAGCGACCATATCGTCGATCGCGCCATCATCGTAGCCCAGTTCGCGAAGCACCTCGCGCGAGTGCTCCCCGACGCGCGGGGCCGGTCCGCCGATGGCAGCCTGGTTGACCTCGAAGCGAGCCGCGGGCTTGGGCTGGCGCACACGGCCGACCTTCGGTTGGTCGAACTCCGCGATGATTCCGCGCGCCACGACCTGCTCATTGTGGATGATCTCGCCGCGCCGCAGGATCGGCGCGCAAGGGACATCCGCAGCGTCCAACCGCTCCAGCCATTCGGCGGTCGTGTGCCGGCCGATATACTCCGCCATCTTGTTGATGCGCGCCGTGGCGTTCACCGAACGCGCGGACGGGGTCGCAAACCGGGCATCGTTGGCGAGTTCGGGATCGCCGGACGCGCGGCAGAAGCCCTGCCATTCGGAATCTGAGATGGTGCCGGCCGTGATGTAACCATCGCTGGTCTTGAACACGAGATCCGGGCGGTCGTTGGGATCGGCGGCAGCGGCCTCGGCTCCGACCACCGTGTACTGCATCATGCCTTCCGGCCAGAGGTAGGAAATCATCGCGTCCAGCATCGCGACCTGGATATGATCCCCCTGCCCCGTCTTCTCACGCGCGTAGAGCGCCGCCGCCACCGCCTGCGCGGTGAACACGGCGGTGGTCTTGTCGCACACGATGGTGCGGATCATCTGCGGGCGATTGGTGACCGGCTGCGACTGGATATCGGCAAAGCCCGACAGGCCCTGAATGATTGGATCGTAGACGCGCTTCTTCACATAGGGCCCGGTGTCGCCGACGCCGCTGATCGAGACATAGATCAAGCGCGGATGACGCCGGCGCAGTTCTTCGACGCCGAGGCCGAGGCGCTCCATGGTGCCGGGCCGGAAGTTCTGCACCAGAACATCGGCCTGCGCGACCAGCTTGGCCAGCACCTCGTGCCCGGCGGGGCTCTTGACGTCGATCGAGAGCGAACGCTTGCCGCGGTTGGACGAGATGAACAGCGCGGAGAACTCGCCGTCCTTGTCGATGGTGGCCCGGCTGCGACGGGTGATATCGCCACCGATCGGCTCGATCTTGAGCACGTCGGCGCCCTGGTCCGCCAGAAACATGGTCGCAAACGGGCCCGACACCACGCCGGTCAGATCGAGGACACGAACGCCGCTAAGCGGACCAGCCATTTCACTCTCCCTGGATTGTTTTTCTGCCGACGGGCTGAGGATAAACTCCGGCTTACCGCCAGCCCTTCGCCTCAACCCGCACGGACCCCAAGTCGGTAACTAGCCGGTCTTGGAAACGGGCTGCCGGGTCTGTTCGACGATCGATTCCTCGACGTCCCGGAGTTGATCCTTGCCGAAAAACATCTCCTTGCCGACGAAGAATGTCGGCGAGCCGAAGGCACCGCGGGCGACGGCGTCATTGGTCAGGTCAATCAGCTTCTTTTTGACGTCATCCTGCTGCGCGCGCGTAACCAGCCTGTCGATGTCGATCCCCGAGGAGGCAAATGCGGTCCGGAACACTTCGGGATCATCCATCTTCTTGGGCTCCTCCCACATGTGATGATAGGCGGCGCGGAAATAGGGTTCGAATACGCCTTCGAACTGGGCCGCGACGGCGCCGCGCATCAGCATCAAAGTGTTGACTGGAAAGAAGGTATTCTGACGAAATTTCGTGATGTTGTGGCGGCGGATAAACCGCTGGGTCTCGAGCGCCTGGTATTCCGGCTTGTTCTTGATCCCGCGAAGCGAGTCGAACGGGGACATGTTGCCGGTCGCCTTGTAGATCCCGCCGAGCAGGACCGGGACGTACTCGAATTTTACCGCGGTCCGCCGCTCGATCCCGGGGATGGCGACCTCCGCCAGATACGCGTTTGGGCTGCCGAAATCGAACTGGAATTCAACCTTGAGGGTCATGACCGCTTTCTCCCGCAGAGCGTATTGGATGGTCAGGGACCGGCGATCCAATCGCATGGCTTGCCTGTTCTCACTTCTACAGTTCTAAAAACGAACTGTCAAATTCGGCTAGATTTATGCTGGTTTGACCGTTTCATCGGGTATTGTTTGGAATTCAGTACCTATCTAGAATGCAAGGCAAATATGGCGGCCTCGGCAGCGATTCGAGCGGGTCTCGCTGGGATGACTGGAGAATACGGATGAAGTGGAAAGAACTGGAGGAAGAGCCGTGTTCGATGGCCCGAACCATCGGCGTGATCGGTGACCGCTGGACCCTTCTGATCCTGCGCGAATGTTTTTTGCGCACGCGGCGCTTCGAAGGATTCCAGTCGGCGCTCGGAATTACACGTCATCTCCTCGCCGAACGGCTGAAGAAGCTGGTCCGGCAGGGCATTCTGCGCCGCATTCCCTACCAGGAGGCGCCAAAGCGGCACGAATATATCCTGACCCAGAAGGGTCTCGACCTTTATCCGATCATGATGGCGCTCGTGCATTGGGGCGACACTCACATGGTCGACGAGCGCGGCCGGCCGCTGCTGCACCAGCACCGCAAGTGCGGAAAGGACTTCGACCCGGTCATGGTGTGCTCTGAATGCGGCGAGCCGCTCTCGGCCAAGGAGGTTCATACCCATCCAGGCCCCGGCGCCCAAAGCCCGCTGACGACAGCCGCACCTGACAAGCCGAAGGCAAAGGCGCGCCGCAGCGCCGCTTGAGCCGGCCACCGGCGTCAGGCACTGAATCAGACTCGAATCACGGCTGCGTCGGGTTCGTTGCAGTGGAGACGGTCCGCTTGTTCAGCCCGGTGCTTGAGCACAGCACGTTGATTGACATAGGCCTTGTCGGTGATTTCTCCCGCGGCCAATGAGGGCGGATCCTTCAGCAGGGTGAACGTGCAGATTTTTTCGCTGCTTCCGACGGCCTCATTGTATTCCTGCAAACGATGTCTCAGGAATTCGATCACCTTGGGGTCGCAGGTCAAATCCGCAGCCGGCGCGTTCGAAATCCGCGCCGCCTCGGTTGGATTCAGCCAGCACAGCAGCGCGCAGGCATCACGGTTTTCTCCGGCAACGACAATGTCCAGTAGGACGCCGCGCGTTGCGGCCAGGATGGCGGCACGCATATTGCCGATCGCAACCCAGGTGCCGTTCGCGAGCTTGAAGTTCTCCGAAATTCTGCCGGTGAAACGCAGACCGAACTCCGGCTTCTCAGGATCGATAAACGACACGGTGTCGCCGATGCGGTAGAACCCCTCCTCGTCGAAAGCCTTCTCCGTCAGATCGGCTCTGCCGAGATAACCGGGGGTGACGTTGGGGCCCTTGACCCTGGCCTCGTACGTGTCGGAAACAGGGATCAGTTTCAGCTGCACGCCCGGCGCGGGAAGGCCAATCTCGCCCGGCCGATCCGTTGCCCAATGCGTCGTGCTGATTGTCGGCGCCGTTTCGGTCGTCCCGTACCCCGACATCACCGGAATCCGCCGGCCCGTGACCGATGAAGTCAGCCGATAGAGTTTTTCGAGCGTTCCTTGCGAAATGGCAGCCCCCGCGTAGCTCAATCGATCCAGCCGTTTGAAGATGCTGGCGCCGAGGGCGAAGTCGTTCTCGATGGCATCGCACAACAGGTTATAGCCGGCGGGAACGTTGAACATCGCCGTCGGCGAGATCTCCTTGAGGTTCGCCACCGATTTGTGAAAGAGCTGAGGCAGCGGCCGACCGTCATCGATGTAGAGCGTCCCGCCGTTCCTGAGAATGCCGTGAAGAATGACGTTGCTGCCCATCGTATGGTGCCACGGCAGCCATTCGACCTGAACCGGCGCCTCCGGAGGCGACACCAGCAGGCTCCCCATTTGCAGCGAGCTCGCCATCATGCGATGCGTGTTCAGCACGCCCTTTGGCAGGCCGGTCGAACCGGAGGTGAAGAGAATTTTTGCAACGGCGTCGCTGGGGATTGCACCCGACGCACGCGTGAATCCTTCACGGTCCGTTCGATCCGTCAGGACCCGGAAGGGCGTCGTCTCCGGCGCGCCATCGACGCTGATCCAGGTCGAGTCTGCCAATTCGGGAATGGAACGGGCCGCGGAAAAGTCGCGTCCACTCTGAACGAAAACGAAGTTCGGACGCAGCACCTGCGCGATGTCCTTGAGGCGCGCAAGGCCGCCGGGCATCAGCGTGTAGTTCGGCGATATAGGCGCCAGAATGACACCTATCGACATCGCCGCAAAGGAGATCACCGCGTTCTCGATGGAGTTGCCCGAAAGCACGGCCAGCCTGTCAGCCGGCTTTGCGCCCATGTCCATCAGACTCTGGCCGACCGCCTGGACCTGCGACCATGCTTCGCCATAGGTGATCTCGTCCCATCCCCCTTTGGCATTGCGCTGTGCGAGGAATATTCGCTGCGGAGCCGCGGCTGCCCAGCGCGGCAGAAAATCGGTGACGCGCCAGTCACATGGCCCCAATTCGAGCGGCGACCTCAATATGAGCGTGCCGTCGGTCCGGCGCTCGACGGAGAGCTCCCTTGGCGCAAACGTCAATGGCTTCGTCGACATCGAAAACGATCTCCTGAATTGCCGCGGATGGATAGAACGGGCTGCGCCAAGCGTCACTCCGACCTGGCGTCCAGGACGTCTCCGAACGCTTGCCACGTCGTGCCGGTCCAGCGCTGCAGCCGCATCTGCGTCCAGATCATGTTCTCGGTCTCGCTCGTGTTGACCTTGATCCCGGGCAGCACAGTCGGAACGACGACGTCTTTCAGGTTCTTCGCCTGCGCCAGGATATTCTTCCGCGACAGATCATCACCGCATTGCTTGAGGATTTGCTCGAGCAGGACGCCTTGCTGATAGCCGGTCAGATAGCTGCCGTTGGTGATATCGGCGCCCTGCAGATACTTGTCGAAAAATGCCCGGTAAGCCCGCATGCCCGGATCGTCCTTCCATGTCTCGTCCAGGACATCCTTGTTGGTCGTGCCGACCATCACGCCGACCGATTTGTCGAGCCCGGCCGGTGCAAGCGTGCCTCCGACCGATCCGGACGGGAAATTGATGATCACGGTCGCCTTCCAGCCGATCACCGAAGCTTGCCGGATGGCTTGCGCCGCGAACTTCGGCGTCCCGGCGATCACCAAGGCCTCGGCACCCGAGCTCTTCAGATTGGTAATCTGCGAATCAATCGTCGGTTCAGTGACCTCGTAGGAAGCACTGACGACCTTGCGGTCGAAATCCTTGCCGAGAAACGCCTTGAAGGCAGCGAGGTAATCTTTGCCGAGATCGTCGTTCTGATAGAGGATGGCATACTTGGCGTTCGGTAGCGTTCTCGTCAGGTATTTGGCGTAGATTTTTCCTTCGGTGTCGTAGCTGACAAGACCCGTGGTGATCAGCGGGTAATCGGCGACGTCCGTGAACTTGGACGAGCCGCTGACGATGGCGACACTCGGTACCCCTTTGGCCCTAAGGTATTTTGCAGTGGCTGAGATGCCGGGGGTTCCGAGCTGGCCGAACATGAACGACACTTCGTCGCTCTCAACCAGCTTGCGGACGTGCTCCACCGCTTTGGGAGGACTATATCCGTCGTCATAGGCGATGTAGTTGATCTTGCGTCCTTTGACGCCGCCGCGGTCGTTCAACGCCTGAACGTAGGCCATGAGCCCCTTGCCCACGAGACCGATCGATGATGCCGGTCCGCTGAAGGGAAAAACCCCGCCAATCTTGATTTCGGTAGCAGAGATTCCCGGCTCGTCGGCGGCGAATGCGGGACCACTCAGGAATAGAGCCAGAGCCGCGACGATCTTCCATCTCACCAGCATTGCGTCCTCCCAATCTTGCACCCCTTCTCGAGTGTGCGGCTTTGTTTTGTTGCGCCGGTGGCGGCTCGTCGCGCCCTTTGCGAAGAGGCATCGCGCAGAACAGGTCCAGCCGTAAATCCGGCACGTCGCGGCCGTTGCGTTCGGCCATCTCGTGCGCAGCCTACAGTTCTTTTTTTGAACTCGTCAAGCGATTAGATGCTCACGTGCCGTGACTTGGACGACAGGCCCCGTCCTCGTACTTGGAAATAATTTGGTCTAAATCCTGCGTATAAGGCCGCGTTTTCGGCTGTTCTAGGACAGGATCGCTGGCGCATTTCCATGCTGCTGCACACATTCTTTTTTTGAACTATAAGGCCGCCGCGAGACCACGCAGTGCCTGGCTTATCTAGCCAGGCACCCACGGCGCAGCAGGGATAGATTTCGCCGAGCCCTACTCGGCGGCGATTGCTGTTCGCAATTCTGCATCCTTCGCCGAACGCTCATAGAGCTCGTCCGGGGCTGGCTTGATGCGAACCAGGCCACATAAAGCGCAGGAAGGAACAGCAGGATCAGGACCTTGCCAACTGCCGTGCCGCCAATCAGCGTATAGGCCATCGATCCCCAGAACACGGAATGCGTCAGAGGAATGAAGGCCAGCACGGCGGCAAGTGCGGTCAGGATCACCGGCCTGGTGCGTTGCACGGTGGCTTCGATGACGGCGTGATAGTCATCGAGGCCGGCAGCACGATTCTCCTTGATCTGTTCGGTCAGGATCAGGGTATTGCGCATCAGGATGCCTGCCAGTCCGATCAGGCCAAGAATGGCGTTGAACCCGAACGCAGGATGATGAAGACAGGGTAACGGCCCGTTCGCGAACGGCGATCGCGGAAAGATTAAGGTTCATCTGCTAACTTACAATTGGCTGGGCGGCAGCTTCCTTGAGGCCAGCTGCCGCTTGGGCGTCAAGCCCGCGCGCGGCTTCCTGTGAATCTTGAAATTCCTCGAGGGCATGGACTCTGCCCCACCGCAGGGTGAACACGTGGAGACCGCGGTTGACGTACGAGCCGTCGCCATCGAGCAGCGTTGCGGTGCCGTCCCATTCGACAAACACGGTGGTGTTCCAGGGCCAGCCCTTCACCCAGACGTTGTTGACCCTGATATGGAGCGTGGGCAGGACGCGTCCGAGCCGCTCGAACCAGCGGCGCAGGGCCGCTTTGTCGTGGCGCTCCCCGCCCAACGCGTGATGGCCGGAAACACGGTGATGGATGTGCGGCGCGACCGCCTTCACCGCTTCATCCCAGCGATGGTTGTTGACATGGTCGAAGGTCTTTCGGATTTCCTGCTCGACGATGTAGCTGTACATGTGCTTCTCCAGCGGCTGGGGCGGAACGATTGAGACTCTTCAGTTGCTCCGGCTTTCAGCGGCGGTCCTGACACGAGCGCCCTCCTGCAGGAGGTGAGCGCCGAGCGAAACAATTGGATCACCAGAATTCAAGCCGGAGATCACGGCGGTTTCGTCGGTCACCCGAACAAGCTTGATCGGCCGAAAGCGTACGGTTGAGGTGGCGCTGTCGAGGATCCAAACTCCGGTCTTGCGGCCATCATCGAGCACTGCTCGGAGCGGCACCTGAACTTGCGGCTCGCTCGTTTGGCTCGGTAGCCGAATGGTCACCGTCGCGCCAAGTGGTGCGGCCGCGGCTTCACCGTCCAGGACATACCAGGCTTCATAGGTTCGGGTCTGGGCATCGGCGGCGTCGGACAATTGCCGCAAACGCGCCGTATAGCGCCACCCTTCGGCTACTCCGTACACGCTGGCCTCGGCCACGGAGTCGATTGCCGGCCGGATCGTTTCAGGGAGCGCGACCACCGCCTCGCGAGGACCGGCCTTGGCAATCCGAACAACCGTCTGGCCGGCCGAAACGACCTGCCCGGGCTCGCCAAGCGTTTCGACCACCGTTCCGTCCGCGTCCGCGACCAGGATCGAGTACGTCGCCTCGTTCTCGGCAACCCGTGCATCGGCTTCAGCGCTCGCAAGCTGCGCCTCGGCCGTATCCAGCGCGGCCTTGGCTTGCTCGTAGCGCTGTCGGGAAGCCCAGCCGTTGCTCACCAACTTGGCGTATCGCGGTTCGTCCGCTTCGGTCTGCACGACGGACGCGCGCGCGGCAGCAACGGCGTTGCGCTTCGCCGTGACCGCAAGACGAAGGTCGGTTTCGTCGATCCGCATCAGCGGCTGACCGGCTTTGACCTGCTCACCGGTATTCACAAGCCGCTCCACGATCTTGCCGGGAACGCGAAAACCGAGGCTGCTCTGCACCCGCGCCCCGATGATGCCGGTGAAGCCACGCTCCGATCCGGTCACCCGCGCCGCGGCCGTGATCCTGACGATCGGGGCTTCTTGCCTCGGATCGCTCACGGCCGAGGCCGCCGGCGCGCGAAGCGTAACGAATGCGGCCACCGCGCATCCCGCGATCAGGACGCTCCCCAGCACGATCATCTGTCGCTTTTTCATAACGTGGCCTCATGCCAGATAGATTGCGTTCGAGCTCTATATCGGATAATAGATGTCGAACGCAATCTAAAATGGGGAGACCAATGATGCGAGTGAGTCGCATTCAGGCTGAGGAAAACCGGCAAAACGTCATCAATGTCGCAAGCCGCCTGTTTCGGTCGCGGGGATTTGACGGCATCGGCCTCAAGGACCTGATGGAAGCTGCCGGGCTGACCCAAGGCGCATTCTACAAGCAGTTTGAGTCAAAGGAGGACCTGGCCGCGCAGGCGTCGACGCGCGCGCTGGAGAGCGCCACGCTGCGATGGTCGACCGCCATCGCCGCGGCCCCTGAGGATCCCCTCGGGGCGGTGATGGGGTTCTATCTCAGCACGGATCATCGCGACGAAAAGATGGACGGTTGCCCGATCGTGGCGCTCGGCTCGGATGTGGCCAGACAGAGCAGCGAGGTGAAAGCGTCGTTCGAAGGCGGGATCAAAGCGCATATCGAAATCCTCAGCCGCCTGATTGCCGAAACGAGCGACGAGGAATCCAGGAGCAAAGCCATGGCCATTCTTTCGACGATGGTCGGAGCGTTGACACTCTCACGCGTCGTCAACGATCCCGATCTCGCTCAGGCCTTTCTGGAAACGGCGTCGCGACAGATTCGCGACACTGTCGCCGCTTGAAGATCGGTGCTTGATAACTCACAGGGAGAACGCAAATGCGCAAAGCAGGGATACACAATTTTCCGGCGATCGACCGTGTCGTTTACGGCAAAGCTGCGTCTGAGGCCTTGAACGATGAAGCGGTGCGGCTGGATGCCAAGCACGTCTTCCTGATCGTCAGCCGCACCTTGAACACCAAGACCGACGAGATCGAGAAGATCCGGCGTGCGCTCGGCGAAAGACATGTCGCGACCTTCGATGGAATTGCAGAGCACACCACGCGCAAGCAAGCTGCCGAGGTTGCCCGTCAAGCCAAAGACGCCGGAGCCGACCTGGTGGTCGCCGTCGGGGGAGGCTCGGCGATCGATCTCGCCAAGATCGTCATCATGGCGATGGAACATGACATCCGTGACGAAGCGGGTTTCGATCCATTTCCCATGGGCCCGGGCGTCACCGTCTCTCCGTTCCGATCGCCAAAGGTTCGACAGATCGCGGTGCCATCCACGCTGAACGGCGGCGAATACAATGCAGCAGCGCTCGTCACCGATGAACGCAGCAGGCTGAAGCAGATCTTCTTCCATTCTCTGATGATGCCGGTGGCGATCATTCTCGACCCTGCCCTTACCGTCCATACGCCCTCGAAGCTCTGGATGGGATCGGGAACGCGCTCGATGGACCACGGCATCGAAGCATTGTGCTCACCCGCCGGCACGCCGCTTAGCGACGAGGTGGTCCTGGCCGGCATCCGCACGCTTCGGGAGGGAATGCAACGGACCTTGCAGCAACCCGATGATCTGGAGGCGCGTCGACTGTCTCAATATGGCGCGTGGCTCGCCGCTTTCGGCCTCCAGGCGCGGGTCCCGATGGGAGCCAGTCACGGCATCGGCCACGTGCTTGGCGGGACCTTCGGCGTACCACACTATTATTGCACACCGGTCATCATGCCGAGCCTACTTCGCTACAACAAGGCGTTCACAGAGGATGCGCAAACGCGCTTAGCAGCGGCTCTTGGCGAGCCGGGCATGGAAGCGGCAGCCGCCTTCGCAGAATTCACCAGGAGACTTGGACTACCCGGTCGCCTTGCCGACGTCGGGATCGGCGAAGACAAGTTCGAGCAGATCAGCAAGATTGCGATCAATCATCGCTTCGTGCAGGCCAATCCGCGGCCTTTTAAAAGCGAAGCCGACATCGTCGATCTGTTGCGAATGGCCGCCTAGCCAAATCCGAATGAACTGATACTTGCCCAAATTGACGTGCGGGAGAATCCAGCCATGACATCAGCTCCGCGCCCACGCCGGCAAGTAGGGCCGGCGACGCGCCGGCAACCGTCTATCAACTGTTCATGCAGGAGAGCGCGGATGCTGCCCGCTGGCATGAACATCCACGGTGGAGAAAGCCGTAAAGACAAGGAGGCGATCCCTTGCTCAACCTGTCACATGACTTCGACGCAAGTAAACGAACCGGCTCCCGCTCCGCCCCGCGCCGGCATCGACTGGCAACTCGCTCCCGTTGACTTCATCCGGTTCGGAAAAAGCGGCGCCGAGATCTGCGCGCAAATGAAGGATCCCAAGCGCAATGGCGGCCGCGATGCCGCCGGGCTGGTCGAACATCTGCGCCATGACGCTTCGTTGAACGGCTTCATTCCGCGCGGCTGAGCGCCCGGCACAGGTCGGACGACGCCACCAGGCAGCTTCGAGAATCGTGTCAAGGACGTCGCCTTATGGGGGACGGCCTGACAACCTTGTCCGAATTGATTAGATTCGTTTTGCCGCATGCGAAGGCTGGATACGAACATATGACCGGCATGATCTGTGGACTTGAGACGGCCCTCGCGCCGCGCGCACGGGCGCCATAGCTGAGCAGCAACGCGTTGAGTCCGATCAGATCAGGCTCGACCTGCCGCGGCTGAGAATGTCGCCTGCGCCTTTGTCGCCGACGATCCTGCCGTGTTCGTACACCACCCGGCCACGGGCGATCGTCGTTACCGGCCATCCGGTGACGTCGAACCCTTCCCATGGCGTGTAGTCCGAACCGTGATGCAGATCGGCCTGCCGAATAGGCTTCTTCAATTTGGGATCCCAGAGCACGATATCCGCATCGAAGCCGACGCCGATCGAGCCCTTGCGCGGATAGAGGCCGTAGATGCGCGCATGGTTGGTCGCGGTCAGCTCGACGAATTTTTGCAGGCTGATCCGTCCCTTCGACACGCCTTCGGAGAACAGAATCGGCAGCCGGGTCTCGACACCTGGAATGCCGTTCGGCACCCAGCGGAACGAGGTGCGGCCGTTCGGCGTCAGCTTGCCCCTGGGATCGTCGTAACGGAACGGGCAGTGATCGGACGAGAAAGTCTGGAACACGCCCGTGGTGATGCCTTCCCAGATCGCCTGCTGGCTTTCCGCGTCGCGCGGCGGCGGCGAGCAGACATATTTCGCGCCTGACATGTCCATGTTCAGACCCTTCATGTCGTCAGCCGTCAGCGTAATGTATTGCGGGCAGGTCTCGGCATGAACAGGCAATCCGCGCTGCTGAGCCCAGCGCACCTGCTCCATCGCCTCGCGCCCGGAGACGTGCACGATCATGATGGGAACGCCGATCACCTCGGCATGACTGATGGCGCGATGCGTGGCTTCGCGCTCGACCGCCTGTGGCCGCGACACGCCGTGATAATAGGGCGCGATATGGCCCTCGCGTTCCAGCTTGGAGGTCAGGAAACGGATGGCGTCGTAACCCTCGCAATGGACCATCACCAGCGCCTCCTCGCGGCGCGCGACCTCGAAGACCTCGAGCAGCTGCTTGTCACTGAGCACGAGGTCGTCATAGGTCATGAACACCTTGAACGAGGTGTAGCCGTCCTTGACCAGGGCCGGCAGCTCCTGCCCGAGCACGACCGCGGTCGGATCGGAGATGATGAGATGGAACGCCGTGTCGATATAGCACTCGCCTTCGGCAAGCTTGCGGTAGTTCTCGACGCAGGTCCGCAGAGACGTGCCCTTCTCCTGCAGCGCGAACGGCAGCACCATGGTGTTGCCGCCGGCGGCTGCCGAACGGGTCGCTGAGGCGAAGTCGTCGGCCATCACCACGTCGGGGCCGGAGGCCTGCGAGATGTGGACATGGCTGTCGATCCCGCCCGGCAGGGCCAGCTGCCCGGTCGCGTCGATCTCGCGCGCTGCGCCTTCGAGATGATCGGCAATGCTGACGATGCGGCCGTCGCGAATGCCGATATCGGCGCGGAACTCGTCGCTGGCCGTCACGATGGTACTGCCGCGAATAGCAAGATCGAGCTGCGTCACAGGAGTCTCCATCACTTGATGACCGTCGATGTCTGGAAGATCCGCCCCCAGTCGGCAAGAGCCCCGGCATCGCCGCCGGCGAGCTCCAGGGTTCGCCACAGCGTGACCGCTACCGAATCGACCACCGCGACATTCAATTCCCGTTCGAGCGAAGCCGCCAGCGCGGCGCCGTCGAGGTTGGTGCAGAGGATGACGACAGCATCGGCGCCGTCAGCCGCCACAGCGCGGATCATGCCAGCAATCGTCGCAGGCGCGACCTCGCCGAAAGAGAAATTGTCGCGCAGTCCGAGGTGCCGCTCCGCGTGCGGGGCGATCCCCTCCTCGGCCCAGACGTGACCGATCCGCCGCTGCACGTCGTCGGTATAGGGCGAGACCAGGCCGACACGTTTGGCGCCGAGCGCGCGAGCGGCATCGATGCAGGCGAGCGTGGAGGTCGTCGCCGGCACGCCGGTGCGCACCGTGATTGCCTCGCAAAGGCTCCGGTCTCTGCCGATGCCGAGCCAGCTTGCGGACGTACCGTTCCAGGCGATGGCATCGACCTTCGCATCGGCCAGCAGGTCCGCCGCAGGCAGCATCACCGAGGCGTCGAACTGGTTCAGCGCGGCGGCGTCGAGTGCGATCTCGGTGACGCGGAAACGCGAGAAATGCGCGGTGACATCGGCCACGCCGGCGAGCATCGCACTGGTGACGGGCTCCAGCACCGAATTGGAGGACGGCGTGATCATGCCGAGGCGTTTGCGCACAATTGACATCGATCGCAGTCGCTCCGTTGCGGCGAAAGCGCTCCTCGGCTTCCTCAAAAGGATCATCCGCGTCCGCATCGGTCCACGCAACCCGCAATCTGCATGCTGCATACAATTTATTCGATATGCACGTGTTTTGAGCCACATACGTCTTCTATTTGGGCACCTCACGTGAAGGAAATTAGCTACGATCGCACGTCAGCAGGAAGGCCGGCGTGCCGCAAAAATCCGAACCGAACCCGGGCCGAAAGTCGCCCAAACTCAAACGGATGGGCCTGCATGAGCGCGCCGCCGCGCGGATGCGGACGATGATCATTCGCGGCGAGCTGCCGCCGGGATCGCAGACCCAGGAAACCAGGCTGTCGAAGGAGCTGGGCGTATCGCGCACTCCGCTGCGCGAGGCGATGAAAGTGCTCGCGGCCGAGGGATTGATTGAGCTCCGCCCCAACCGCAGCCCGCGCATCGCCGACCTCGCCGTCGACGGCATCTCGGAATTGTTCGAGGCGCTGGCCGGCATCGAGCGGCTGGCCGCCGAGCTCGCCGCCGAGCGCGCCACCGAGCGCGATCTCGCCCGCCTGCGCACGCTTCAGACCCGCATGGAAGGTCATCATCGCAACGGCAAGCTCGACGAGTACTTCGCCATCAACGGCGAGATCCACGACACCATCGTCCGCATGGCGCGCAACACGCCGCTGCGCGAGGCGCACGTGACGCTGATCTCCCGCGCCGAGCGCGCGCGTTACCTCGCGCTCGGCGCCGACCGGCGCTGGAGCAATTCGGTCGACGAGCATGCCGGCGTCCTGGCCGCGCTCGAGGCGCGCGATAGCGAAACCGCAGGACGCCTGCTCGGCGCCCATGTTCGGCGCACCGGCACGGCGCTGCTCGAAGTCATCGCGGCCTCTCAAGCCAAGCAGACGGCGGCGCAATCATGAAGCTGCTGCTGC
Source organism: Bradyrhizobium sp. 17 (assembly GCF_023073515.1). Taxonomy (NCBI): domain Bacteria; kingdom Pseudomonadati; phylum Pseudomonadota; class Alphaproteobacteria; order Hyphomicrobiales; family Nitrobacteraceae; genus Bradyrhizobium; species Bradyrhizobium sp. 17. The sequence goes on along the minus strand of NZ_JADPJQ010000105.1, from coordinate 375,653 downwards.
TCAACCCGAACACCAGCACCGCAGTCACCCAGTTGATGACGGATGTCGGGCAGCGCGCGGCTGCGCCCGGGACCGAGCTGATCCCCTGCACCGCGACCCGCGGCGTGCCCTATATCTCGACACGCACCGAGGCACAGATCGGCGGTGCCATTGCGCTGGAGATGCTGGCCGGGCAGCATCGCAAGGTCGACGCCGCGATCATCGCCGCCTTCGGCGACCCCGGCCTGTTCGCCGCGCGCGAAACCTTCGACATTCCCGTGGTCGGCATGGCGGAAGCGGCGATGCTGACCGCCTGCATGGCCGGACGGCGTTTCGCCATCGTCACCTTCGCCCAGGCGCTCGGCCCCTGGTACGAGGAATGCGTCCGCGCCCACGGGCTGTGGGAGCGCTGCGCCGGCATCCGCATGCTCGATACGCCGTTCCAGGCGATCTCCGAGGTCGGCACCGAGAAGGAGGATGTGCTGGTCGATCTCGCCCGGCGCGCGATCGTGGAGGACGACGCGGACGTCTTGATTTTTGCAGGTGCGCCGCTCTCGGGCCTCGCCGAGCGCGTGGCCGACCGGATCCCCGTCCCAGTCGTCGATCAAGTCATCGCGTCGGTGAAGCAGGCCGAGGCCCTGGTCGCGCTTCGCCTGCGCAAGGCAACCGCAGGCACGTACCGCCGGCCCGCTGCCAAACCCACCCTTGGTCTTGCCGATGCGCTCGCCGCCCGGCTCGAGCATCGCGATAACTAGGGGAGCTGCGGCCAGCGATGCGAAAAACCAAGCTTGTTCTCAATCGCACGGCCGAAGGCAAACAGGCGGGATTCGCATCCCGGCGGTGCAATGATCTGGATACCGAACGGCAGCTCGTTCTCCGCTCGGGGGGCCGGCAGGGTCAGCACCGGGAAACCGACCAGCGACACGATGAAGGTGACGGCGAGATAATCGATCGGCGTCTCCAGCGCCGCGCCATCGATCGTGGTGACGTCGCTGATCTCATTCGGCCAGGGCAAAACGGACGCCGCCGGCGCTACCAGGAAATCGGCGCGGCTGAACAGCTCGCGAAAGCTGCGATAGATCGCGGTGCGGCGACGCTCGGCATTGAGATAGTCCTCCGCGGAGAGCTTTGCGCCCGCCTCGATATTCCAGATCACGGTGGGCGTCAGCTCGGCGCGGCGCGACTTCAGCAGCTCGCCATAGCCGTTGGCGATGTGCGCGGCGCGCAGCGTCCGAAATGCCTCGATCGCACCGCCGCAATCGGGCGCGGACGGCACCACATCGGCCACGGCTCCGAGCGCCTCGCAGGCCGCGGCGAAACGTGCACGGACATCGCGCGCGACGGCCGCGATCCCGAAATCGGGCGTCGCTGCGATCCGGGGACGCACTGCAACCGGCCGATCCTCATTGACGACACCGATCGAGAGTGGGTCGTGCACATCGCCTCCCCCACAGATCGACAGCGCAAGCTCGAGATCGTCGACGCCGCGGGCGAGAAAACCGTGGGTGGCGAGCATGTCCCAGCCGAGGGGGCGATGCGGCGCCGGGATGCGACCGGGCGTCGGCCGGATCGAGGCGACGTCGCAAAAACTTGCGGGCGTGCGCACGGAGCCACCGAAATCGGTGCCATGGGCCAACGGCACCATGCCGGCCGCGACCGCAACCGCGGAGCCACCGGAAGATCCACCCGAAGTCAGTACCGGATCGAACGGATTGCGCGTCGGCCCGCACAATTTGTTGGTACAGACCGCGCCGAAGCCGAATTCGGGTGTGTTGGTCTTTCCCAGAATGATCGCGCCAGCGCGCCGCAATCGCGCGACCACGAGATCGTCTTCGGCCGGAATATGATCGCGGAACAGAGCCGATCCGTACGTGGTCGCAACCCCCGCAGTGTCGGTGAGGTCCTTGATCCCTATGGGCACCCCATGCAGCGGGCCGACCCGCGTTGGCGCGGCGTCGCAGATATCAGCGGCACGGCGGGCCCCCTCCGCATCGACAGTCACGAAGGCCGCCAATTGGCTATCAAGACTCGCGATCCGCGCCAGATGCGCCTCGACCGCGTCGCGCGAGGAGAGTTCGCCCTTCGCGAGGGCGCGTGCGAGGGCCGTGGCAGTGAGGTCGCAAACCGATCGATCCGACGTCATCACCCCACCATGCCAAACCTCGCGGCGAAAAGCGACCGGTGCGGGCATGAGACTTGCTTTCTACTCCGGGGCAACGGGAGGCAACACCATGGCTGAAGCGCAAGGCGGCCGATCGCTCGTGGTCGACGCCGTCACCCACCGCTATCCGAGCGGCGCGCTCGCGGTCGAGAACATCAATCTCAACATCAAAGGGGGCGAGATCATCGCCCTGCTCGGCCCCTCCGGCTGCGGCAAGACTACCCTGCTGCGCATCATCGCCGGCTTCATCGCGCAGACGCAGGGGCGGATCATCATCGGCGACGACATCGTCGACGCGCTACCGCCGAACCGCCGCGCGGTCGGCATCGTGTTCCAGAACTACGCACTATTCCCCCATCTCAGCATCAGCGAGAACGTCGCTTATGGGCTTGCCGCGCGCGGGATCGACAAGGCGACCCGCCAGCGCGAAGCACAGCGCTTGCTGGATCTGGTGCAGCTGCCGACCATGTCGGAACGGTTGCCACGGCAGCTCTCCGGCGGCCAGCAGCAGCGCGTCGCGCTGGCCCGCGCGCTCGCGATCAAGCCGTCAATCCTGTTGCTCGACGAGCCCTTTGCCGCGCTCGACAAGAATCTGCGGCTCGACATGCAGATCGGGGTCAAGCGGCTCCAGCGCGTCTCCGGCATTACCACGCTGATCGTGACCCACGACCAGGAAGAAGCGCTGTCGATGGCCGACCGCGTCGCCGTCCTGAGCCACGGCAAGCTCGAGCAGTTCGGGTCGCCGTCGGACGTCTACGACCGGCCGCAGACCCTGTTCGTCAACACGTTCGTCGGCGCCAGCAACCGCATGCCCGGCGTGGTCGTCTCGGCAGACCGCACGGCCGCAAAAGTCCGCCTCGATGCCGGCGCGGAAATCATTGCGCGTCCCGCCGGCGGCGCTCTCACCGAGGGCGGCCGCGTCACCGTGTGCATACGCCCCGAGCATCTGCAATTCGTTGGCGACGAGACCGGCTTTGCCGGCGTGGTCGGCATGTCGCTGCCGTTAGGAGCCACCGTCGTCCACGAGGTCACCACCGCGGACGGCTCCGGCGTCAAGATCTCCCAGGCGCGCATCGGCGAGACGCGCACCCTGGAGAGCGGCGCCGCGGTGCGCCTCGCGCCGCTCGCCCCGTCGCTCGCAAACGCTTTTCCTGCAACGCTTTGAATTCAGTTTTTGTCCAGAGGGAGTTCGACCATGATCATGAACCGCCGAAGCCTGATGACGACCGCACTCACACTCGGCGCCATGAAGGCGTTTCCCGGACTGAGCTACGCCCAGGCCCGCCCGCTGGTGTTTGCGACCTTCACCGGAAGCTGGGAGGAGGCGCACAAGGCCGTGCTGGTGCCGGCCTTTCGCAAGGCGAACGCCGATGCCGCGATGGTGCTCGACCCCATGCTCTCGGTCGACCAGATCGCCAAGGTGAACGCCGCCAAGGCCAATCCGCCGATTGACGTCATGCTGCACGATCCCGGCCCGGCCCTGGTCGCAATCGGCCAGGATCTGGTCGAGCCATACCCCGTCGAGAAGAGCGCCTATTACAAGGACCTGATCGCCGAGGCCCAGGAGCCGATGGGCCCTGCCCCCTTCTTTCAGGTCGTCGGCCTCACCTACAATCCGGAAGCCGTCAAGACGCCGCCGACCTCCTGGGCCGATCTGTGGAAGCCCGAGTTCAAGGGCCGCGTTGGCATCACCAACCTTAACTCGACGCTCGGCACCGGCTGGCTAGTCGAGATCGCCAAGATGCGCGGCGGTTCGGAAGCCAATGTCGATCCCGGCTTCAAGGCGATCGAGGAGCTGAAGCCCAACCTCGCCGCGGTCGCCGCCAATCCCGGCGCGCTCGCCACCCTGTTCCAGCAGGGCCAGATCGATATCTCGCCCGGCAATTTCAACGCCATCCAGATCCTGAAAGCGCGCGGCGTGCCGGTCGAGTTCGTGGCCCCGAAGGAAGGTGCCATCGCCTTCAAGACCACGATCCACATCGTCAAGAACTCGCCCAACCGCGAGCTCGCCTTCAAGCTGATCGAGGCGTCGTTGACCCCGGAAGTGCAGACCACGCTGATGAACCCGCCCTACCTGATCGTGCCGACCAATTCCAAGGTGGCGATGGGCGGCGAGATCGCGCGCGTGCTCGCCAAGGACACGGCCGAGCTGAAGCAGAAATTCGTGTTCCAGGACTGGAAGAAGATCAACGAGCAGCGCTCGGCCTGGATCGAGCGTTTCAACCGCGAGATCAAGATCTAGAGCTTCAAGGACTCATGATGGGCACAGCACCGGCATCACGAGACGTCACGTCCTACGGGATGGGATTGGCAGCGCCGCTGGCGCTGTTCTTCCTAGTGTTCTTCGTGGTGCCGCTGCTGCAATTACTGTGGCTCTCGTTGCACAACGACACGGCCGCGCTCCATTGGGGACTCGGCCAGTATCTGCACTTCCTCACCGATCCCTTCAGCCTCAGCGTGCTCGGCTCGACGCTGCTGCTTGGGGCCGAGGTGACGGCCGTCTGCCTCGTGCTCGGCTTTCCCATCGCCTGGCTTTACCAGCGGGTCGGGTCGCGGCTTCAGACCATCATCATCCTGATCGTGCTGCTGCCGCTTTTGACCAGCGTCGTGGTCCGTACCTTCGCCTGGATCGTCATCCTGGGCCGCCAGGGAATCATCAACGCGACGCTGCAATCGCTCGGCATCATCGAGACGCCCCTGAAACTGCTCTACACCCAGTTCGGCGTCGTCCTCGCGCTGGCGCAGGTGCAGATGCCGCTGACGACGCTGCCGCTGATCACCGCGCTCGGCCGGATCGATTCCAATCTCGACGACGCCTCCTGCTCGCTCGGCGCTGGAAGCTGGCGCACGTTCTTCCGGATCGTGCTGCCGCTGTCGCTGCCCGGCGTGATCGCCGGCTGCACGCTGACCTATGCCGCCGCGATCACGGCCTTCATCACCCAGTCGCTGATCGGCGGCGGACAGATGCTGTTCATGCCGATGTATCTTTACCAGCAGGCTTCGACCCTGCAGAACTGGCCGTTTGCCTCCGCAATCTCGATCATCTTTTTGCTCGCGGTGCTCGCGGTCGTCTCCGTCTTCACCACGCTCGGCCGCCTGTCGCGCGGCTATGGAGGTGCGTGATGAGCGGGCGCAAGCGCACCCTGGAGGCGTTCAGTTTCGAGCTGGTCATGAGCCTGATCGCCGCGATTGCGCTGATCATCATCATCGCGCCGTCGCTGGTGGTGCTGATCGTCTCGTTCACCAGCGGCTTCTCGCTGCGTTTTCCGCCGCCGGGCTATTCGCTGCGCTGGTACGCCGAATTGTGGAACGCCTGGCAGCTGCACTTCGCAGCCAAGAACAGCCTCATCGTGGCACTGTGGGCGACGGGCCTGTCCGTGGTGCTCGGCGTTGCCGCCGCGCTCGCGATCTCGCGCTCACCGACGCTGTCGGCGCGGCTGCTCGATTCCCTCTTCATGTCGCCGCTGGTTCTGCCGGCGCTGGCCTTTGGCCTTGCCGCGTTGATGCTGTTCTCGCTGGTCGGCCTGCCGGTGTCGCCGTTGACGCTGGTAATCGGCCACACCGTGGTCTGCGTGCCCTATGTCGTGCGCAATACGATTGCGGCGCTTGCCCAGCTGGAGCCGACCCTGCTGGAGAGCTCGGCCGTGCTGGGCGCCGGCCGCATCTACACGTTCCGGCGCATCGTGCTGCCGCTGATCCGGCCGGGCATCATCGCGGGCGCCTTCATCGCCTTCATGTCGTCCTTCGACAACGTGCCGGTGTCGCTGTTCCTGCGTGATGCCGCCACCGACATGCTGCCGATCCGGATGTGGCAGGACCTCGAGGGCAAGCTCGACGTCACCATCGCCGCGCTGTCGGGCGTGCTGATCATTGCAACCGTCGCGTTGGTCGCGATTATGGAGCGCGTCACGGGGTTATCGCGGCGGCTGACCAACTGATCAGGCGCCGCGGAACAGCGAATAGCCCCAGCGCGTGAATTTCAGCGGCAGGTGAAAATGCTCGTCAACATTCTTGATGCGAAAGCGGAACGGCGTCACCGTGAGAAACCCGTCGCGCTCGCCAAAGAACTCGCCGAGATGAAACAGGACCTCATACTCGCCCGCCGTCACGCCCGCCCCCTGCGCAACGGGATGATCGAGCACGCCGTTGACACCAAGCCGTCCGTCGGCGACGCGCAGCGAGTCCGGATCGATCCGCCAGATCTCGACGCGCAGACCCTGCGCCGGGCGTCCGCTCGCCACATCGACCGCGTGAATGGAAATGCCACCTGCCACAATGTTCCCCCCGAGAGCGCTGCACCATGGTAGACGCAAACACGGCCGTTCGACCAGCGCCCGCATTGCTGCCCGCGCTTGGCGCCACGACCTCATTGCAGGCGCTGGTGGCTCTGGCTCTGTTCGCGCCGGCGTGGTGGCACCGCGCGCCCATATCGAGGTCTGGCAGCTCTCGATGTTCTCCTGCGCCGTGTTCGCGGTCGGCATTCCCGCCTCGTTCTGGGGCGGCGGCTTCATCGCCCGCCTGGGCTCGATGCGGATCGCGAGCCTCTGCGCGGCGGCGATCATCGCCAGCATGGCGCTGGCTTCGCTCGGCTCGACGGCGGCCCTGCTCGCAGCCGGCCTCTGTCTTGGCCTCGCCTTCGGACCGGAGACGCCCGCAAGCGCGGTGCTGCTGGCGCGGCTCGTGACGGCCGAGCGGCGCGCGTTCGTGTTCTCGGTTCGCCAGACCGGAAACCAGATCGGCGCCGTCTGCGGCTCGCTGGTTCTGCCCGCGATCGCAATCTCGCTCGGGCCCGCCTGGTGCTATGCCGCCGTGGGCGCCTGTGCGCTGCTGGCGATAGCGTGGTTCGAGCGCCTGCGGCCCGCCTACGCCGTCAAGGTCGTGCCACTGCCGGAGCTTAGCCTTCGCACGCGGCTGGCACTGGTGACCGCGGACCGGCGCATCGCAATGCTGGCGCTGGCCTCGATGCCCTTCAGCGCGATGCAGGTGTCGCTCAATACGGTCTTCGTCACGCTCGGCACCCGCGAGCTCGGCCTCAGCCATGTCGAGGCCGGCATGGCGCTTGCCTGCGCCCAGGCCGGCGGCCTGATCGGCCGGCTCGGCTGGGGCTTCGTCGCAACGCGCCTCAATGCCTCGCGCGGAGTTCTCGTCGTCATCGGCCTCGGTATGACGTTCTGCGCCGCGCTGCTGGGTCTCGATGGCGTATCGCTCGGGCGGACCGGCCAGTTCGCGATTGCAACTCTGTTCGGCCTGACGGCCTCCGGGTGGAACGGTGTCTTCGTCGCCGAGATCGCACGCCTCGCCCCGCAGGACAGGATTGGCGAAACCACCGGCGCGGTGCTGACCGCATCCTACGCCGGCCTCTTGGCAGCACCGGCGCTGGTGTCCTTCCTGGACAGCGCAGCCAGTCTCGGTGCCGCCTTCTTCGCCTTGGCTTGCCTCGCCCTCTGCGGCACATTGGCACTGGTCTGGGGAGGCCATGACAAAGGGAAGAAGTAGCGCGTGCGAGATTGCGGCCGACGTCTCCGCCGGACGAACGAGTGCGGTCGAGACCGCCAAGGCCGCGCTTGCGCGCATCGAGGCCGCCAAGGCGCTGAACGCAGTGGTGACGACCGCTCCTGCGCGTACGCTTGCCGACGCCGCAGCGGTCGATGATCGCCTGCGTGCCGGCGAGACGATGCCGCTCGCCGGTGTCCCCGTCGTCGTCAAGGACAACATCTGGGTCCGTGACTGGCGTGTGACACAGGGCTCGCGCCTGTTCGCCGAATTCGTCGCGCCGCAGGATGCGATTGCGATCGAGCAGCTGCGCAAGGCCGGCGCCGTCGTCGTCGGCATCGGCGCAACGTCGGAATTCGCCTGCAAGGGCGTGACCACCTCGCCGCTGTATGGGCCAACGCGGCATCCGCTGGATCCCACGTTGACGCCCGGCGGCTCGTCGGGCGGCCCTGCCACGGCGGTTGCGGCCGGCCTCGTGCCGCTAGCGATCGGCACCGATGCGGGCGGCTCGAGCCGCAGGCCGCCGGCCCATGTCGGCGTCGCGGGGTTCAAACCGTCCTATGGCGCGATCCCCTATGGGCCAGGCTTCGCCGAACCGTTTTTCGGCCTCTCCGTCATCGCGCCGATCGCCACTGACGTTGCCGATATCGCGCTGGCGTTCGAGGCCATGGCCGCCGTCGATCCGCGCGATCCGGATTCAGCCGGCATCGCTCAAGAGGCCAAAAACATCGCCGGTCTGCGCATCGCGTTCTCGCCGCGCCTTGGGCTCGACGTCGCCGTCGACGATGTTGTCGCTGAAGGGCTCGCTTTCGCCATCGCGCGTCTCTCCGCCGCTGGCCTCAGCATCGCGCAGCGCGATCCCGTCTGGCCGGCGGGCGCGACGGAAGAGGCTATCATGCCGCTTCAGCAGGCCGGCCTCGCCGCACTCTATCGAGATGCCTTCCGCGAGGATCCGACCGTGTTCGATTCTGACATCGCCAGACAGATCGAGCGAGGGCTGTCGTGGTCGGGCGCCGACGTTGCCGGTGCGCTGCTGGCAAGCGCCGCAATCGCCAATGCTTTCGCGGCATTCTTCACCGAGGTTGATCTGCTGCTGGCGCCAACCGTTCCCTGTGTCGCCTGGCCATTCACCCAGCTCGGACCCGACATGATTGGTGGCCGCGCGGCGAGCCCGCGCGCGCACGCGGCGTTAACGCCCTTTGTCAATCATGCTCGTCTGCCGGCGATTTCGCTGCCGTGCGGAACGGATCGGTGCGAACTTCCATTCGGCCTTCAGGTCATCGCCGCGCGCGGACAAGACCGCACGCTGCTTGAAGCAGCGCAAGAGATCGAGGCCATATTGCGAACATAATCCCGAGAGGCGGGCGGTGGGCTAATTGCCCGCTCAGTCTCCCAGCGGCCCTTTGGCGTCCCCGTCGCTCCCCTTCAGCAACTCGTATTTGATCCGCCGCATGCGCGCCTGGGCTTCGAGCGGTTTGCAATAGGCAGTTGACGCCGCAAGCAGATCGATGGTGGCGAGAAATGCATAGCGCGACGCCGTCGGCTTGAGCGCGTCGGGCGCTTCGGGCACGTGTACGCCAAGCGCAATATCGGCGATTGAGGCCAGCCTGCTTTGCGGCTTGGTAATTGCGACGACCAAGGCGCCGTATTGCTTGGCGATACTGGCTGCCTCGATCACCTCGTTCGCTGCACCGGTGGTCGAGATGGCAACGACGACATCATCCCGTCCGAAGGTCGCGGCAATCATGCGCATCAAGCTCGGATCGGAGGCATGCGAGACGGCAATCCCAAGACGAAAGAACCGGTTCTGAACCTCCGCCGCCGCAAGAGTGGAACCGCCCCCCACCCCGAACGCTGCAAGCTTCGAACAGCGGGAGATAGCTTCGGCAGCCCGCTCGATGTCCTCCTTGCGAAGTCCCTCCTCGGCAGCGGCAATTGCACGGCGAATTTCCTGAAACACCGACCGCCAGAGCGCGGGGCGCGCCAGATCGGTCCCGACATGCGGGGGAAGCTCAACGTAAATCCGCCCGACCGCCATTGCTTGAGCCAGCCTCACCTTGAGGTCGCGGACGCCCCGGCAACCGACGGAGCGGCTGAACCGGGTTACCGTCGGCTCGCTGACGCGCGCCCGACGGGCCAACTCGGAATTGCTGGCGTGAACGGCAAACTCCATATCGGCCAGCAGCACCGTGGCAACGCGTTGCTCGGACGGGCTGAGGCTTAGAGCGCTCTGCCTGATGAGGGAGATGATGTCGCCGGCCACGACATTGTCGTCGCCGGGCGGCTTCGAGATTGCTGCACCAACGGCTCTCGCCGGGTGATTTCGCTTTGCACGCGCCATTGCCCGCCCTTTCCCAGGTCAGATCAACCTGCGCCCTTGGCAAGAAGCTGCCGTAAGAAACCTTCAGCATCGACCAAACGTATATCGGCATGCCACATCAATAACAGCATTTTCTGCTTGATAATTGCCAAATTGTGTATGTAACTTTCAAACAAGCAATAGCGTGCCGTCAGCCCAACAGCTGAAAGGCACATCCCTGCACCGGGAAGCAGGCGGCTCAACAAGGCGGGAGGGCGATCATGAGATACGGTCCAAGTGTCTTGATGCGTGGCGTCGTGCGGCTGGCCACCGCGTCATTTTTGATTGCGCAGGCCAGTGCCGCCACCCTGCTACGCGAAGCCACCATCGGAGAACCGCCGCCGCTCGATGTCATGCTGACGACCGCCGACGTCGCATCGGTCATCGGCCGCCACATCTTCGAGACCCTGTATGCGCTAGACTCGACCTATACGCCGCGTCCGATGCTGGCCGAGAGCGATCGCACGGAAGACGGCGGTCGGACCATCGTCATCAAGCTCCGCGAAGGAGTCCTCTTCCACAACGGCAAGGAGATGACCGCCAAGGACGTAGTCGCCTCGATGACGCGATGGGGCAGTTTCGGTGCACGCGGCAAGCTCCTGATGGCGGCGGCTACGTCGGTCGAGGCGACCGGAAAGTATGAAGTCACGCTGAAATTGTCCGCGCCGAACGGCGCCTGGAAGGCTCTCATTGCGGACGTCAATGGCGGTCTTGCGATCTATCCGGAAGACATAGCCGCCAAAGCGGGGAACCGGCCGATCGAGCAGAAGGACTATATCGGCACCGGGCCCTACAAGTTCGTGGAGTGGCGGCCGAACCGCTATGTCGAGGTGGAGAGGTTCGAGGGCTACAAGCCGGTGAAGGAAAAGGGTGACGGCTTCGCCGGCGCCCGCGTTGCGAGCTTCGACAAGATCCGGTTCATTCCGGTGCCTGACGTCGGCACGCGCGTGAGCGGCGTGCAGGCGGGTGACTACGACTATGCGGAAATGATCTCCGGCGATCTGTACGAGTCCCTGAGCAAAGATCCATCGGTCCAGGTGCAGCGTACCAACGCGCCGATCTTCGGCCTTTTCTTCATGAACTCGAAGCAGGGAATCCTGAAGGACAATTACAAGCTCCGCCGCGCCATCCAGACCGCGCTGGACAAGTCGCAGGCGCTGCGCGTCGCCTTCGGTCCCAAAGACCTGTGGAATGCCGAAGGATCGATCTTTCCCAATGGCACCCCCTGGTACTCGACGGAAGGCGCCTCAAATTATAGTGCGCACGATCCGAAGAAGGCCAAGGAGCTCGCAAAGGAGGCGGACTACACGGGGACGCCGATTCGCCTGCTGGTCTCGACGAACTATCAGGCACACTATGACGAAGCCTCCGTCTTCACCCGTCAGCTGGCCGACGCCGGAATCAATGTTCAGATGATGGTCGTCGATTGGGCGACCCTTCTGAAGATGCGCGGCCAGCCGGAACAGTGGGACATCTTCGTCACGCACCATTCCTTCGCGCCGGACCCGCTGCTGCTCACGTTCCTGAATGCGAGCTATCCCGGCTGGTGGGACAGCCCCGAGATCGGCTCGCTTCGGGCCGAGTTGATCAACACGACCGATCCAGCCGCGCGCAAGTCGACATGGGACAAGATCCAGTCGCTGATCTATGAGCAGGTACCGGTGATGAAAGTAGGCGATGCCTACACCTACGACATTGCTTCTCCCAAGCTCAAGGGGCTCAACCCAAACGGTCCGGTGTTCTGGAATGTGTCCACGAAATAAGGACGGGCAATGAGGCCGCGAGGACTGTCGAGCGCCGGCGCCGGCGCGCATCGTTGCCGCTGACAGGCGCCCAATCACATGTGGTCTTACGCATTCAAGCGCGCAGGAACGACGGCGGTGACGCTGCTGGCAGCGTCCATCATCATCTTCGCGTTCATCCATATCGTGCCGGGTGACCCGATCTATGTTTTGCTCGGTGATACCGCGACTCCCGACCAGATCGACGCCTTGCGACACCAGCTCGGTCTCGACCAGCCGATCATCCTGCAATATCTCACTTGGGCCGGCCATGTGCTCGAGGGCGACCTCGGGCGGTCGATCTTCTTCCAGGCGCCCGTGCTGTCGGTGATTGCCGATGGCGCCGAGACCAGCACCTTGCTCGCCACCATGACGATGATCTGGGTTGCCGTCATCGGCGTGCCGATCGGAATGATTGCGGCGGTCCGGCACGGCACGTGGCTCGATCAGGGATTGTCCGGTGGGGCGATGCTGATGGCCTCGATACCCACGTTCTGGGTCGGGCTCTATCTGATCCTGATCTTCGCCGCGTGGCTCGGCTGGTTTCCGAGCTCCGGCTATCCGTCGATCTTCGAAGGCGGTGTCGTCAATCTCCGCTATCTCGTCCTCCCCAGCCTGGCGCTTGCGGCTCCGAATGCTGCTTTGATCCTGCGGCTGACGCGCGCCAGCATGCTCGACGTCTCCCGGGAGGACTACGTGCGCACGGCGCGGGCAAAGGGAATCCGGCCGTGGCAGGTCGTGCGCCGCCACATCTGGCGCAATGCACTCCTGGCGGTCGTCTCGGCCTTCGGCTTCACCTTCGCCGCGCTGCTGTCCGAGGCGGTGGTGACCGAAACCGTGTTTGCCCTGCCCGGCATCGGACGCCTCGTCGTTCAGTCGATCCTTCGCCGAGACTACCCTGTGATCCAGGGCGTCATCCTGGTCATCGTGGTGGTTTATCTCCTGATCAATCTGATCGTCGATCTGAGCTATCGTCTGCTCGATTCGCGGGTTGAACTTCAATGAGCAGCAACAGCGTGACATTGTGGCTCAAGCCGTTCATCGCCCGCCCGATCGCGCTGGCCGGGCTCGGCGTCCTTCTGGCGACTGTGCTCGCCGCGGTCTTCGCACCCTGGCTGTCGCCTTACGATCCGTATGCCATCGATCCCCTGATCCGCCTGACGCCCCCGAACATGACCCACTGGTTCGGCACCGACCAATTCGGCCGGGATACCCTGTCGCGCACCATTCATTCAGCACGCATGGCACTTTTGATCGGCTCGGGCGTGGTCGTCTTCGCTCTCGCGACAGGCGTTCCGGCCGGCGTACTTTCCGCACTGTTCCCGCGGCTGGGTCACCTGCTGATGCGCATGGTCGACGTGCTGATGGCCTTCCCGACTCTGCTTCTCGCACTTGGCCTGATTGTCATCTTGAGCCCGAGTGTGGCCACCGTCATTCTGGCCATTGGGATCGGCTACATGACGACGACGACCCGCATCGTCTACGGACTGACGCTGCGCTTGCGCGCGGAAACCTATGTCGAGGCGTCCCGCAGCATGGGCGCCGGAGCGGCATGGCTCATCAGTCGGCACATCTTGCCGAACCTGGTCTCACCACTTCTCGTGCAGGCCAGCTTCGTCTTCGCGTTCGCGCAGCTCGGCGCGGCTTCACTCGATTTCCTGGGCCTCGGCGCCCCTCCCGACATTCCGAGCTGGGGCAATATGCTGGCGGAGTCACGGACCTTCATCATCCGCGCGCCGTGGCTGCTCTTCTTCCCGGGCATGATGATCGTGGCGACGGCATTTTCTCTGAACCTGGTCGGCGATGCATTGCGCGATCGACTCGATCCGCGGTTCCGTCAAGTCTTTGGTGAGAAGGGTTAGGCCGTGCTGACAGTTTGCGACCTTACGGTGTCAGTGGGGCCGGAAACCGCGCCGGTCGACATCGTCGCGGGCGTGTCCTTCGGCTTGGCCAAGGGCGAAATCCTCGGCCTCGTCGGCGAGTCCGGCTGCGGAAAGAGCATGACCTCGCTTGCGGTCATGGGATTGCTGCCGCAGCCCGGTCCCCGAGTCCGGGCCGGGCGCGTCCTGTTGGAGGGCTGCGACGTAACGCAGCTGCAGCCCTGGCAACGTGTCGAAGCGGGCCACGGCCGCATGGCAATGATCTTTCAGGAGCCGATGACCTCACTGAACCCTGTTCGTCGGATCGGCGATCAGATCGCCGAAGCCGTACGCGTGCATGAGGGAATTTCGGGCGCAGCGGCGCTGGTCCGTGCGCGCGAACTGCTCGAACTGGTACGTATGCCCGACCCCAAAATGCAGCTGTCCGCGTATCCCCATCAGTTGTCCGGAGGCCAACGCCAGCGGGTCATGATCGCGATTGCGCTGGCCTGCAGGCCACAGGTGCTGGTCGCCGACGAACCGACCACTGCGCTGGATGTCACCATACAGGTTCAGATTCTCGGGCTCTTGCGCGAGCTCTGCAATCGGCTCGATATGGCGATATTGTTCATCACTCACGACATGGGAGTCATTGCGCAGCTCGCCGATCGTGTCGCTGTCATGTACGCCGGCCAGATCGTGGAAACCGCTTCAGTCGATGCGCTGTTCGGCGCACCCCGTCATCATTACACCCGCGGACTGATGGATTGCATGCCGTCGCGAAATTCCGGCGCGCGCCGGCTGCCGACCATTTCTGGTCAGCCGCCGCTGCCAGGTTCGGTCGCCGCTGGCTGCGTGTTTGCCTTGCGTTGCGCAGCGGTGCGCGATGAGTGCCGCGTGGCGACCCCGCCCCGCCTGGAGGCTTCCCAAGGGCACGAGGTGCTCTGCGCGTTTCCGCTGGCCGGCGGAGAGCTGCCATGAGCGGCAATGTAATCCTCGAGGTCCGGGACATGATGGTCTCGTTCAGTGCCAGGCGGGCCGGTCGGAAATACCGGGTGCAGGCGGTGGATGGTGTATCGCTGTCGCTGGCCGAAGGCGAGGTCCTCGGGATCGTGGGCGAGTCCGGCTGCGGCAAGACCACGCTGGGCCGAGCCCTCGTCGGGCTGGTCCAGCCCGACAGCGGCAACTTCAATTTGAAGGGAACCGAAATGATCGGAGCCCGCGGCTCCGGCCTCCGCGAGATGCGTCTGAGCGTCCGGATGGTTTTCCAGGACCCCAATGCATCGCTCAACCCGCGGCGCGCAATTGGAGATTCGGTGGTGGAGGCGGCCGACATCAGCGGCTTCTTCAAGAACCGCGCCGAGCGCAGCGCGGCCATAGCTGCCACCTTGACGGCCGTCGGGTTGAACCCGTCTTTCGCCGCTCGCTACCCCTACGAACTGAGTGGCGGGCAACGGCAACGGGTCGGAATCGCACGCGCCATTCTTCCCACGCCGTGCATCATCGTCGCCGACGAGCCGGTCTCGGCCCTCGACGTGTCCGTGCAGGCCCAAGTGCTCAATCTGATGATGGATCTGCGTGACCAATTGAGACTGTCGATGCTCTTCATCTCGCACGACCTTGGCGTGATCGGGCAGATCAGCAGCCGCGTTGCTGTCATGTATATGGGCCGCATCGTGGAGCAGGCCGGGACGCGGACGGTCCTGGATCATCCGCTCCATCCCTATACGCGCGCGTTGGTGGCGGCAATTCCGAAGCCCGATCCATCGAAACGGATCCAGGGCGCGATCGAAATGGGTGAACCGCCAAGCCTCTTCACGCGACCGCACGGCTGTGCATATGCGCCCCGCTGCCCTATGGCCAGCGATCGCTGTCTCGTCGATGTGCCACAACTTCGATCTGTCGGTGCGGACGGTCGGACGATCGCCTGCCACAACGTATAACCAGCGAGTGCGGCGCGCCGCGAAATGACGCAACGCCTACGATTGATTTCTCCTCTATTCGAGCGATCCAATTCAAGCGGCGGCCGCCATGCGGCTGGCGGGTGCAAATCGGGAAGCCTGACGCCTGTTGCACCGCGATGTTAATCGCGACGCAACATTCAAAATGAGACTGCCCGTTAAGCCGCGCACGGCTCCAGCACGTGCGCTGCATCGGAGTTCGGTTAGCCTCCGTTTCAAGAACCGTTAGCCTTGTCCGAACGCCGCACCGCGCGGCGGGCGCGTCAAGGCGCGGTGAAAAACAGTGACAAGAACGCCCAGGGAGGAGAGCAATGTTGAAAGGCAGTCTAGGACTGATCGCGTTGAGCAGCCTGTTACTTTCGGGCACCGCCTTCGCACAGGAGAAGATCAAGGTCGGCGTCACCGCGACGCTCGAAGGCACCTACACCGTACTCGGCGAGGACGGCATCCGCGGCTTCCAGACGGCCCTCAACGTCCTCGGCAAGAAGGTCGGCGACAAGGAACTCGAATTTGTCATCGCCTCGACCGACGCGACGCCGGACTCCGCCGTACGAGCCGTGCGCAAGCTGATCGAGCAGGACAAGGTACAGATCCTGCTGTCGCCGCTCTCTGGTGACGAAGGCATCGCGGTCAAAAATTTTGCAAAGACCCATCCCGAACTGACCTTCATCAACGCCGCCTCCGGGGCCCAGGAAACGACCTATGTCGATCCGGCTCCGAACTTTTTCCGCTACAACATGGACGGTGCGCAGTGGCAGGTGGGCCTCGGCAAATATGCTTATGACGAAAAGAAGTATCGCAAGATCGCGACCGTCGGCGAAGACTACTCCTTCATCTATACGCAGGTGTTCGGCCTCGTGCTCGAGTTCTGCGGTGCCGGCGGACAGGTCACCAACCGGCAATGGGTGCCGCTCGGCACCAAGGACTTTGCCTCGGTCATCGCCGCACTGCCCGACGACGTCGACGCAATCTATCTCGGCCTCGGCGGCGCCGACGCCGTCAACTTCCTGAATCAGTACCAGCAGGCCGGCGGCAAGGCGCATCTGATGGGCGGCTCGATCATGATCGACCAGACCATCCTGTCGTCCAAGGGAAACGCCAAGAATGCCCTGATCGGCACGCTGGCCGCGAGCGGCCAGGCCGACACTTGGGAGAACCCAAGTTGGCAGAAGTTCGTGAAGGACTATCAGGACGCCTTCCCGCCCAACAAGCGCTTCCCGAGCCCATCGCTGCTCGCCACCAACTATTACGGCTCGACCATGGCGCTGATCCAGGCGCTCCGCCAAGTCAATGGCGATCTCTCCAACAATCAGGCCAAGTACAAGGAGGCCCTTGCCAAGATCGAGATCGACGCACCCAACGGCAAGATCAAGCTGGACTCCAACCGCCAGGCGATCGGCACCAACTTTGTCACCGAGGTCGTCGACGACGGCAAGGGCGCGCTGTTCTCAAAGGTCGTGAAGGTGATCCCGGACGTCAACCAAACGCTGGGCTACGATCCCGCGGTGTTCGCCAAGATCGGTTTGCCGAGCCGCACAGTACCGGAATGTAAGAAATACTGACCTAGTCTCATTCGCGAGCGATGACCGGCCGGGGAGAGATTTGCCAGAAGCGCGACACGTGCGCCCTTGCATTCTCTCCTCGGTTGTTGAACGCTACCAAAAAATACCAAGAGCTTTTGGGAGGAGAGGCATGAGCCGGGCGCTCGCCGTCTTCCACGGCCGCTTTGGTCGGGCGACGGTCTATCAGTTGAACCGCCCTTTCAACATCCACGCACATCGCGAAGGTCATTTGATCTTCCATGTCGGCGGGCGTTCCGCATGCATCGATGTCAGTGACGGACGTTACGAGCTCACCGAAGGTTCCGTCGTCGCGGTCAATCCGTGGGAGCCGCATAATTTCCTGCCGTCCGATCTCGAAGGCGGCGCCGTTTTCTTCGTGCTCTACGTCAATGCGGAGTGGTTTGCGCCCGACGCGCCCGGCGCCGACCGCCTGCGCTTCGGCCGCACCCAGTTCACGCGGTCCGTTGCGCTGGACAAGCACATCAGGCACGCAGCCGCCCTCGTGTGCGGCGCTCCCTCGCTCAACAGCCTCGATGGCGAGCTGAGAAGCCTGATCGACATCTGTTATGACGAAAGCTGGCAACAGGCGGCAACCGCGCGCGATCCGCGCGCAAACGGTTCCGTCACGGATTTTCGCGTGCGCAAGTGCATCAAGATGATGTCGGAGAGTCCTGGCGCCGAGATCGAGCTCGATACCATCGCGCGCGAATCTGGCCTTTCCCGGCCGCATTTCTACCGGCTCTTCCGCATCCAGACCGGCGTCACGCCACACCTCTATCTCAACACGCTGATGATGGAGCAGGCGCTGGAGGCGCTGGTGGCGAGCGAAGCGCCGATCGCCGATATCGGCTTCGATCTCGGCTTCTCGTCGCAGAGCGGATTCACCCGCTTCTTCGCTGCCAATGTCGGCATGGCGCCGACCGATTATCGCCGCGCGGCCAAGGTTTTGCGCGCCTGAGGTCACGCGAAAAGATACTCACGATCAAGCGCCTCCGTTACAGCCGCATTAGGATGCGACAAACGCGATCCCGAAACGAGGATCGCGCGCGATAGGGAGCGCACGTTCATGGCAGGGCTTGCGGCCGGCGACGGTCTGCGTGCCCCTCCGCCCCGCTTGCGGGGTGAGAGATGGGGTGACGCGAAGACGGAGCGGCGATAATGACCCGCTTTGTCGAACGCCATCCCGCCTGGGCACTGATTGTCATCATCGCAATCGCGGTAGCACTCTGGCTGATTTTCGCAGTGTGGCCGCAGAGCGTCGAAGATGCGTTCGGCCGCAAGCGGGTCTTCCTCAACGCGCTCTTCAACGGCATCACGCTCGGCGGTCTCTATTTCCTTGTCGCCAGCGGCTTTACGCTGATCTTCGGCTTAATGCGTAACGTCAACCTCGCGCACGGCTCGCTCTATTTGTTCGGCGGCTATGTCGGCTACGCCATCAGCGTCGCGACCGGTTCATGGGTCCTCAGCTTCATCGTCGCTTTCATCCTGACGGCACTGGTCGGCGTCCTGCTCCAGGTCCTCGTCTTCCGCCGCATGGAAGGCCAGGACCTGCGCCAGACCATGGTGACGATCGGACTCTCGATCGTGTTCGCCGATTTGATGCTGTGGGCATGCGGTGGCGATTTCTATCAGATCCAGACCCCGAACTGGCTGATCGGACCTGTGGAGCTGCCGCTGGTCACTGCGGTCAAGTCCTCAGGTGAGCCGGTCTATCTCCGCTATCCCCTGGTCCGACTCGTGATCTTCGTCGCCTCCGTCGTGATCGGCGTGGCGATGTGGCTGGCGCTCAACCGCACGCGCATCGGCATGATCATCCGCGCCGGGGTCGACGATCGCGACATCCTGGCTGCGACCGGAGTACGGATCCAACTCGTTTTCGTGGTGGTGTTTGCGCTCGGCGCCGGCCTCGCTGGCGTTGCGGGCGTTGTCGGCGGAACGTTCCAGTCGCTCTCACCCGGCGAGGATATCCGCTTCCTGCTCGCCTCCCTCGTCGTTGTGATCGTCGGTGGCATGGGCTCGATCCCAGGGGCTGCGCTGGGCGCGCTCATCATCGGCCTCGCCGAACAGCTCGGCTCGGTCTACATCCCGACCTACGCCATCGTCGTGACCTTCCTGATCATGGTTTTGGTGTTGGCAATTCGGCCGCAGGGCCTGTTGGCGAGGCGCTGACATGTCCCTCGCCCACGACGCCCGCGTCCCGGTTCGTCCCGCCACTGCGGTGCAGCGCTCGAAATTGCGCGGATGGCCGGAGATCGACAATCCGGCGGCCTGGGCCGTCGCGGCCATTCTCCTAATCATGCCCCTGATCGCCAACGGCTTCTTCCTGATCGAGATCTTTGCGACCACGCTGATCCTCGGAACCATGGCGCTGAGTCTGATGTTTCTTGCCGGCTATGGCGGCATGGTCAGCCTGATGCAGCTCACCATCGCGGGTTTCTCCGCCTATATGGTCGCGGTGTTTGGCGTCAGCGGCAACGCCAATATCAGCCTGGGCTGGCCGTGGTGGCTTGCGGTCCCAATGGCGCTCGCGCTCGCGACCATATTCGGCACGCTCGGCGGCGCGCTGGCGGTGCGCACCGAGGGCATCTACACCATCATGATCACGCTCGCGATCGGCGCGGCGTTCTATTATTTCACTAACCAGAACTGGGCGATCTTCAACGGTCATACCGGCATCAATACCGTTGCCACACCGCATTTCTGGGGCGTCAACTGGCGCGCCGACATTCCATTCTACTATATCGTCCTCGCAGTAGCCGCGCTGTGCTACTTCGCCGTCGACTACATCTCCCGCGCACCGTTCGGCCTCGCGTTGCAAGGTGTCCGCGACAATCCCCGCCGCATGGCGGCACTCGGCTTCAACGTCAATGCGCATCGCGTCGCGGCCTACGTCTTCGCGTCCTTCGTCGCGGCGCTGGCAGGGGTACTCCAGGTCTGGAATTACCGGCAGATTTCGCCGGGATCCGTGAGCGTTGGGGCCTGCATCGATATCCTCATCATCGCAGTCGTCGGCGGCATCACGCGTCCCATCGGACCCTTTATCGGCGCGCTGATCTTCGTACTGCTGCGGACCTTCGCACTCGACTTCCTGGTCAAGCTGGGGCTCGACGGCAACCGCTTTCGGCTCCTGATCGGCCTCGGCTTCCTCGCTATCGTGTTCTGGTCCTCGGACGGCGTCATCGGACTCTGGCAGAGCTGGCGGCGCCGCCAACGCTCCGGCGCGGCAAGTTCAAGCGGACGACGTGGCCGAGAATCTGACCAAGGATCCAGCCAAGGATCCCACCATGGATAGCGTCGCGCAACGCCTCTCTGTCGTGGGCGCCGGCGCGGCGCTGGAGCTGCGCGGCGTGACACGTCTGTTCGGCGCGCTGGCGGCACTCACCGACATCACCATTACCGTCCGCCCCGGCGAACGGCGCGCCGTGCTTGGCTCTAACGGCGCCGGCAAGACTACGCTGTTCAACTGCATCACCGGCGACTTCCCACCTTCTTCCGGCACCATCCGCTTCTTCGGCGAGGACGTCACGCACTTCCCGCCCTATGAGCGCATCCGCCGTGGCCTGCGCCGGACTTACCAGATCTCCGCGCTGTTTCCGGGCCTTACCGTCCAGGACAATGTCTACCTCGCCTGCCGTGGCGTCTCACGGGGACGCTTCTCGTTTCTCCGCCCCGGTCAGAACGATGCGTTGATGCACGCGGCCGAAAATCTCGTGCAGGCCGTCCATCTCTCGGGCGTGAAGGATCAGCGCGTTGCCGAGCTCGCGCATGGCCAGCAGCGCCAGCTCGAGATCGCACTTGCGCTTGCCGGCGCGCCGCGATTCGTCCTGTTCGATGAACCCGCCGCGGGGCTGTCGCCGACCGAGCGTGCCGAGCTGATCGAGATATTGACCTCCCTGCCCGCGCATATCGGCTACATCATCATCGAGCACGACATGGACGTCGCCCTGCGCGTCGTCGAGAGCGTCACGATGATGCACAACGGGCGGATCTTCAAGGAAGGCCGTCCGCAAGAGATCGAGTCCGATCCCGAAGTGCAGGAGCTTTACCTCGGAGGCGGCCATGAATGAGGTCCGCCGTACCGCCGCCGCGCTCGAAGTCCGCGGCCTGGACGTCTATTACGGCCATTCGCATGCGCTGCAGGGCGTGGATCTGACGCTCGAGGCCGGCGTGTTCTCGGTCGTTGGCCGCAACGGCATGGGCAAGACCACGCTATGCAAGGCCATCATGGGGCTGGTGCCGGTCAGCGGCGGCTCGATCCGCATCCGCGGGGATGAGATCACCCGACAGCCGCCTGCCCACATAGCCCGACTCGGCGTCGGCTACGTTCCGCAGGGACGGCGGCTGTGGCGTTCACTCAGCGTCGATGAGCATCTGCGGCTTGCCGCCGGCTTGCGCCGCGGCGCCTGGACGGTCGAGCGCATCTACAAGACGTTTCCGCGGTTGGCCGAGCGCAAGGATCACGGCGGCGGCCAGCTCTCCGGCGGCGAGCAACAGATGCTTGCGATCTCGCGCGCGTTGCTCACCAACCCGCGGCTCCTGATCATGGACGAGCCCACTGAGGGGCTCGCGCCCGTCATCGTGGCCCAGGTCGAGGAGATGCTGCTACGACTTGGCGAGGACGGCGACATGTCCGTGCTCGTGATCGAGCAGAATATCGGCGTGGCGACCGCCGTGTCGCGCAATGTCGCGATCGTGGTCAACGGCCGCGTCAACCGCATCATCGATTCGGTGCGGCTTGCCGCCGATCGCGAACTGCAGCAGCGCCTGCTCGGTGTCGGAATGCACGCCGGACTCGAGCTCGACCTCGACGTGCCACCGGCGGATACGGAAGCGAAGCCTCCTCCGCAGCAGACGCGTCCAGGCGGCGCGATCCGCATCTACATGTCAAACCCGACGCCGCCGACACGGTGGTCGCAACCTGTGCCGATCGCCCGCATCGAGGCTGCGGCCCGCATGTTCTCGACACAGGTGATGCGACTCGACGAGACGGCACGGCGACGGCGCGAACCGGTCGCCGCACAAACGCAGGGCCCTCCGGTCGTCCTCGTCGTCGGTACGCTGGACACCAAGGGCACGGAGCTCCGCTTCATCCGCGACATCATCGCCGGGACCGGCCTGCGAACCCGATTGGTCGATGTCTCCACCAGCGGCAGGCACGCGGCCAGCGACGTCTCCGCCCAGGAGATTGCCTTGAACCATGGTCGCGGCGGATCGGCGGTACTCGGACCCGACCGCGGCGCCGCCGTCGCCGCGATGGCCGAGGCCTTCGCCAGCTGGTTGCGACGCCAGAACAATGTTGCCGGCGTGATTTCTGCCGGTGGCTCGGGCGCAGCGTCGCTGGTCGCGCCCGGTATGCGGATGCTTCCTGTCGGGGTGCCGAAGCTCATCGTCTCGTCCGTCGCCTCTGGCGACGTCGGGCCCTATGTCGGCCCCGCGGACATCACCATGATGCATTCGGTTACCGACGTTCAGGGCCTCAACTCGATCTCGCGCGCCGTGCTGGCCAACGGCGCCAACGCGCTGGCCGGCATGGTCAAGGCGCGCCTTGATCAGCATTCGCGGAAGGATCGCGGCGACAGCGGATTGCCGTCGGTCGGCATCACCATGTTTGGTGTCACCACGCCGGCGGGGCAGAAAATCGCGGCCGACTTGCGCGAGGATTTCGAGTGCCTGGTCTTCCACGCCACCGGCGTCGGAGGACGCTCAATGGAGAAGCTCGTCGATTCCGGACAGCTCGCAGGCGTCATCGACCTCACGACCACGGAGGTCGGCGATCTCCTGATGGGCGGCGTGTTCCCGGCCATCGACGACCGCTTTGGCGCCATCATCCGCAGCCGGGTGCCTTATGTCGGCTCGGTGGGCGCTCTGGACATGGTGAATTTCGGCGCCCCCGAGACCATCCCGGAGCGCTACCGCGGCAGGAAATTCCACGTCCACAACCCGCAGGTCACGCTGATGCGCACCACTGCAGAGGAGAACGAGCGCATGGGGCACTGGATCGCCGACCGGCTCAACCGGATGGACGGCCCGGTGCGCTTCTTCCTGCCTGAGGGCGGTGTCTCCGCGCTCGACGCGCGAGGACAGCCATTCTGGGATCCGGACGCCGATGCGGCGCTGTTCCGCACGCTGGAGCGCAACGTGCGGCAGACCGCCAACCGTCAGCTCATCCGCATTCCCAAGAATATCAATGACCCCGAGTTCGCCTCCACCATCGTCAGCGCGTTCCGAACATTGTTCGGCCGCATTGGGGCGCGCCGGAGACTAGCGAGGTGACCGATGGCCCGGTTTGAACGCGCTGCACTGTTGAATCGCTTCCGCGAGATGGCAAGGCGCGGCGAGCCCATCGTCGGCGGCGGCGCCGGCACCGGCCTGTCGGCCAAGTGCGAGGAGGCCGGCGGTGTCGACCTCATCGTCGTCTACAATTCCGGCCGCTACCGCATGGCCGGCCGAGGCTCGCTCGCGGGATTGATGGCTTACGGCGACGCCAACGCCATCGTGCTGGAGATGGCCGGCGAAGTGCTGCCCGTGGTGACCAGGACGCCAGTGCTCGCCGGCGTCAATGGCACGGATCCGTTCCGCGACATGGATCTTTTCCTGGACCAATTGAAAGCGCTCGGATTCGCTGGCGTACAAAACTTTCCGACCGTCGGCCTAATCGACGGCGTGTTCCGCGCCAATCTCGAAGAGACCGGTATGTCCTATGCCCTCGAGATCGACATGATCGCAAAGGCGCGCGAGAAGGACCTGCTGACGACGCCCTACGTCTTTAGCGAGAAGGAAGCTGCCGCGATGGCGATCGCAGGCGCGGATATCATCGTCTGTCATCTGGGCCTGACGACCGGGGGCAGCATCGGCGCGCAGACCGCACTCAAGCTGACCGATTGCCCAGCGCACATCGACACCTGGGCCTCCGCCGCGCTCGGCGTCAATCCGGACATTCTGGTGCTCGCTCACGGCGGACCAATCTCCGATCCGGACGATGCCGATTTCATCATGAGGAACACACGCAACTGCCACGGCTTCTACGGCGCCTCCTCAATGGAACGGCTGCCGGTCGAGCGGGCGCTGACGGATCAGGTTCGCAAATTCAAGGCGATCGGCGCGCGATAACGCCGAAAGGTCGAGGGAGAGAAACATGTCAGGGACTCTGGTCGGTGAATTGATCCTCTGGCTGATCGTCGCCGTCGTGGTGATCGTGGTCGGCGTCTACATCGTGAACTGGCTCTATCACCGCTCGTCCAAGGAGACCTCATTCGTCCGGACCGGCCTGCTCGGCGAGCGCGTTGTGATCAACGGCGGCGCCTTCGTGCTGCCGTTCATCCACGACTACACGCCCGTCAACATGAACGTGCAGCCGATGGGCATCGTGCGCTCCCGCCAGGACGCCGTGATCACCCGTGACCGCATGCGCGTCGACATCGAGGCCGATTTCTATGTCCGCGTGCAGGCGACCCGCGAAGCCGTGTCTATCGCGGCCGCCACACTCGGCCGCCGCACCATGGAGCCCGAACAGCTCCACGCCCTCCTCGCCGGCAAATTCATCTCGGCCATTCGTTCCGTTGCCTCGGAGATGACCCTCGAGCAGATGCACGAGCAGCGCGGTGAGTACGTCGCCCGCCTCAAGGCGAACGCCGCAGAGGCCCTCGCCCAGAACGGGCTCGAGCTGGAATCAGTCGCGATCACCGATCTCGACCAGACCGATCTCGAATTCTTCAACCCCTCGAACCGCTTCGACGCCGAAGGTCTGACCCGCCTGATGGAGGACATCGAGGCCAAGCGCAAACTGCGCAACGACATCGAGCAGGATTCGATGATCAAGATCCGCTCCCGCAACCTGGAGGCCGAGCGGCAGGCTCTCGAGATCGAACGCGAAAGCGAGACGGCGCGCCTCGAACAGGAGCGTGACATCGAGATGCGCCGCGCCCTGCAACGCACCGAGGTCGCACGCGAACGGGCCCTGCGCGAGACCGAAGCTGAGCAGGCGCAGATTTCCGCCCGTGAAACCATCGAGAAGGCGCGAATCGCCAACGACCAGGCGATCGCCGAAGCCCGTATCGCCTCGGAGCGTGAGACCCGCCAGCGGGAGATCGAGCGCACCCGCACCATCGAGGAGAAGGAACTGCTCGCACGGGAGGAAATCGAAAAAGCCCGGATCGCCAACCAGCGCTCGATCGATACCAGCCGCATCGCTTCCGAGCGCGAGGTGCGCCAGCGCGAAATCGAGCGGATGCGGACCGTCGAGGAAGCCGAGATCACCGCCCGCGAAGCGATCGAGAAAGCGCGTATCCAGCAGGACCGCGTCGTGACCGACGCCCGCATCGCTAACGAAGAGGAGACCCGGCGCCGCGAGATCGACCGGACCCGCGCCGTGGACGAAGCCGAGATTGCTGCCCGCGAGACGACCGAAAAGGCCCGCATCGCCCAGACCATGATTGTCAATGTCGAGCGCATCGCATCCGATGAGCGCACCCGTGCGCTGGAGATCCAGCAGGTGCGTAACATCCAGGAAGCCGAGATTGAGGCGCAGCGCGCGGTCGAGGCGGCGCGAATCGACCGGGAGCACAGGCTCGCCGTCGAGCGCATCGCGGTCGAGCAGAATACCCGGCAGTTGGAAATCGAGCGAAATCAGACGCTGGAAGTCGCAGAGGTCGCGGCGCGCGAAGCCACCGAAGCTGCCCGCATCACCCAGCAAGAGCGCGTGCGGTCGCTGGAAATCGCCCGCAACCGCGCCGTCGAGGAAGCCGACATTGCCTCGCGGGAAGCCATCGAAGCCGCCCGGATCGCGCAGGAGAAGTCCGTTGCAGCCGAGCGTATCCAGGCCGAGCGTGACACACGCGCGCTCGAGATCGAGCGCTCAGCCGTGCTCGAGGCGGCCGAGTTGAAGCGCCGCGACGCCATCGAGCGCCAGCGCATCGGCGTCGATCTCGCGCTCGAGGCCGAGCGGATCACGTCCTCCAAGAAGCGCGAAGTCCTCAATATCGAGCACAAGAAGGCGATCGAGATCGCGGATGAGGACCGCGTCATCGCGCTCTCGACCAAGAAGTCCGAGCGCATCGACGCCGACCGCCAGGTCAGGCAGGCCGAGATTGTCGCGCGCAAGGAGGTCGAGACCACCGACGTCTCGCGCGAGCATGCGCTGGAGGCGGCGCGAATCGAGCGCCGCCGTTCGATCGAACAGCTCGAAGTCGCTCGCGTCCAGTCGCTCCAGGAAGCCGAGATTGCCGCGCGGGAAGAGGTTGAGCGCTCCCGCATCGCCTCCGATCGCGGCCTCGACGAGGCCCGCATCGGCCGCGAGCGCGAGTTGCGCAAGCTCGAAATCAATCGCGAGAAGGAGGTCGAGACCGTCTTGATGGAAAAGGCGATTGCTATCCACCTCAAGTCGCTGGAGGAATCCGCGGCCAAGACCTCGGCTGAGGAAGCGCGGGTGCATGCCACTGAAGCCACCGAGCGCGTCATAACCGCGCGCGAGAGCGAGATCGCGAAGCGTCGCAAGACCGTGGAGATCCTGATCGCCGAGAAGCAGGCCGAGGAGACGCGAATTGCCGCGGAAGCCGAACGGATCCGCGCTGCAGTCGAGGCCGAGGCGCAGCGTATGCTCAACGAGGCCGAGAACGTGCTGACCGACCAGGCGCGCTACTCGCTATTCCGTAGAAAGCTGCTCGACCGCATCGAGGGCATCGTCCGTGAGAGCGTCAAGCCGATGGAGAAGATCGAGGGCATCCGCATCCTGCAAGTCGATGGTCTCAACGGCAACGGCCATGGCGGCAATGGCGGCCGTAGCGCCACCGACGAGGTGATCGACTCGGCGCTGCGCTACCGCGTCCAGGCGCCGCTGATCGACTCGCTCCTGGCGGACATCGGCGTCGAAGGCGGCAGCCTCGCCAAGATGCCAGGCCTGATCCGGGAAGCTCGCGACATGCAGGGCATCAAGGACTCCGCGCGCAAGAGCGGCGGCGGTGGCGAGAAGCCAGCCGCTGCACCCTCGCCTGCAGCCGACGGCGAGCCGCCCGCCGAGCGCAGCCCCCGGAAGAAGAGTTGAGGTCGCACCATGGCCCGCGTCTACGTCTCAACCGTCGTCAACGCACGCAACGATCGCGTCTGGGCGCGGGTACGCGACTTCAACGGTCTGCCGAACTGGCATCCCGCGATTGCGGAAAGCCGCATCGAGGGTGGCGAGCCCTCCGACAAGATCGGCTGCGTCAGGGATTTTCGCCTCCGCAACGGCGATCGCATCCGGGAAAAGCTGCTTGGCCTGTCCGATTACGACATGTTCTGCACCTACTCGATCCTCGAATCCCCGATGGGGGTCGAGGACTACGTCGCGACGCTTCGGCTGACGCCGGTCACGGATGGCGACCAGACCTTCATGGAATGGACCGCTGAGTTCGAATGCGCACCCGAGCGGGAGGCGGAGCTTGTCGCGAATATCGGCGGCGGCGTGTTCCAGGGCGGCTTCGACGCCCTCAAACGCCAGTTCGGAGGCTGAGCGCAGTGCCGCATATCGTCAAGAGCACGATCCTGGATGCGCCGACCGGGTCCGTGTGGGCGGTGCTGCGCGATTTCAACGGGCACGATCGCTGGCATCCGGCGGTCGCGGCCTCCACCATCGAGCGGGCGCAGGCCTCGGACAAGATCGGCTGCGTCAGGCGGTTCAAGCTGCAGGACGGCTCGGAGCTGCGCGAGCAATTGCTGACGCTGTCGGATCTGGAGCAGACCTTCAGCTACTGCCTGCTCGATACGCCGGTCCCGATGTTCAACTACGTAGCCCACGTCCGCCTGCTGCCCGTGACGGACGGCGACCGTACCTTCTGGCACTGGGAATCGCGCTTCTCGACGCGGCCGGAGGACAAGGATCGTATCACCCACATGGTCGCGGAAGATATCTACCAAGCGGGATTCGTAGCGATCCGCCGACACCTCAAGGAGGCTGTGTCAACATGACTGTGACGGTGAAGACCTTCGCAAGCTCGAGCGAGGCCGCCGCCGCGCTGTCGTCCGATCGCACCGCTCGCTATCTCGGTGGCGGCACGCTCGTGATGCGCGCTCTGAACGAAGGCGATATCTCGCTCTCGACCATCGTGCGCGCCAATGACCAAGCCTTGACGCGCATCGACCCATCTGGTCCGCGGATCACCTTGGGTGCTGGCGTAACTTTCGCCCGGATTCTGGGCGAGCGTGACCTCGCTTTCCTGCACGCCCCTGCCCGCTCGATTGGCGGCCCGGCGGTGCGCAACATGGGTACGGTGGGCGGCAATCTGTTTGCGCCTAATCCCTATGGCGATTTCACCGTCGCCCTGCTTGCGCTCGATGCCACCGTGGCCCTGCAAGGCGGCTTTGGATCGCGCGACATTCCAATTGAGGAGTTTTTGCAGTCGCGTGAAAGGCAGGCGGGCATGCTCGTGCTGTCGGTGTCCTGCACGCGACCGACAAGCCCGGAGGCTTTCCGCTACCGCAAGATCGCGCGGATCAAGCCCAAAGGCGGCTCGGTCATCACGCTCGCCGCACATCTACCAATCAGTGGCGGACGGATCGCCGGGGCACGAATTGCATTGGGATCGATGGCGCCGACGCAAATACGTGCGCGGGCGGCCGAACGCGCTTTGGAAGGCCGATCGCTCGATGCCGCGACCGTTGCGGCCGCAGCCTCCGCAGCCGCGGAAGGAACATCGCCATCCGACAACGCGCTCGGCAGCGCCTGGTATCGCCGCGAGATCGTCGGCGTACATCTGCGTCGTCTTCTCTTGGGTCAGGAATAGATCGTATGGCCAAGACTGCCCTGCAATTTCGTCACAACGGCAGCGAGGTCGCCATTTTCGTCGATGGCGGCACCAACCTGCTCGTCGCCCTCCGCGAATTGATCGGCGACATAACGCCGAAATTCGGTTGCGGCCAGGGCGGCTGCGGCACGTGCAGCGTTCTGATCGATGGCGAGCTTCATCTCTCCTGTCTGACGCTGGCCGAGACGGTCGCGGGCCGCTCCGTCGAGACGCTGGATAGCCTGAAGCAGGGACCGAACCTCCATCCGCTGCAACGCGCCTTTGCCGAGAATTTTGCTGCCCAGTGCGGATATTGCACGCCGGGCATGCTGATGGCTGCCAAGGCATTGCTCGATCGCAATCCCTCCCCGAGCCGCGCTGAAGTCGTCGAGGCGATCTCCGGCAACATCTGCCGGTGCACCGGCTACGAGCCGATCATCAACGCCATCCTCGCTGCCTCCGGCGGCCGGGTGAGCGCCTGAAGGACCAGATCATGCTGGAACTGCGCAAAGACATTTTCGCCGACGAGCGCGACGACGATCTCAAGGAGATCGGCAAGGGCACACAGCGCCAGGACATGCTCGGCCATGTCACGGGCACATCGAGCTATTTCAACGACCACAAGCTCCAGGGCATGCTGCACCTGAAAGTCGTTCGCTCGACCCATTCGCACGCAAGGATCCGGCGGATCGACACAACCGACGCTGAACGCTCAGCCGGCGTGCGCCGGATCATCCGCGGCTCGGACGTGCCCCGCAACCTCAACACACTTTTGAGCCTGATCAATTTCGGCAAGGACGACGAGCCGTCGCTGGCCGTCGACAAGGTCCGCTACAAGGGTGAGCCGATCCTAGCCATCGTCGCCGACAGCGAGCGCGAGGCTTTTGAGGCCATTGCGAAGGTACGGATCGACTATGAGCCGCTGCCGGCCGTGTTCGACGTGGAAGATGCGCTGAAGGCGGGCGCGCCCGTCGTCAACGATACCTATCCGAAGAATGCCTTCATTTATCACGACAGATACGACCACCAAAAGCTCCGCTTCGGCGATGCCGATGCCGCACTCGCGACTGCCGATCACGTGCTCGAACAACGCTACCAGATGTCACCAATCGAGCACGCGCCGACTGAAACCAACGGGTCGATCGCGGCGCCCGACACCAACGGTCGCTATGTCGTCTATACGTCGACGCAGGCGCTGTTCTTCTCGGTTGACACCTGCGCCAAGATTCTCGACGTCCCCTCCAACACCTTCCATTTCATCGGCGGCACCGTCGGCGGCGGCTTTGGCGGCAAGGTGGACACGCTGACCGAACCTTTATGCATCCTAGGTGCGATGCTAACGGGACGTCCCGTGCGCTACGTGTTCGGACGCGAAGAAGAGATGCAATACGGCCCGCCGCGCGGCGCCGAGCGCATCTACATCAAGGACGGCGTGATGCGCGATGGCCGGGTCGTCGCGAGAAAGATCCGCGCATATTTCGACAGCGGCGCATATACGCGGCTCTCCAGTTATGCAGCCGTGAAATGCGCAGCCCACCTGCCAGGGCCCTACACCATCCCGAACGTCTATGGCGACGTCTACTGCGTCTTCACCAACCGTACGCCGGCGACCGCGATGCGCGGCTTCGGCGTCACCGCAATGGATTTTGCGATTGAGTGCCAGATGGACAAGCTCGCGAATCTCATTGGCATGGATCCGATGGAGTTCCGCATTCTCAATGCCTATCGCGACGGCGACATGAAGGCGCATCGGCGCGAGGCCAAGAACACGGCGCTGATCGAGTGCGTCCAGGTCGCCGCGGAGAAAGCCAAATGGCCGATCCGCGACGAGTTCAAGCGCGCCTCCTCGCGCAAGGACGGTGGCGGCAGCCGCGCCGCCATCCCGCGGACGCCTTCCGACACCTCCGCGAGGACAGCTGCGCCGGCGCAGCAGCGCACGAGCTATGATCGCCTGCCGACGGCCGGGTTACGGGAACCGCCGCGCGAGCCCCCACCACCCGCTCCGCCCCCGCCGCAGCCACCGCGGCCGGCATCGCCCTCGCATGGGGCGGGCCGCTTCTCATCCGTGTTCGGCACCAGGAGACGTTGAGATGACCCGACATCGCGGACGCGGCATCGCGTCGGTCAACTATCCCATCGGCATGAACCTCGGCGGCGATCCCAGCCAAGCCCTGGTTCATTCCAATCCAAGCGGCAAGTTCACCGTGGCGCTATCCTCGATCGACCTCGGCCAGGGCATGAAGTCGGTAACGCGGCAGATTTGCGCAGAGACGCTCGGCGTGCCCGTCGAGGACGTCTATGTCGACACCGCCGATTCCGACACCGGCCCGCACTGCATGGGCTCGTTCGCCTCGCGCGGCACCCATCGCGTCGGCAATGCCGTGATGGCGGCGGCGCGCGAGGCCCGCGGCGTGATGATGGAGGCCGCCGCGGAGGAACTGGAGGTCAACGCCGCCGATCTTGAAACCGACGGGCGTGGCAACATCCACGTCAAGGGCGCGCCGCACCGCTCGATCTCCACCAAGGACGTCGCCATCGCCGCGCAGTTCAAGCAAGGCAAGACCATCGCCGGCCGTGGCATCTTCCTGGTTCCTCTGTCCAATGTCGATCCGGAAACCGGCGAGATGTCGCCGGCGACCTGTTACGCCCATGCCTGTCTCGTCGCCGAGGTCGAGGTTGACGACGAGACCGGCGAGGTCACGATGATCCGCATGGATTCTGCCTATGAGCTCGGCCGTGCGCTCAACCCGCGCCTGGTCGAGCAACAGCTCGTCGGCGGCGCCTGGATGGGCGTCAGTCACGCGCTCTACGAGACGCCAGAACCCTATTATCCCGACCCGGTCCACGGCCCTCGCGACTTCGTCGAATATGTCATGCCCGGTCCTGGCGATATCTGCCCGCACGACATCGCCGTATTGGAACGCCCCGCTCCCGATGGCCCCTTCGGCGCCAAGGGGCCCGGCGAAATGTGCGCGAATCCCGTATTGCCGGCGGTTGCGAACGCCATCTTCAACGCCGTCGGCGTGCGCATCGACGATCTGCCGATTACGCCGGAGAAGGTGCTGCGCGCGATCAAGGAGGGCGGCGCGCGCCCTCAGGCGCGGCGCTGAGGTCTCGATGGCCGTCCGCAGCAACATCGTCGGCATCGACAGCCCAGAGGCACTGGAGAAAGCGCTTCGGGCAGCCTATTACCTTGCCGACGAGGGACTGGCGACCGCAGCCTATCTCGGGCTGGCACTCGGCAAGCCATTGCTGCTCGAGGGCGCGCCGGGCGTCGGCAAGACCGAGGCCGCCAAAGCCATTGCCGCGGTCCTCGGCCGCCGCCTGATCCGCCTGCAATGCTACGAAGGCATCGACGCATCTGCCGCACTCTACGAATGGAACTATCCGCGCCAGATGCTCGCAATCCGCCAGGCCGGCGATGAGAGCGTCGACATCTACGGCGAAACGTTTTTAATCGAGCGACCGATGCTGGCGACGCTGCGCGCACCTGACTCAACTGTGCTGCTGATCGACGAAATCGACCGCGCCGACCAAGAATTCGAAGCCTTCCTGCTCGAGTTCCTGTCCGACTTCCAGATCTCGATTCCGGAGCGCGGTACGGTTCGCGCCTCTGAGCGCCCGGTTGTCGTCCTGACCTCGAACCGCACGCGGGATCTTCATGAAGCGTTGCGGAGGCGATGCGTCTATCACTGGATCGACTATCCCTCCGCCGAGCGCGAAGCGCGCATCGTGATGATGCGGGCCTCCAGCGTCGCCGAGGGCACCGCGCGGGCCGTCGTCGCCGCCGTCGAGAAGCTGCGACGCGAACCACTCAGCAAGGCGCCCGGGATCGCCGAGGCCGTCGACTGGGCCGAGGCCGCCACGCTGCTGCACAAGGGCGGCGCACGGTGGCCTGATGCCTTCAGGCGCTCGATCGGCGTTGCCTTGAAAGACGAGGAGGATCTGCACTTCATTTCGCCGCGCCTCGATGCCCTGCTGGCGGAGGCCTCTGCATGAGCGCCGAACCCGAATTGCCGCGCGCTGCGCGTGTATTCATCTCGTTCGTCGGATTGTTGCGAACGAACGGATTTGCCGTCGCACCGGAACAGACGACGTCGTTCCTGGCCGCAATCCAGTTGCTCGGTCCCCGCAGCCTGGAGGACATTCGGCAGGCAGCCCTCGCAACACTAGCCCCTCCACCAGAGCGTCGCGCAACGTTCGACCGGCTGTTCGATCTGCATTTTCGCGGGAACGAGGCAATCGACCGCGTCAATGACGGTGAGGACGACGAGACTGTTCGGCTGCAAGAGGAGGCCCGTGGAAACGACGAGCCGCTGTTGTCGGACGAGGCCAACGAGTCCGGTCTCGCAGCTGCGCGCGCCGAAGCCCTGGTCGAGCGCCGCTTTGCGCAGCTCTCGACCACCGATGCGCTGCGCCGGCTGTCCCGCGAGGCGCCGAGGCGCCTGCCGAAGCGGCGCGGCCATCGCCGCATGCGGGCTCGCAGCGGACCCTACGCGGATTTGCGCCGCACCCTGCGCGACTCCGTTCGCAGCGATGGCGAAATCCTCCGGATGGGGCGTTTGAAGCGGCGGCAGCGCCCACGCAAGGTGTTGCTTCTGATTGACGTCTCCGGCTCGATGAAGACCCGCACCGAAGAGAATATGAAGTTCGCGCACACGTTGGTGCAGGCGGCGCCCAACGTCGAGGTCTTCACCTTCGGCACGCGGCTGACCCGCATCACCCGCCCGTTGCGACTCAAACGCCGAGAGCAGGCGCTCAGGGCGGCGGCCCATGCGGTCAGCGACTGGGACGGCGGCACCCGAATCGGTGACGCCCTTCAGGCCTTTCTCGCCGTGCCCCGCTTCGGCGGATACGCTCGGGGCGCTGCCGTGATCATCGTTTCCGACGGCCTGGAACGGGGCGAACCCGATGCGCTGCGCGATGCGGTCGCGAAACTATCGCGCCGTGCGTGGCGCGTGAGCTGGCTGACGCCGCTCGCGTCTGGTCCCGACTTTCGCCCGCAGACCGAAGCGCTGGTCGCGATCGAACGCTTCGTCGACGACCTCGTCGATGGTGGCTCGAGCGCGTCGATCGTCGCGCACGTGCTGGCGCTGGGACAAAGGAGAGTTGCGTGACCGACGTCGTCGATGGACACCATCATATCTGGCGCCAGACCGACCTGCCCTGGCTGGTGGGTCCGATGCAGCCGCGCATCTTCGGTCCATACGAGCCGATCCGGCGCGATTACCCGATCGAGGAATATCTCGGCGACATCGAGGGCAGCGGCGTTACCCGCTCGGTCTATGTCCAGACCAACTGGGCCAATGACCGCTTCGAGGACGAGGCCGCTTGGGTGCAGCAGACCGCCGAGGAGCACGGCTGGCCGCATGCCATCGTAGCTTACGCCGACTTTTCGGTGGACGACGTGCGTCCACAGCTCGACCGCCTGAAGCGCTATGCCCTCGTACGCGGCGTTCGCATGCAACTGCATTGGCACGAGAACCCGCTTTATCGCTTTGCCGCGCGGCCGGACCTTTGCACCGATCCCGTGATCCAGCGCAATATCGCCCGCCTTGCGGATTATGGCTGGAGCTTTGACCTTCAGGTGTTCACGCCACAGATGCCTGACGCTGCGCGCCTTGCGGAATCCTGCCCTAAGGTGACCTTTATCCTCCAGCACGCCGGCATGCTGGAGGACCTTTCACCGGCAGGCCGCGCCGCGTGGCGCGCCGGGATGGCCCGCCTCGCCGCATGCCCGAACGTCGTGTCGAAACTATCGGGGCTCGGAACCTTCATCCACCGCAACGACCCCGCGCATGTCGCATCCGTCCTGACCGATACGATTGCGATCTTCGGCGCCGAACGCTGCCTGTTCGGCTCGAATTTTCCGATCGAGAAATTGTGGACCAGCTATCGCGCGTTGATCGATGCATTCCGTGCCGCCGCGGCGCCGCTACGCGATGATCAGCGCGAAGCCATTTTCAAGACCACCGCTATGCGCGTCTATCGGCTCTGAGCGCCGAGGAAACAACGAGAACGGACACAGGGAGGGACGGAATGCCGCTGGAGATCAAGATTTTGGACTATGGCGATATTGAGCTGGAATCGAGCTTTTTGGTTCTCGGCCGCGATTGCGGCCGCACCCGCCGCGTCCTCACCCTCGGTTTCCTGATCCTCGGCGGCAAGTATCCGGTCGTGGTAGACACCGGTTACCGTTCCAACCAGATCATGGAAACGCTGGGGATGCGCGGCCTGCAGTATCACGAGCACATGATCGAGAACCAGCTTGCGCGGCACGGCGTGCGGATGGGCGATGTGCGTTTCGTCTGCCACACCCATCTGCACATCGACCACGCCGGCAAGGACGATCTGTTTCCGATGAACACGACCGTCGTCCTCAACCGCCGGGAGCTTGAATATTCCGTGTCCGGCCTGATGCATCCGCAATATCCGGCGCCGGATATCAAGCATCTGATCGACCGTCTGCACACCAAGAGTGCGCTGCGCTTTCTCGACCTCGAGATTACAGGTCCCATCGAGCTGATGCCGGGCGTCTACTGCGACGCTGCGAATGCGCATACCGAGGGCTCGATGAACATCATCGTCGAAACCGCCGACGGCATCGCCACCATCTGCGGCGACGTGATCTACGATTTCAACGATCAGATCGTGACGCCCTTCAACGAGATCCACGACTGGGAGCCACGCACCACTGGCAACCACGGCACCACCAAGCGGGCCGAGAAGGCCGCCATCAAAAAGCTGCTCAGCAATTCGCGCTATCTGCTGCCGGTCCACGACCGCCCCGCCAAGATCGAAGGCGGCAACGTCGTCGGCCGGCTGCACGACCAGGTGCCTGGGCCGGTCGTGCAGTCTCTGCCCCAGCGCAACTGGTTTCCGGCCTAGACGCCAGAGGATCGACCGATGACCCACGTCACCTTGCGCTCCGAATTCGAGACCCTGATCGATCCCTACGCACCAGTCGCGCAAATCGGCACCGGTTTTGACTTCACGGAGGGACCGATCTGGCATCCGGTCGATCATTATCTGCTGTTCTCAGACATGCCGGGCGACGTGCGCCGGCGCTGGGATTCGCGGCACGGCATTGCCGAGGTCAAACGCCCGTCGAACAAATGCAACGGCATGACCTATGACGCCGAACTTAATTTGGTCGTTTGCGAGCACGCGACATCGTCGTTGATCCGCGAGCGGCCGGACGGGCGGCGCGAGGTGCTGGCCTCGCACTTTGGGGGACAGGAGCTCAACAGCCCCAACGACGTCTGCGTGCACTCCTCCGGCGCGATCTATTTCTCGGACCCCTGGTATGGCCGCATGCCGGTCTATGGCGTCGAGCGGCCGAGGCAGCTCGGTTTCCAGGGCGTCTATCGCGTCGTGCCCGGCGCCGAGCCGAAGCTGGTCGTGGATCGCAATCTGTTCGACCAGCCGAATGGGCTGTGCTTCTCGCCCGACGAGAAATTGCTCTATGTCAACGACACCGTACAGGCACTCATCCGTGTATTCGACGTCAACGGCGACGGCTCGCTGTCGAGTGCGCGTGTGTTCGCGAGCGGTATCCGCTCCGAGCTCGAGCCCGGCTTGCCCGACGGCATGAAGTGCGACCAGCACGGCAACGTCTGGGTTACGGCACCCGGCGGGGTCTGGGTCTATTCGCCGCGGAGCGAGCTGCTCGGCAAGCTCCGCTTGCCCGAACTCGTCGCCAACCTTACCTGGGGCGGGCCGGATTTCCGCACGCTGTATCTGACTTCGACGCACTCGGTCTATGCCATTCCCACCAGGGTCGGACCGCGCCACGAGCCCTATATGAGCGGCAAGCGAGGCAGCGGCACGGCGGCCGCGGGCTCTGCTTCCGCTGCCCCCATCCTTGCCGACGGCGAAATGCAGCTCGACCCGCGACGCTGCGCCATGATCATCCAGGATCTCCAGAACGACGTCATCATGGACGGCGGCGCCTTTGCCGATTCCGGCGCGCCAGGTCACGCGAAGCAGCAGCGCGTCGTCGAGAATGTCCGCCGCCTGGCCGAATCGGCGCGGGTGCGCGGCGTCGCTATCATTCATGTCTGGTTCGTCGTCGAGCCCGGCGCGCCCGGCGTGACGCTGAATGCGCCGCTGTTCGAGGGTCTCGTCGACAGCAAGGCGATGGTGCGCGGAAGCTGGGGGGCGGCACCGGTGTCAGGTCTCGAACCACGGCCCGGCGATTTCGTGGTCGAGAAGGTACGAATGAGCGCCTGGGAGGGCACGAGGCTCGAAACGATCCTGAAAGCCACCGGCCGCGACATGATCATCAACACCGGCGCCTGGACCAACATGTCGGTCGAGCACACGGCGCGGACCGGTGCCGACAAGGGCTACTTCATGATCGTTCCCGAGGATTGCTGCTCGACCATGAACGCCGATTGGCACGCCGCGTCGATCAATTTCGCCATGCAGAACGTCGCCGTCGTGACCAAGGCCGATGCGGTCATCAAAGCGCTGGGATGAACGGTGGCGAAGCTCCTGCACCTGTCCTGCTCGCCCCGCGACGACTCCTGGTCAGGCGCCGGCGCACGCGTTTTCCTCGACGGCTTTCGCCAAGCTCGGCCCGACTGGGACGTGGACGTTATGGATCTCTGGCGCGAGCGCTTGCCGGAATTTTCAGGCCCCATTGTCGAAGCCAAATATGCACGGATGAAGGCGCAGGCCTTCAACGACGCGCAGCGCGACAGCTTCGCGGAAGCCGAGCGGATGGCGGTGCGCTTAGCGCTCGCCGAGCGGGTGCTGATTTCGACGCCGATGTGGAACTTCGGTATTCCCTATAAGCTCAAGCAATGGTTCGACATCATCGTCCAGCCCGGGCTCACCTTTCGGTTCGATCCGTCGCTGGGGTATATCCCGTTGCTGAAGGACCGGCCGACCATCGTCATCATTGCCAGTGGCAGCGATTTCGCCACCGGAATGAACCGCGGGCGCATCGACATGGCAACGCCTTACCTGCGCGAAATTTTGCGTTTTGTCGGCATCAGCAATGTCCGTTTCATTCCGATCGGACCAACCACTGGACCACAACAGCCCATCGAGGCGTCCCGCGAAAGAGCCCACCAACGTCTGGCCGCAATGGCCGAGAGCTTCTGATGCGCCCCGCAGGTCAGTCGAGGCTACGGCAGATTGTCCCGCAGAAAAATGTCGATGCGGATGCGCTCCTGGTCGGGGCTGATCGGCTCACCCGAACAATGCGCGAGCAGGACTCGCGCCGCAGACCGTGCCTCGTGGCCGGGATCCTGGTTGATGATGGCATCGAGCGTGCCGCGGACCAGGAAACGCCGCGTGTATTGGGTCAGCTCATGGGCAATCCAGACCACCTCGCGCGACCGTCCCGAGGCCTCGAGCGCGTCGGCGATGCCACGGTTCCCGGCGCCGCAGCAGTATATGCCGCGCAGATCGGGCTGGCGCGCGAGCAGTGCCGCAGTGAGCTCCCGGGTGCGCTCGCTGTCGTCGCGGCCCTCGATCACGGGCAGCGCGTGCAGGTTCGGATACTCGCTGGACAGGATCTGGTGGAAGCCGAATTGCCGTTCGGTGTGATCGCGCAGCGACAACGATCCCGCGATGACGGCCACCGTCCCCTTGCGACCAGTGAGGAACCGTCCCATCAGCGTTGCAGCGGTGCGGCCTGCCGCCGGGTTGTCGATGCCGACATAGTGCAGCCGGCGCGAGCTCGGCGCGTCCGACACGAGGGTCACCACAGCGACCCCGCGCGCAGTGAGTTCGTCGATCGCGGCGCGCACCCTGGGATGGTCGAGCGCGATCACGGCGACGCCCTGATAGGCAGGCGAGAGATTTTCCAGCGCGGCGGCGAGTACGTCCGGATCGAACACGTCGACACGCAGGATATCAATGAAGCCGCGCTGGCCGGCGAGCCAGTCTGCGGTGCGCTGGACCTGCTCGGTCAGGTTGGTCATGAAGCTGTTGCTGCCCGTCGGCAGCACAAAGGCAAAGCGGAACGTCTGCCCGCGGGCAAGCCGCGCGGCCGCGACGTCGGCTCGATAGCCGAGTTTTGCCACCGCGGCCTCGACCCGCGCGACGGTCTTGGCGCGCACGCCCTCGCGCCGGTTGACGACGCGGTCGACCGTGGCGAGCGAAACACCCGCCGTGCGCGCAACGTCCTCAAGCGTGGCACGAATCACCGGCTGGCTCGCACCAGCATTCATTCGCGCGCCGCCCACAGCATGCCGCGGGTCATCAACGTTCGGATTTCCGGTACGTCGAGTTCGTAAGCGCGGTGGCCGAGCGAGGAATAGAACACCCTGCCCGCGCCGTATCGCTTCTTCCAGACCACGGGCATTACCACGCCCTCGATCCAGGGCGCGTGCTCGCCGGTGAAGGTCGTCGTCGCCAACACCTCGTTGGCGGGGTCGACATGCATGTAGTACTGCTCGGAACGATGCTCGAAACTCTTCAGGCCCTTCATGATGGGATCATCCGGCTTCGTCAAGTCGACCTTGTAGTCGATGATGTTGCCGGGATGCGCAACCCACTGCCCGCCGCACAGGAACTGGTAGTCGACGGAATCGCGGAATGCGTCGCCCATGCCGCCATGATGGCCGGCGAGCCCGACGCCGCTCCGGACCGCAGCGCAGAGATTGAGCGCTTCCGCCTTCTCGATTGTCGACATGGTGTAGATCGGGATGATCAGCGACAGGTCGTGAATCGCGGGATCGGCGAACGCGGCGGTGGTG
Source organism: Bradyrhizobium sp. 17 (assembly GCF_023073515.1). Lineage (NCBI taxonomy): Bacteria > Pseudomonadati > Pseudomonadota > Alphaproteobacteria > Hyphomicrobiales > Nitrobacteraceae > Bradyrhizobium > Bradyrhizobium sp. 17. Next base: position 336,030 of record NZ_JADPJQ010000105.1, on the reverse strand, counting down.
GTTTCAGTCCGCACCTCGAAGCCTTCAGCCTTCAGCCAACCACGGATCATCGAAGCACAGAGATCGGGATCGTGCCCGGGCCAACCGCCCCATACAATCATTGCCTTGCGCATGTTTCTGTCCTCAGTCGATCTGTCCGGTTTCACGCCCGGCCGGCAGCATCGCCGGCCGCTCGACGCGGCTCTCGATCTTGACGCGCCGGCCTTCCTCGGCAGAGATCTGGAACGCCTCCATCACCTCCAGCACGTGGAAAGCGAGCGCGCCGCTCGCACGATGCGGCCGGTTGTTCAGTATCGCGGAGGCCATATCGGCGGCGCCAATGGAACGGAACTCGCCATCGACATGACCGTGGGTCAGCGACACCGGTTCCCAGTCGCCGCCGGTCTTGGCGACCTGCACCTCGCCACCGAAGCGGTTCGGATCGGGCACGAGCATGCTGCCCTTGTCGCCATAGATCTCGATCGGCGCGTGCCGGTGCTTGGGCACGTCAAAGCTCATCGCGATCGAGACGACCGCCCCGCCCTCGAATTCGAGCGTGCCGGCGACATGGGTCGAAACTTCGACCGGGATCAGCGTTCCGTTCATCGGCTGGCTGGTGACCAGCCGCTCGGATTTCGGACGCGCGGTCGAGCCCATCACGCTCGCCACCGGGCCGAGCAGCTGCACGAGATCGGTGATGTAGTACGGGCCCATGTCAAGCATAGGGCCGCCGCCGCGCAAATAATAGAAACCCGGCGCCGGATGCCAGCGCTCATGGCCGGGGCAGCCGAAGAACGCGCTGCCGGCCACGGGCGTGCCGATCGCGTCATCGTCGATCAGCTTGCGCGCGGTCTGGTGCCCACCGCCCAGGAACGTATCGGGCGCGCAACCGACGCGAAGATTCTTCTGCGCGGCGAGCTCCATCACCTTGCGGGCTTCGGCGACGTTAATGCCGAGCGGCTTCTCGGAATGAACGTGCTTGCCGGCGTTCAGCACTGCGAGACTGACGTCGGTGTGGGCGAGTGGCACAGTGAGATTGATGACGATCTCGACGTCGTCTCGCTTGAGCAGCTGATCAACCCGCATCGCCGGCAACCCGAAGGCGGCGCCCTGCCGCTCTGCCGCATCGCTGCGCATATCGGCGAGCGCCTTGATTTCCATGACCGCGAAGCGCTGGGCCGCCTTCAGATAAGCGGTGCTGATATTGCCGCAGCCGATGATGCCGATGCCGACTTTTCTCATTGTGATCTCCGTGAGGTACCGTTCATCCCTTGACCGCGCCGGCGGTGAGGCCTGCGACTATGTGCTTCTGCGCCAGGAGGAAGAGAATGATCGTCGGCAGGATGGTCAACGTGATGAAGGCCAGGATCAGATGCCACTCGGACGAATACTCGCCCTGATAAATCATGATACCGAGCGGCCAGGGATAGAGCGCGTCGGTGTTGAGCATCACCAGCGGCAGCAGATAGGCGTTCCAGCTGTTGACGAAGGTGATGGTACCGACGGTCGCCAGGATCGGCCGGGACAAAGGCAAGGTCACATAGCGGAAGAATTTGATATAGCTGCAGCCGTCGACCAGCGCGGCCTCCAGCAATTCGTACGGGATGTCCTTGAAGAAACGCCGCAGCAGCAGCACGCTCATGGCGAGACTGAAAGCCGTCTGCGGCAGGGCAACGCCAAAATATGTATCGAGCAGCCCGAGATCGCGTACCTTGATGAAGAGCGGCAGCACCGCCGTCGCGGCCGGAAACAGCAGGCCCAGCGTCAGGTAGCTCAGCAGCATCGAGCTGCCGTAGAACCTGATATGGGCGAAGGTGAACGCCGCCATCGAGGCGACGATCAGGGTCAAGGCTACCGTGAGGGTCGAGATGATCAGCGAGTTGCGCAAGAGCTGCCAGTAGCGTGCCGAGAACAGGATGTCGGCATAGTTCTGCCACTCCCAGTGACGTGGCAGGCCGAACGGATTGACGCGCAGTTCGCCGAGCGACTTGAAACCACCGAACAAGGTCGCGAGCAGCGGCACCATTACGATGATGGCAACAACGGCCAGGAACACCAGCTTGAACAATACTGAGGGATCGAACGGCGCTCGGATGGTCCTGACGTTACTCATCGCGCATGAACCATCGCTTGTACGTGAAGGCAAAGGTCACGCAGATCGCAAACAAAATGACGCCGATGGCACTGCCGTAGCCGACCCGCATGCGCGAGATGCCGTTGTTGTAGAGAAAGCTCACCATCGTGTTCGAGGAGTCCGCTGGCCCCCCGCGCGTCAGCGGCATGACGAGGTCGAACAGCTGCAGCGAGCCGACGATGGCGAAGAACACGGATAGCCTTATCGTCGGATAGAGCAAGGGGATGACCACATGTCGCAAGGCTTGCGATCGGGTCGCGCCGTCGATACGCGCCGCCTCGACCAGGCTCTTGTCGAGGCCCTGGAGCGCTGCGATGAATAGCATCATGTGGAAGCCAAAGTACTTCCAGACGACCACGATCAGCACCGCCAGCATGGCCGTATCCGTCGATGCAAGCAGATGCGGCGGCTCGGCGCCGAAGCTGCGCCAGATCGAGGCCACAAGGCCGTAGTCGCCATCATAGACGAAGCTGAAGATCAGCCCGGTTGCGATCTCCGCCAGGATATAGGGCATGAAGAACAGCATGCGCAGCGCCACCGCCCCTCGAAAGCGTTCGGCGAGCATCAAGGCCAGGGTGAGCGCAAGCGGCAGCTGGATGGCGAGCGAAACAGCGATGATCAGGCCGTTGTTGCGCAGAGCGAGCCAGAAGGCGCGGGTCTCCAGCACAAAGCGGTAATTGTCCAGGCCAATCCAGTTGGTCGGCCTGCCGAATCCGTTCCAATTGAAGCCCGAGTACCAAGCTGCTTCGCCGATCGGCAGCACAACGAACAACGTGAACAACAGCAGCGCCGGCGGCAGGAACAGGATGAGCACCGTCAGCCTGCCGTCCCAACTCGGGCCACGGACCGTGACCTGCGGGACCATCTCGCCAGCAGCGCCGATCGCCGACACGCTCGCGGTCCGCCGCGTCACCGTCAGTTGCCCTGTTTCCACGCCGCCTCGATCGCCTTGGCAGCCTCTTGCGGGCTCATGCTGCCGCCGGCGATCTCGGCCGTGACGTCGTTGACGACGCGGCCGACGGACGGACCCAGGCTCTGGTCATAGAAGTTCTGGTGGTAGTTCGACTTCGCCAGATTGGCGGCGATCAGCTTCATGAAGCCGTTGTTGAGGCCGACATCCGCGCCCTGCACCACCGGGATGATGAAGTTGCCGGCGGCAAGCCGCGTCTGCACCTCTTTGGAGACGAAGTACTTCAGGAAATCGACAGCCTCCTTCGGCGAGCCTTTCGTAATCAGCCAACCGGTGATGCCCCCGAGCGTATCGGTCGGCGCGCCCTTACCGCCGGTCACGACCGGGAAGTCGAACCAGCACATCTTGTCCTCGGTCAATCCGATCTTGTCGGCGGCGAGAGCGCGCTGCAGATGATAGACCGTGCTGATCGCGAGCGTCATCGCCGCCTTGCCGTCGCCGAAATAGCCGACCGCCTGCGGGTTCTTGAAACCCAGGAAGCCATTCTGGAACGGTTGGAGATCCACGAGTTGCTTGAACAGCTCGCCGGATTTCTGGAAGGTTCCCCCGGCAAAGCCGCCGTTCTCGCCACGCAGCGCCGCATCGAACGCCGCCTTGCCGCCGATGCGCACAGCAAGATGCGTCCAGTAGAAGTGCAGTGGCCACTTATCGGCGCCGCCGACCACGATCGGGGTCACGCCGGCGGATTTCAACGTCTTCACGGCAGCAAGCAGATCGTCCCAGCTCTTGATCCCGGCAGGGTCGACCTTCGCCTTGGCCATCAGCTCCTTGTTGCAGAGGAAGCCGACCTGCGAGAGCGCCGTGGGCAGACCATAAACACGGCCGTTGCTGGTGAAGGCGGCGAGCGCCGCCGGTGTGAGACTGTCGCTGTAGCCCTTCACAGAATCGGTGATGTCGTCGAGCACACCGGCCTCGATCTGCGTCTTCAGGACACCGCCGGCCCAGCTATAGATGATGTTGGGCCGGTCTTTGGATTGCAGGATGGTCGGCAGCTTGGCCTTGTAGGCCTCGTTCTCGAGGAACTGCATCTCGACCTTGACGCCGGGATGCGACCCCTCATAGGCGCGCGCAACCTCCTCCCAGATTTTGACCTGGGCCGGGTTGGCCTCGATGTGCAGCCACTTGACCGTCGTTTCGGCCGCAGCGAGTTTCGCTCCGAACAGGCATGCGACAACGGCTAGTCCCAGTTTCCCGAGCAGTCTCATCACATTCCTCCCAAGGGCTCTTATTCTTTGATGCAATCCTGCCTTCGATTTTTGAGGTACGCAACTGAAATTCTGACCTATGCACCTCACGAGGGAGGTCGCTAAGGTGAGCGGGAGAGTCGGGCCGCGTCGCGCTGCCCCCAACGCAAATCGAGGGATATCCATGGCTGCCGTTTATTCCGACCTCGCCGGCAAGGTCGTTCTCGTCACCGGAGGCGCATCGGGAATTGGCGCTGCGATCGTGCGGCGCTTCGCACAGCAGAAATCCAATGTCGTGTTCTTCGACATCAATGTCGACGCGGGCCAATCGCTGGCACGCGAGCTCTCGGATCAAGGTCTTAGCGCGCGTTTCATGCGTGTCGACTTGACCGATATTGCCGCGTTACGTGCCGGTGTCGCGGAGGCGCGCAATGTGCGCGGCGCGATCAACATCCTCGTCAACAATGCCGCGCATGACGAGCGGCACAGCACCGAGGAAATGACACCGGAATATTGGGACGACCGCATCGGGGTCAACTTGAAGCACCAGTTCTTTGCTGCGCAGGCCGTGTTGCCGGACATGAAGGCGGCGAACGCCGGCGCTATCATCAATTTCGGCTCGGTATCGTGGATCGCCGGACAAGGCGGCATGGCCGCCTACACCGCCAGCAAATCGGGTGTGATCGGTCTCACACGCTCTCTGGCGCGCGATTACGGCGCCTACAATATCCGCGTGAACGCGATAGCGCCTGGATGGATCATGACTGAGCGCCAGCTCGATAAATGGATGACACCCCAGGGCGAGGTCGAGCTCATGCAACGACAATGCCTGAAGCGCAAGCTCATGCCCGACGAGGTCGCGAAGTTCACCATCTTCCTCGCTTCCGACGAGGCTTCTGCCTGCACAGCCCAGCACTACATCGTCGATGGCGGCTGGGTCTGAGGCGGACCAGACCAGATCGTGCATCGGCGCGCCGCTACTTTGCCAGGCGGAACTTCCCGCCTTCGACCTTGATGAGAAAGGCCGAGCGCTCATCATAGCCGTTGTGATCGGCCTTGCTCATGTTCGACAGCCCATTGTTGAGATAGATGTTCTGCCCACGCTCGAGTGCGTCCCGCAGCGCCGCGCGAAATTCGATTGTGCCAGGCTTTGCCGTCTTCAGCGCATCCGGTGCAGCTTTTCCGATCAGTGCCACGACATCCCAGAGGTGAGCAGCGAACATGTTGGGCTTTTGTCCGTTCGCCGCTTCATACGCGGTCACGAACTCCTCCGTCGAACGACGGAACGGATCTCCTGCGGGAAGATCGGCGGCAATGGTAAAAGCTTCGCCCGCGAATACCGCACCTTCGACGTTCGCGCCGCCGAGCTTGATGAACTCCTCACTGGCCACGCCGTGTGTCTGAAATATCTTCCCGGCGTATCCGCGCTCGCGGAGCGCCTGCTGCGGCAGGACGGCCGGAGTTCCTGCGGACGCGATGAAGACGGCATCGGGATTGGTCGACATCACCTTCAGCGCCTGACCGGTGACGCTGGTGTCGGCGCGCGCGTAGACCTCATGTGTGGTTACGGTCAGCCCCAACGCAGGCGCGATGCGGCTCACCTCCTTGTAGTAGCCCTCGCCGTAGCCATCCGAAACGCCGATATAGCCGAGCGTCTTCACGCCTGATGTCGCGATATGCTTGAGGATGGCGGCCGCCATGAGGTCGTCATTGGGAACGACCTTGAAAGCCCAGACGCGCTTCTCATCCATCGGTTGAACGATGGCGGTAGCGGCAGCGAGCGACAGCAGCGGCGTCTTCGATTCGAGTGCAACATCCAGCATCGGCATGGTCACCGGGGTCAGAGAGGAGCCGACCAGCACGTCGACCTTGTCCTGGATCACCAGCCGGCGTGCGTTCTGGACCCCTTTGGTCGAATCCGACTCGTCGTCCAGGACGATATAGGTCACCTTCTCTCCACCGATCTCTTTCGGAAGAGCTGCAACCGTCTTGAGCTGCGGTTGTCCCAGAGCGGATCCCGGGCCGCTTGCCGAAATCACAATTCCAATTTTGATGTCCGCGTGAGCAGCATTTCCAAAAAGGACGCATGCCACAAGAAGCGAGGCTCGCGCGAAACCGATCTTCATGTCCCGTTCCTCCCTGTCCGCTTTGATGACTCCGCCGGCTGCATCGGGCGCCCCGGCTCGAGCTTGCACTGCTCTCCGGGACGCACCGACGCTGCCCAGAAGGCATGTCGTCCGACATACGCGTTCCCTCCTGCGGTCCCGAGCAAGCGGGCGGATCATGCTAAGCGGATCGCGGCAACGTGTCTGTCCCTAGCGTTAGGGACAAGACATCGGTGCTCGAACCGGAATCTCGAGGTAGGCCGACACGCCGTCGCGTTCTCGCGGCTGATTTCGCCCGAGCTTTGCTTGATCGCTCCACCCTCTTGTCCAAGAGGGCGCAGGGAAGGCCGGGTGCCGGCTGGCACCCGCGGTCCGCTGCGCGAAAAGCACACGCAGAGAGAACCGCACAGCAGCATACAGGTGTAGCCAATCACTCGGCCTTCCCTGCGCGATGGTTGGACGGCTTATGCCGTGCTCTCCCGGGAGCCGAGTTCCTGCTGGCCTCCCTCACCCCTGCGAAAGTCACCGGCACCGCGCCGGTTGACGCGACTGCCGCATCCGCAAGAGCTTGACCGTAGCAACGACGGCCAGGACCACACGGTTTTGCCGTACGCGCTCGCCATTTCGCCGCAGTTTTTCCAGCCCTGTCGACGGAGCCGGAAACTTACAGACGAGACGAAGCCTAGCAGCGCCGCTCGTCGGAACGCAGCCTTGGGCTCACGGAGAGCAATCCGCCCTGCCCTTGGCCTCTCGCACCCGAACGCTGCCGCGTCCACCGCAAGCCCGGCTCGCGAACATGACGACCACAAGATCGCCCCTCAAGGATGAGCCGGGATGGACGACACATACGCCGTTTCCGAATTTCGGTAAAGCGGAATTATATTTGACGAGGGGGGTTGACGCGGTCGTGGCTGTTTCGGCTGCGAGGCCGCTCGATGAGGAATTAACGGTTTGGTAACCATACGCGCCTCGCTCGAAGGATTAATGCAAATCATACGCCGCCGGTGTCTCCCCCGTAACGACCCTGCTATAGAGCGTAGATCCGGCTCCATCAATTCGTCCCGAGCCATCTGCTTTCTTGGTTGCGTATGAACAGACCTAGCAACACATTCGACATCGCCATCGAGCAGGGATTCGACTTCCTGTCGCCGGACTACGCGGAGCTGTTCGACAACTCGGCCGCCACCGCGTTCCAGCATCCGCTCTGGCTCGACACCCTCTACACCAGGCTCGCGTCTCATGTGGGCGCAACTCCTCTGGTTGTCGTGGTCCGCCACCGCGCGACGGGCGCCCTTGCGATGGTGTTGCCCTTGCTGCGGATCCGGCGCGGCCCGATACGGACCGTCGAATTCGCCGACCTCCGCGTTTCCGACTACCTCGCGCCCGTATGCAGCCCGCAGGTATTTTCCGAGCTGCTCAAGGACGAGAGTGCCTGCGCAGAAATCCGGTGCCTCGTCCGCCCGTTCGATCTGCTCCGGATGACCAAGCTGCCGGATGGACGGCTTCCGATCGAGAACCTGCTGGCTGCGCCCCGCCGCATAGCGATGGACACCAATGCCTATGCGACCGTTCTGGTCGCGCCCTTCGAGCAATGGCGCGCCAGTGCGCTGGACCGTTCCTACCAGAAGGAGCTCGCAAAGAAAGCCCGGCAGCTCCAGAAGAAGGGGGACTTGAGTTTTTCATGCTGCCGCGACAGTGCCGCTGTCTTGGAGGTGCTGGACGTGATGAAGAAATTTCGCGGGCCGCGCTTTCAGGCACATGGCGACGGAGATCTGCTCCAGCGCCCCGAATATTACGGCTTCTATTCCGACGTGGCGCAGCGCGGCCTCGGCTCCTTTGTCCGGCTCTATGCGATGAAGATGAACGGCGAGGTCATCGCAGCCGTGCTCGGACTCAGCCATCACGGCAGCTTCCTCGTGATCATGGGCGCCTTCGACATTGCCGGATACAAAAGCCAGTCCTTGGGCGCGCTGATGTTCGAGCAGGTGGCGAAGGATTGCATCGAGCGCGGGGATCAGATGCTCGATTTCACCATCGGCGACGAGCCCTACAAGAAGCAGTTCGGCGCTCAGCCTTCACCGATGTGGACGGTCACGCAGGCGGGCAGCACCACGGGCGCCATCTCCTTGTTCGCACTGAAACAGGCGCCTTGGCTCAAGCTGGCCGCCAAGCGGATGTCGGAGTTCAGGTTCCTGCCGACCCGGACCTCAACGCCGACGCGCTGACCGGTGCGAGGGGCCGACCGGGTGCCGCTCTCAGGCGCGTAGCGCGCTTCGAACCTGGGCGAGCCAGCCGGGCCGCATCTGATCGAGCCGGTGGGTGATACTGCGTCGCAGGAAGTGCAGCCGCCGCCGCACGTCCCAGCCAATATCGTTGCGGGACGTCAGGGCCTGCCGGAAGCGCGCCATCTTCAGTGACTGCTGGTCCGCCGCGACCTTGTCGGGATCGGAATAGAATTCAGAAATCTTCTCCCGGCCCATGCCCTCGGTCCCGAGCCAACGCGGCGCATATTCGGTGCAGAGGCGCTCGACGTCGACCAGCAGACGGGCGACGCCCGTGCCGGCGGCCGGACAATTCGTTTGGAACGCATCACCGATGAGCACGACTCCGGGCTGGAGATGTCCTTCCACGACGGACAGGTCCATCACCCAATTCTGCACCCGGTCGATCACGTGGAAATCGCCAAGGTAGGGCCGCAATCCCGGAAGCAGGCGCAAGACCGTCGCCTCCGGTTCACGGCGCAGCTCGCGCATGATCGGATCGGTCGGGTCTCGGAACATGAAGAGATTTGCCCGCATGCCGGCACGCACGGGAAACAGGCTGAGATAATCGATGCCGTCCGCTGTGCGCTCCCCATAACAGGTCAACGCCTCGAAATCGAACGGCGCGTGGTCGCGGCGGGCGATCGTGAAGCCGAACGAAACCGAATGGCGCTCGGCCAGCACGCGCCGCTTGATGGCGAGCTTGTAGCCGAGCACGCCCGCCATGCCCGTGGCCAGCACGACGAGGCGCGCAGTTATGCGCCCCCCTGACGCGAGCTCGACATGTTGGAGATCGTCGCGACAATTGACCGCAGTGACCTCATCGACAATGAGGCTGGACGGATCAGGCAGCTGGCTGCGCGCCATGGCGACGAGATCGGCATATGGAAGCCCGTAAGCCCGGCCGACGCTGACATCGACCACCTTGCCTTCCCTGATGTTGAGCACCTGATCATATCGACAGGCCACGTTGTCGAGCGCATCGAGGAAGCCCAGCTTGCGCAACATCTCCAGCTGACGGCCGCCTATTTTTTCGACCCGAAACTCGTCCGGATGGACCGCGCGCTTGTCGACGAGAGCGACACGATGCCCTGCCCGCGCGAGCACGGCCGCCGCGAGCGAGCCCGCAAGGCCGCCGCCGACGATCGCGATGTCGACGACGATCGCCGCGGTCGCAGATCCAGCGCTCGGCTCGGTCACGTTGCTATCCGCCGTCATGGTTCAGGCTCCCACGGTCAACGATGGTTGCCCGTGCAATTCTCTCGCCTGATGTCGCATCGTAGGACCAAACGCGATCATTTCTCGATATCTCGGTTAACGCAGCGGAGACCTGCCCGGCCCGATGAGATCCGGCACGCGCCTTGCTCGGGATGGCCATTCCCGTTGAGCCGGTCCGCATTCCAATGGCTCATCTCGCCTCATCGGCCGTCGATGCGGCGCTCTGCCGCCACGCGACCGGGCCGCACTTTGCTCTATCTGGGACAATGGGGTCAGCGATGTTCCATAGTGAAGCAACAGGCATGGCCGCGACGTCGCCGCGGAGGGCGGGATCATGGAGGCCGTCCATTAACACTCGCGGTTTTTCGGCATGCTAGGCTGTCGCAGGTAATCGGAAAATGTCTCTTCAGGGGAAGTTGCCCCTTAAATCTCCATGATCGAATCCATCGTCCAATTCATGCGGCGCGACGTGACGCGCGGTGTTGCCGGAACCATCCTTCTCAAGGTTGGTAGCGGCGCGCTTGCGTTCGCGTTGTTCTCGCTTGCGGCACGAACGATGTCGCCCGATGGGTTTGGCATCTTTGCGACCTGGCTTTCGGTCGCCCAGATGGCAGCGGTCGTCGGTCTGGTGGGCCAGGAATCGCTGCTGGTGCGATTTCTGAACGAGTATCGGGTGGGAAATCAGCCTGATCTCACCAAGGGCGTGCTGCTATCGAGCTTCAAGATTTCCTCCGTCGCGATGCTGATTGCGATCGGCGCAATCGCGATCGGCGCGAACATCAAAGGCGCCTCGTGGCTGCTGGTTGTCGCGGTGTCGGCCTACACAGCCGTGAATGCCGGACTGATGCTTGGCAGCCAGATCGCACGCTCGCTGGTCAGCATTCTCATGGGGGAAGGAAACAGGGAGTTCTTCTGGCGAGTCAGCGTGGTGCTGTTTCTGCTCGCAATCATGTTCGGCCATCGGCAGCTTGATCCCGCCGAATTGATCGCCGTGATGACGATTGCCATGTCGGTCGGACTGGTCGCACAGATCATCGCGATTGCGCGAGTTCTACCGGATTTCCGCGGCACGGCGGTGCGTTCCGAGCCGTCGCGCTGGAGATCGAGCGCGCTTCATTTCTGGGTCGCATCCATTCTCGAAGCCGCGAACCAGTATTTCGACGTCATTCTGGTCTACTGGATGCTGGACCCGGCAACCGCCGGAATTTATTTTGCCGCTTCGCGCCTGGCCAACATCTTCGCCATGCTGTCGGCCGCATTGTACAGCTTTGGCGCACGTCGGCTCCCCTCGCTGTACTTCAGCAAGAACCATCAGGAATTCGAGCGAACGTTGCGGCTCATGGCGGAAGTGACCGCGGTGTGCGTGGTCAGCGGACTCCTCCTGATCTGGGTTGGAGGTCCCCATCTACTCAACTTGTTCGGGCCACATTTCGCTGCGCAGCACTGGGTCCTGATCGTGCTCGCGATCGGAACGGCGGTCCAGGCGGCGGGCGGTCCGTCTGCGGCGATATTGCAACTGACCGGCCATGAGCGCGAGTATGTCCCCGTGATTGCCGGGAACGTAGCGCTACGGCTGGTTGGATTTCTCGTCCTCATTCCCTGGCTCGGCGTTCTTGGCGCAGCGATCTCGGCCACTGTGTCGCTCGCGTTAGCGACCATCGTCCTCAACATCCTCTGTCGCCAGCGAACCGGCGTCGATCCTTCGATTCTAGGGCTTCTGCGCTTCTCCGCATCGAAGCCCAGCGCCTACGCGGTCCGTGGCGCGGACTCCGGCGAATAGAGCGTCAGCATATGTCGCGCGTGTCCCGCATGAAGGAGAGCGCACCAGCAGCCGTCGGCGCACCGGCGGAATGTGCGTCGTTTTCATATGCTTTAGTGGGCCCGCTCCAACCCAAATATCGATGGTTAATCGGCGGTTGCCCGCGTCCTCTGCACTTCGTCGGGAACCAGCGGAATTCCCTCATGCCCTTGGCAGGGCGCATTAACTCCGTTTGTTGCTAGTCGGTGTCCGCGCGATGCCCGCATGGTAGATACGGAGTTAAGAAGGTGAAAAATTCGCTTCTCTAATGGGTCGGGATCCGTGCTGCATTACCAGCCAAACAAGGCGTTGGGCGAGACGACTGCGACAGCACTCCCGTCGCCCAACGGTGGCGGACGCAAGCCGCACGTGCTGCTCGTACAGACCCAGGCTGAGAACGCCGGTGCGCAGGAGATCTCGCGCCTGCTTGGCGCCGGGCTGACCGCCCGCGGCTATCGCGTCACCAATCTTTTCTTCTTCCGCAAGTCGGATTCGTTCGATGAGCCGCCCCACACGGTCTATTGCGCGTCGAGCCGGCCGGGAAATCCGCTGGCGCTGCTGCAAATGCTGTGGACGCTCGGCCGCCATATCAGGGCCACCAGGCCTGACGCCGTTCTGACCTTTCAGCACTTCGGCAATGTCATCGGCGCCGGTGTGGCGCGCCTGATCTGCCGCGCACCTGTCATCGCCAATCAGGTTTCATCCGCGCTGTCGATGAGCTGGCCGGTCCGTACGGCCGACATCGTCATGGGCAGCCTCGGCTTCTTCGACCGCATCACGCTCAACTCGCTGGACATGCAGCGCGAGTATTCGCGCTACCCCAGGGCTTATCGCGCGCGCATGGTGCATGTCCCGCACGGCTTCGACGACAAGGCGCTCACCCTGTCGAAGCAAGCTGCGCGACAGAAGTTCAATCTCCCGCCGGATAGCCCCCTGCTCGGCTGCGCAGCAAGATTACACCCGCACAAGCGGCTCGACGCGGCGATATGTCTGTTGCCGGATCAACCCTCCTGGCACCTCGCACTGGCCGGGCAGGGAGCCGACGAGGCCCGGCTGCGGCAGTTGGCGGATGACTTGAAAGTATCGGACAGGCTGCATCTGCTCGGCGAAATCACCCCACGCCAGATGGCGGAGTTTCTCGCCGCTCTCGACGTGTTCGTATTTCCGACGCAGGCGGAGACCTTCGGCCTCGCCGCTGTGGAGGCTGCAAACGCCGGCGTTCCCTCGGTCGTCACCGATCTTCCGGTCTTGCGCGAAGTGTTGTCCGTCGAAGGGAAGCCGACAGCGCTGTTCGTCGATGCCTCCGATCATACCAAGCTGTCGGCCGCCGTCTCCAGGCTCCTGACGGACCAAAAACTGAGCGACGAACTGCGGCAAAACGCCAAAGGCCTGAAGCTGCGCTATTCAGTGGACGCCATGGTGGAGGAATACGTTCGAATTCTCGGCCAGGTCATTTGATCGGGGCGCATGGAAACGGATCGGCTCGACATGACCATCGAGTTTCGCTGTGAAATTGAGAATGCGCGGCGGTGGATGGGCCGCGAGACGCTGTCGATCGACGGGCGGGATGTACCGGTCCAGATCGCGTGGACGGCAACGGCGGAGCCGCGGCCGGCGGGTCTCGACATGCTGTTCGAACTCGAACGTTTGGTGTTGCACAAGGGCAAACACAGCGGCACCGAAAGGCTGAAGATCAGTCCGGACCGGATGCAGGCTCGCGCCGGCACGGCAGACGTCATCGTCGATTTCACCGGTGGCGCGCGGGATCCGAACTGCTCCGCCCGGCAGTATCTCCGCCCGCTGTTCAATGGAGTGGCAGGCGAAAACGCAGCTCTTGCCGCCATTCTCGCCGGCGATCTGCCGGTGATCGAAATCGTCGACGAGGTCGACGGTGCAGTCCTCGATCGTGGCCATCCCTCCGCCGAAATCGCGGCCGGTCTGAGCGGGGGCCTGGAAACGGTCATGGCGCGAACCCTGACCATGGTGGCCGCCATCCTGTCGGGACGACCGCGCATCGTGCCGCAGCTGGCACGACCGGCCCGAGCGGACAACGGCCGCCCGCCAACGGCTTATGTCGCGCGCGGCCTCACCATATCGATCGCCAAGGAGATCTATCGCCTCTGCTGCTATGCCCCGCATTGGCATGTCGGATGGCGCATCAACAAGGGCGCAGGCGTCTGGCAGACCGGAGACCTGTCAGGGCCTCGCTGGAACGTCCTTGCCGATCCCGGAAACCACTTCTACGCCGATCCTTTCCCCATCACATGGCAGGGAAGAACATTCGTCTTCTTTGAGGATCTCGATCACCGGATTGGAAAAGGAATCATTTCCGCGATCGAGTTCGACGATAAGGGCCCGGTCGGAGCGGTCGTGCCCGTATTGGACGAGCCCTGGCACCTCTCCTATCCGTTCCTGATCGAGGACGATGGCGCATTGTGGATGATCCCGGAGAGCTCGACCAATGGGGACGTCGCCATCTATAAATGCGTTCGGTTCCCGGACAAATGGGAGCGCCACGCGACGCTGCTTTCAGGACTTGAACTCGCCGATGTGACGATCACGCGGCACAACGGCCTGCACTATCTGTTCGGAGCCTGGCGCGATGGCACTGGCGGGTATTCGGATTCGTTGGCGATCTATCACGCCGAGCACCTCATGGGCCCGTGGTTGCCGCATGCCAGCAACCCGGTCCTGATCGACCGCGCGAGCACGCGGCCTGCGGGGAATTTCGTCACCATCAATGACAAATTGTGGCGCCCGGTCCAGGATTGTGCCGGCGGATATGGGGCAGCGCTCGCCCTGGCGGAAATCGTCGAACTGTCGCCGACGACGTTCAAGCAGATTATCCGCCACTCTCTGCGGCCAGGGCCAGCATGGCCCGGCAGGAAGTTGCATACCTTGAATCGCTGCGGACAACTCGAGGTGATCGACGGGTCGCGTGTCCAACCCAAGACCCGTGCCTTCGGAGGCAAATTTCCATCGGCTGTCTTGTCGCCGCGGACCAGCCCCTCTGCCGCCAGCTAGCGCGGATGGCTGAACAGGTCCGTCGTGGCGTCGTCGACGGCGATATCGACCAGCGCGGGACCGCTTGATGCAAACGCTTCGGTCAAGATGGCGTCGACGTCGCCGACATCGGTCACGCGCTGCCCCGGACAACCCATTCCCCTTGCGAGCGCCACGAAGTCGAGCCCGGGCAGGTCGATCCCGGGCGGGCGATGCGCCTGCATCAGCTGGCTGAAGGCGCGCCACGAAAGTGATCGGCAGGCGGCGTTGCACCGCGGTCCAGATTGCCTGGATGCAATACATCGCCGATCCGTCACCGATCAGGGCGACGATGCGGCGGCCTGGCCGCGCCAGCGCCACGCCGACCGAGGCCGGCAGGCTATAACCAAGTCCGCCGCTCGCCATCGTGTAGAAGCTGTCCGCGCCAGGCCGTGGTAGGAATTGTTGGATGGCGGGACGATGCGACGGCGCCTCCTCGACCACGATCGCATCGGCCGGCATCAACGCGGAGAGCCGGGCGAGCGCATAAGCGGGCGGAAGCGGATTTTGCGCGGCAGGAACGGCAGGCCGCATCCGCGCGGCCGGCACCTCCGCGATCCCTGGCATCGCCGACAGCAGCCCAGCCAGCGCCTTTGGGAGCGTGCTGATGATGGTGTCACCGACAGAAGCGGATGCGGCTTCCGTCGGATCATCCGTGATCTGCCAGACCGGCGTTCCGTCGTCGAGCAATTCACATTGTCCTTCGACATGGAAAGTAAACACCGGCGCGCCGACCACGACGATCAGATCGGCGCCGCGCAATGCGCGGGCGAGCCCTCCCGGTGCTGCCGGAAGGAAGCCGGCGAACAGCGGATGCAATTCCGGAAAGCTCGAACGGCTCGACATCGGGCTTGCCCAAACGGCCGCGCTCGCCTGCTCGGCCACAGCGACCATCGCGTCGACGCAGCCGCTGCGATCGATCTCGGGTCCGACAACGAAGATAGGTTTTTTGGCGGCTCGGATCGCCGCGCCGAGCCGAACGATCGCCGCCGGATCGGGCGCAAACTCCGTCGCGATGCAGCGGACCGGTGGAGCGGTTGCGGGCCGCGCCCAATCATCCGACGGGACCGACACGAATGTCGGACCGCGGGGATGCTGCATGGCGGTGAGGAAGGCCTGCGCGATCGCCGCTGGAACATCTTCGGCGCGCGCCGGTTCGGCGCTCCATTTCACATAGGGCTTTGGAAACTGTGCGGCGTCCTCGGAGAAGAGATAGGGTCGCATCCGCAATAGGCTGCGCGCCTGCTGCCCGGCTGTCACGACCATCGGTGTCTTGTTGCGGAATGCGGTGAAGAGATTGCCGAGGGCATGACCGAGCCCGGCCGCCGAGTGCAGATTGACGAACGCCGCTCGTCCCGTGGCCTGCGCATAGCCGTCTGCCATACCGACGACGCAGGCTTCCTGCAATCCGAGCACGTAGTCGATGTCGTCGGGCCAGTCGCCAAGGAAGGCAAGCTCGGTCGAGCCGGGGTTGCCGAAAACGCGATCGACGCCAAAGGAGCGAAGCACACCGAGGGTCGCTTCCCGAACCGTGAGAACTTTCGAATTCATGAATAGCGTCCTGATGGGCTTCGCTTGTTGCGCGGTCAGAAGGGATAGTGCTGCGGCTGGGTCTCGATGGTGATCCAGCGCAGATCGGTGAACTCGGCGATCCCGGCCTGACCTCCGAAGCGGCCGTAGCCCGATCCCTTCATGCCGCCGAACGGCATCTGCGCCTCGTCATGCACGGTCGGGCCGTTGACGTGGCAGATGCCGCTTTCGATCCGCTGCGCCACCGTCAGCGCGCGCGCGACGTCGCGGCCGAACACGGCGGCCGAGAGGCCGTACTCGGTATCGTTGGCGAGCCGCACCGCGTCATCCACGCCACTTGCCCGGATCACCGAGACGACGGGACCAAAGCTCTCCTCGGTATAGATGCGCATGCCGGGCACCACGCGGTCGAGCACGGTGGCCGGAACGACCGTGCCAACCCGGTCGCCGCCCGCGAGCTTGACGGCGCCTTT
The DNA here is from genome assembly GCF_023073515.1 of Bradyrhizobium sp. 17. Classification (NCBI taxonomy): domain Bacteria; kingdom Pseudomonadati; phylum Pseudomonadota; class Alphaproteobacteria; order Hyphomicrobiales; family Nitrobacteraceae; genus Bradyrhizobium; species Bradyrhizobium sp. 17. The sequence continues at coordinate 319,336 of NZ_JADPJQ010000105.1, read as the reverse complement.
GGCGATCGCGTCGTCGATCAGTGCAACGACATGCTTGGCCGGCGCTTCGTCGATCATCGAGCCGATGACGACCGGACCGGAGCGCGGGTCGCCGGCCGGAAGCGCAGCTGTCTTCTTCGCGAGCTTGTCGACAAAGGACGCCGCTACCGCCTCGTCGACGATCACCCGCTCGGTCGCATGCAGACCTGGCCCTGATTGATGAAGGCGCCGAATGCGACCGCCGCGACGGCGGCATCGAGGTCGGCATCGTCGAGCACGACAAGAGGCGCCTTGCCGCCAAGCTCGAGCAGCACCGGTTTGAGGTGGCGCCCGGCGAGCTCGGCGATGACGCGCCCGACGCGGGTCGAGCCGGTGAAATTGATCCGCCGCACGGCCGGATTGGCGATCAGGCGCTCGACCAGAGCGGGCGCATCGGCCGGTGCGTTGGTCAGAACATTTACGACACCGGGCGGAAAGCCTGCGTCCTTGAAGACCTCGCCGATCAACCGGTGCGTCCCCGGGCATATCTCGGAGGCCTTGAGCACGACGGAATTGCCGCAGGCGAGCGCCGTCGCCACGGCGCGAACGCCGAGAATGATCGGCGCATTCCACGGGGCGATGCCGAGGCACACGCCGGCGGGCTGTCGAATGGACATCGCGAGGCATCCCGGCTTGTCCGACGGGATCACCTCGCCGGCGATCTGCGTGGTGAGCGACGCCGCTTCGCGCAGCATGCCGGTCGCGAGCTTGACGTTGAAGGCCGACCAGATCTCCGTCGTGCCGATCTCGGCCATCATGATCCGGACGAAGGCGTGGCGCTTGGCCTCAAGCGCATCTGCGGCCTTCAGCAACAGGGCTCGCCTCGCATTCGGGCCGAGCGCCGACCATGCGGCAAACGCGGCGGAGGCCGCCGCCACCGCGGCGTCGGCATCGGAAGCGGTCGCGGCGGCCGCGCGGCTTGCGACCTCCTGCGACAGCGGATTGCGCCGCTCGAACACCTTGCCGCTGGAAGCGGCCTGATCCTGCCCGTTGATGAGAAGACTGACGTCCATGAAAAACCTCCCTGGGGTTGATAATGGCGCTCGCTCTAGCCGAGCAGCCGCGATTTTCCGGTTTCACGCGCAAAGCCGAGCGCAATCATCGCCGCGAGCGCGAGCGCAACGTAGTATCCTGTGATCGCGTAGGTGGAGCCCGTCTGCGCAAACAGGCTGGTGGCGACCAGCGGCGCAATGCCGCCGCCGAGCACCGTCCCGAGCTGCTTTCCGATCGACACGCCGGTGAAGCGAATGCGGGTCGGAAACAATTCCGGAAAATAGCTTCCTTCGCTGCCGAACATCAGCGGATGGATCACCCCCGCGGCGAGGATCACCGCGCCCGTCACCAGCACCGTGTCGCGGCTCGCGACCACACCGTAGAATGCAAACATCGAGATGGCTGCAAGCACCACGCCGGCCAAGAACAGACGCTTTCGTCCGATACGGTCGGACCAGGCTCCGATGAGTGGCATCGCAACGAGCCCGACGAGATTGGCGAACAGCACGGCCTGCGTGATGACGTCTTTCTGGACGCCGAGCTGACGGGTCGCGAAGGAGATGGTGAAGATGGCTGTCAGATAGAAATAGGACGTCTGCGCCATCTCGGCGAAGAATACGATGAGGATCGGCCGCCAATGTTCCCGCAGCGCTTCGACCACAGGCGCTGCTTCCGTCACCTTCGCCTTTCGGAATGTCGCGCTCTCCTCGATGCGCAGGCGCATATAGACGCCGAGCGCGACCAGAACCGCGCTGATTAGGAACGGCACGCGCCAGCCCCATGACAGCAGGTCCGCTTCCGGCAGCCGCGCGATCGTGAGCGCCGCAAACGAGGCGAGCACGACACCGACGGGTCCTGCGGCCTGGATCACCGCGGCCGAGAAGCCGCGCCGGTGCCCGGGCGCCGTCTCGATCGCCATAAGGATCGCCGCGGTCGACTCGCCGCCGAGCGCAAACCCCTGAACGAAGCGCAACGCCACGAGCGCGACGGTCGCAGCCACGCCTGCACTGGCGTAGGTCGGCAACAGCCCGATCGACATGGTCGCAAGTCCCATCATGAGCAGCGTACACAGCAAGACGGACTTTCGGCCGAGACGGTCACCGAAATGGCCGAATACAAGCCCGCCGAGCGGACGCGCCAAAAATCCGACGGCAAACGTCGCGAACACCGCAATCGTCGCCGTGAGCTGGTCGAACTTCGGAAAGAACAATTGATCGAACACCAGCGGCGCGATCAGGCCGTAGATGAAGAAGTCGTACCATTCGATCGCGGTGCCGATGGTGCCGGCGATCAGGATACGCCGGCGGCTGCTCGCCGTCTGCTCGGCAGTGGCGCCGGCGGCGGCATGGTCGTCGTAGTGCTCCAATGCTCTTGTCGTCACGGTTTCCTCCTCCGGTGTCATTTGTCGTTTTGTTGTCTTGTTGTTATTGGCCGCCGCAGCCGCTGGTCGGATGCAACGGCGAGAGTCGATCAGCTTGCCAGCCGTGCGCCGTCGCTCGCGTTGTGTCCGAGTGCTCGGGCAAGGACGCGCCCGATTGTACCAGCCTGTGACGCGCTGCCGCGCCAAGCCACGATCTGGTCGGGGCGTATCAAAGCCACATCCGCCTCATAGAGATCGCGCAGGGATTTCGGCAGCGTGACGAGTTTCACATCGACCCCGATCGCACGGATGGTCTCGACGACTGACGCATGAGAGGTCATGACCTCGCCGAACTGGAGCAGCGTCCACTCGAACCCGAACAGGTCGTACAGCGAGACGCCGTCCTCCAACCACGTATGCGGGGCGCGGCCGCCGGGACAGGCGCTCGGAACGTAGACGTTCGCGGCATCGGGCGGCGGCTGGCTGCCGTCGGAGACGATGATCGGCGAGCCGTCGTAGCGCCCACCGAAGGTGACGCCGGGAATGTTGAATTCCGCGCGGGCGTGCTGTTCGAGATAGACGCCCGCCGTCCGCCGCGCCTCGTCGCCGGCCTCGGTGGCGTCCTCGATGTCAGGCGCAGGCGCGAACAGACCGAGCGAGTCGGCAAAGCGACGCGCATAATCGGTGTTGCGCAGCGCCACCGGACGCCGCTCGACCTCGTAGCTGTCGAGCAGCTCCGCCGGGCTCACACCATTGATGACGCTTGCGAGCTTCCAGCCGAGGTTGACCGCATCCTCGATCGCGGTGTTGTAGCCAAGGCCTCCGGTCGGCGTGAACAGATGCGCCGCGTCGCCGCCGAGGAACACTCTGCCCCGCTGCATTCCGTTTGCGACCAGCGCGTGGCCGGCGGTCCAGGTCACGAATGACAGCACTTCGCAGTCGATCGGCGCGCCGCAAGCACGCTGGAACGCTGCTTTGGCCTCGTTGATTGTGATCGCACTCTCGTCTTCGCCGGGCCGAAGCTGCGTGTGAAACGCAAATTCGTCGCGCCCATTCACCGATGCCATGAAGGCGCGGCGGTCGCCGTTGAAGCAATTGTACATCCACGCCTTGGCATGCGGGATGCTCGCGTAGAAGCCAGGCGAACGGAGATAGACCGCCAGCATGCGGCCGCCCATGAAATCGCGCTGCGTTCCGGTTTCGCCGCCGTAGACGATCCCGAGCGATTGCCGGACCATCGAGCGCGGCCCGTCGGCTCCGACCAGGAAGTCGGCCCGGACCTGAAAGCGGCTGTTGTCATCGAGACATTCGATCTCGGCGATAACGCCGTCATCGCTCTCGACGTAGCTGATCAGACGATGACCGTAGCTGAGCCGTATTCCGGGAAGCCGTTCGGCGTGGCGGCGCAGCACCGCCTCGACGTATTTTTGCGAGACCCGATGCGGCAGCTCGGCGGCGCTCCAGGAGCCCGACATGCCCTTGACGAGCTCGCCCGCGCGTGACGATGACGGCAACTGAAATCGGGCCAGCTCGTAACCGGTGTAGCGCGTGAAATACGCAACGTCGGTCGGGTAATCCGCAGGCAGACCTTCGCGTCGGATCTCGTCGGCAAAACCCAGCCGCCGATAGTGCTCCATCGAGCGCGCTTGCGTCGCATTGGCTTGCGGATTGAATGCTGTGCCCGGCTTTTCATCGACCAGGATCGCGGACACGCCGCGCCGGCCGAGCTCGTTGGCGAGCATCAGGCCGCAGGGCCCCCCACCCACGATGAGCACCGAGGCCGTCAGACATGTTTCCAAGGCGCTTCTCCCTACCAGCATTATTCCGCATGGTAAGCTCGCCTGACGATATCGTCAAGTAGCCTGACTACTTGGCGTCGTCGAGCGTATCGAGCGTATCGAACGTCGCGCCATAGACCGCCAGTCCCTTCAGGATCGCGTCCATCGTGGCCTTGCCGAGCTCGGCGCGCATCTCCTGCTCGGCAACGTCGACGGCGTCGCGGAACGCATCGAGCCATTTGCGCCCGGCCGGCGTGAACATGACGATGCGCGCGCGCCGATCGGTCGGATCGGCGATCCGATCGACCAGGCCGAGCTCGGCGCATTGATCGACCAGCTCGCCCATCGCCTGCTTGCTCATGGAGGCGCGGCGGGCGAGCTCCGTCAGTCTGGTCCCCTCCACGTCGAGATTACGTGTGAGGCCGACATGCGCGATCCTCGTTTCGCCATGCCCCTTCTCGCTCATCAGTTCGAGCACACGACCTTCGAAGCGCCGCACCGCGTTGTTGAGCAGCCGACCGATGTTGGCATGCCGCCATGCGGTGCCGGATGTCCTGGCTTTCAATGGATGTGCCTTCTACAAAGCCGCCTGAATTCGAAAATGTCGCTCACTTCGCCGCGTCGATCCAGATCCCCGGCTGCGAATGCTCGCGGATGTGGGTGACCAGGAAGTCGGAAAAGACCCTGATCTTGGCAGGCAGTCCGGCACGGTTCTGGTAGGCGATGTTCATCGTCAGCAGCGGCAGCTCCCAGTCCATCAGAACGGGGACGAGGCGGCCCGCCGCGATGTCGCTTTGCACGATATAGAGCGGCTGGATGAGGATGCCGAGCCCCGCCAGCGCGGCGCCGCGGATGACCTGGCCGTCATTGCTGTCGAGCGTCGACGTGATGCGAACAGTCTGCGCGCCATTGCCCTTGCGCAGGCGCAGCGAATAGGGATCGTTGGCGAGATTGTAGATCAGCATGTTGTGGCGCGCGA
>NZ_JADPJQ010000105.1:242161-314128 GCF_023073515.1 Bradyrhizobium sp. 17 | reverse complement strand
CGGCGGGCTGCTCCGGCTCGCCGCAGCTTGCGAGGTAGGACGGCGCAGCAGCGAGCACCCGCCGCATCTGGCCGATGCGGCGGACGATGATGTTGGAATCCGGCTCCTGCTCGCGCGTCCTGATCGCCACGTCGATGCCGGCCTCGATGAAATCGGAGTACCGGTTGGCGGTGGTGATCTGCATGTTGAGCTTCGGATAGCGGGCGCGGAAGGCTGGCAGCATCGGCGCCAGATAGATCACCGCAAAGGACAGCGAGCTCGTGACCCGTAGCATGCCTTGCGGCGACAGCGCCCGATCGCTGACGATGTCCTCGGCCTCGGCCAACTCGCCCAAAACCCGGCTCGAGCGCTCCAGCAGCTCCTGCCCCGCCTCAGTCAACCACAGCCGACGGGTGTTGCGCTCGATCAGCCGGACTGCAAGGCGCTCCTCGAGAGCGCTGAGATGGCGGCTCGCGGCAGCATTCGACATGCGTAGGGCTTCGGCAGCTTTGGACATGCTGCCGAGCTCGGCCGTCTTGGCGAATACTTCCAACTGGAGCAGGCGGTCCATTTTTTCGCAAACAGGAAAAGAGACTTACGATTATTGAGCTTTATTTCCGTATCCCGCAAGTCAAAATGGCCCAAACACAAGTAAGATAGCAGGCGAGGAAACAGGGAAATGTCGGGCCCGATCAGGCACATCGTGATGTGGCGGCTGCGCGGCGAGACGCCAGCGGAGCGTTCCGCCGCCCGGGTCAAGGTCAAGACCCTGTTCGAGGGGCTACGCGGCCGGATCGACGGCCTCACCCACATCGAAGTCGGACTCGATGTCAGCGATGTCGACTACGCTTGCGACGTCGTTCTGTTCTCCGAATTCACCGACCACGCTGCGCTCCAGGCCTACGCCACCCACCCGGAACATTTGCGCGTGCGCGAGGCGCTGGGCGACTTGCGGATCGGACGCTTCCAGGTCGATTATCCCATCAAAGAGACCGGCGCATGATCGGTACGTTCACCTTTGAAAACCTGCCCTGCCGCGTCGTGTTCGGCAGCGGAGCTTTGGCCTCGGCCAAGGCCGAGGTCGAGCGGCTCGGTGGCAAGCGCGCCCTGGTGCTGACGACGCCGCAGCAGGAGGCGCAAGGCAAAAGTTTGGGCGCGGCGCTCGGTCCGCTCTACGGCGGCATCTTTCCGGGCGCGACCATGCACACGCCGGTCGAGGTCACGGAGCGGGCGCTCGCGGCGATGAAGGCGTGCGAGGCCGACTGCGTCATTTCCCTTGGTGGCGGATCCACGACCGGGCTCGGCAAAGCGCTCGCCTTGCGCACCGGCATCAACCAGCTTTGCATTCCCACGACCTATGCCGGCTCGGAGATGACGCCGATCGTCGGCCAGACCGAGAATGGCCTGAAGACCACGGTCCGCGACGCCGCCATCCTGCCGGAGACCGTGATCTACGATGTCGATCTCACTTTGACGCTGCCGGCGAGCCTGGCCGCGACATCGGGCATCAATGCGATCGCGCATGCGGCCGAAGCGCTCTACGCGCGCGACACCAATCCTGTCACGTCGCTGATGGCAGAAGAGGGCATTCGCGCGTTGGCATGTGCCCTGCTCGCCATCGCCGCCAAGGGCGACGATCGCGAGGCTCGCAGCGAGGCGCTCTATGGCGCTTGGCTGTGCGGCGTCTGCCTTGGTACCGTCGGCATGGCGCTGCATCACAAGCTCTGCCACACGCTCGGCGGCACCTTCGACCTGCCGCATGCCGAGACCCATACCATCGTGCTGCCGCACGCGCTGGCCTATAACGCGCCGGCCGTGCCCGATGCGATGGCGCGGATCTCACGCGCAATCGGCGCCGCCGATGCACCGCAAGGACTTTTCGAGCTCGCGAAGCGGCTGGGTGCGAAGGTCGCATTGCGCGACATCGGCATGCCCGAAGGCGGCATCGACAAGGCTGCGGATCTCGCCGTCACCAACGCCTACTGGAACCCGCGCCCGCTTGATCGCAACGCCATTCGCGACCTGATCGCGCGCGCCTGGGCCGGCGAGCCGCCCGGCGCCATCAAAACGGCAGTTTGATTCGATGCGGCGCACGCTCATCAAATCCGCTGTCATCATCAGCATGGATGACACGATCGGCGATTTACCTCGCGGCGACGTGCTGATCGAGGGCAGCCGCATCGTTGACGTGCGTCCATCGATCGACGTCGGCGGCGCGGCCGAGATCGAGATCGTCGACGGCACCGGGCGCATCGTCATCCCCGGCCTGATCAACGCCCATATGCACACCTGGCAGACGGGCTTACGCGGCTATGCCGCCAACTGGACGCTGCTGGAATATTTCCGCCGCATGCATGCGGGTCTCGCTACGGTCTTCAGGCCCGAGGACATTTATATCGCGACCTTGGTGGGCGCGCTGAACCAGATGAACCAGGGCACCACCACGCTGGCCGACTGGTGCCACAACAATCCGACGCCCGATCATACCGACGCCGCCGTGCGCGGCCTGATCGAGAGCGGTATCCGTGCGGCCTTCTTCCACGGCTCGCCCAAGCCCGAACCGAAACCGGGCGAGCCGCACTTCTCGGAAGTGCCGCATCCACGCAATGAGGTCGAACGACTGCTGGCGGGGCCCCTCGCCGACCGCGACGGCCTCGTCACGCTCGGCCTTGCGATCCTGGGGCCACATTACTCGACGCTCGACGTCGCCATGCACGATTTCCGCATGGCGCACGAGCTCAAGCTGATCGCATCCATGCATCAGGGCGGTGGTCCCGCGAAGACGCCCGGTGGCTGGGAGAAGCTGATCGGGGCGGGTCTAGTCGGCCCCGGCATCAACATCGTCCATGGCAATGACCTGCCTGACGAACTGCTGGACCGGATGGTCGATCTCGGCGTCTCCTTCTCGGTGACGCCGGAGAACGAAATGATCCAGGGCCACGGCTTTCCGATCACCGGACGGCTGCTCAAGCGCGGCGTGCGGCCGACCATCGGCATCGATCTGGAATCCGTACTGGCGGGCGACCTCTTCTCCGCCGCGCGCGTTGCGCTCTCGATGCAGCGGGCGCTCGACAACTCCGAGTCGCGCAAGGCCAGCGGCACCATTCCGGCGACGACCACGATCCCCGTCCGCGAGGCGCTGCGCTGGATCACGACGGAAGGCGCCCGCATGCTCGGCCGCGAGGACCAGATCGGCTCGCTGACACCGGGCAAGCTCGCCGACCTCGTCATCATCAATTGCTCCGATCTCAACCTCGTCCCGGTGCACGATCCCGTTTCCACCGTGGTGATGCAGACGAGCCTTGCCAATATCGAGGCCGTGATGATCGGCGGCGTGTGGAAGAAGCGGAATGGTCGGCTGCTGGCCGAGGGCCTGGGGGCGAAGAAGGAACTGCTCGTGCAATCCGGCCGGCGACTGGTGCACGACATCGAACGACAGGGACACGCCGCCTGAGGGCGTCAAGGACAACAACAATGACGGACGCTTCGAAACACATCGCTTTCATCGGGATCGGCAAGATGGGCTTGCCGATGTCGGTGCTCGTCGCCAAGGCCGGTTATGCGGTGACCGCGTTCGACCGGAGCGCCGCACGGCTCGCGGAGGCTCGCACGCAAGGCATTTCGATTGCCGCTTCACCGGCCGAGGCCGTGGACGGCAAGGCCGCGATCGTCACGTCCTTGCCCGATGACGCTGCCTTGCGCGGCGCATTGCTCGGCCCAACCGGCCTCATCGCCGCGATGGCGGCTGGATCTGTTGTGATCGAGACCAGCACCGTGAGCGTCGAGGCGTCCGCAGAGGTCGACGCCGCCGCCCAGGCGCGCGGTGTCTTCTACCTGCGGGCGCCGGTCTCGGGCAATGCCAGTATCGTCCACACCGGCGCGCTGAGCTGCTTCGTCTCGGGCCCGGAGGACGCCTACGAAAACGCAAAGCCGCTGCTTGCCGCCTTCACCCGCGCCCAGACCTATCTTGGGCCCGGCGAGGAAGCGCGATATGCGAAGCTTGCGGTCAATCTGATGATCGCGGTGTCGGCCGCGATGATGGCGGAGAGTCTGGCGCTGGCGCGCAAGGGCGGCATCGGCTGGCAGGACATTCTGAAAGTCCTCGACGACAGCGCGGTCGCCTCGCCGATGGTGAAATACAAGACCGCGCCGCTGCGCAGCCGCGATTTCGACTCGACTTTCTCCTGCAGGCAGATGGCCAAGGATCTCGATCTGATCCTCGGTGCCGGCCACGCCGTCGGCGTGCCGCTTCAGCTCGCGGCCCAGGTGCGCGAGACCTATGGCTCGCTGGTCGCGCAGGGCGACGGCGACGCCGACTTCATCGCGACCGTCAAGCACCTCGAGCGGCTGTCCGGCCTTGGCGAGCCCAAACTCTGATTCACGGAGGCACCTATGCGAAATTTCAACGAGAACACGATCACGGACGCGGTGCTGGATCGGATCGCAGGCGCGACCGATCCGCGGATCAAGCAGGTCAGCGAAGCGCTGGTGCGCCACCTTCATGCCTTCGTCCGCGAGGTGCGACCGACCCAGAAGGAATGGGAATACGGCATCGAGTTCCTGACCCGCACCGGCCACATGTGCGACGACAAGCGCCAGGAGTTCATCCTGCTGTCGGACGCGCTCGGCGTCTCCATGCTGGTCGACGCGATCAATCATCCCGTGCCGGAAGGCGCCACCGAAACCACGGTGCTCGGTCCGTTCTTCGTGCAGGCGTCGCCCGAGAAAGACAACGGCGCTGACATCTCCGGCCCGATGGAAGGCGATCCGATGCTCGTCACCGGCTCGGTGTCGACCGTCGACGGACGGCCGCTTGCCGACGCCGTCGTGGATGTCTGGCATTCCGACGATGATGGCTATTACGACGTGCAGCAGCTCGACAAGATCGGCGATCTTGCGATGCGGGCGCGCTTCCACACCGACCAGAACGGCCGCTTCAATTTCTGGTCGATCAAGCCGGCTGCCTATCCGATCCCACATGACGGCACAGTTGGGGACATGCTGGCGGTCCAGGGCCGCCATCCCTGGCGCCCGGCGCACGTGCATTTCATGATCTCGGCGCCCGGCTTCGAGCAACTCGTGACCCATGTGTTCGTGGCCGGCGACCAGTATCTCGACAGCGACGTGGTGTTCGGCGTCAAGGACAGCCTGATCCGCGAATTTGTGCAGTGCCCGCCCGGCCGTGCGCCCGATGGTCGCATGGTAGACATCGAGTATTTTCACCTCAACTATGATTTCGGCCTGAAGCAGGTCGCTAGCAGCGCAAGAGCCGCTTAAGCTGAACGACGGCGGACCAGACAAGAGTCCGACAACAGGGCCAGACAGGGAGTAAGAATGGGACCGCGAGTCAGCACGAGCATATTGGCCGATCGCCTCACAGGCATGATCGGCCCGCGCGCGAGCGTCGCGCGTGGCGTGCTCGATCAGCATGGGCAGAGCGAGTCGCATTATCGCAACCTGCCGCCCGACATCGTCGTCTTCCCTGAAACCACGCAGGAAGTCGCGGAGATCGTCAAGCTGTGCGCTGGCGCGAATATGCCCATCGTACCGTTCGGCGCCGGGACCTCGCTCGAAGGCAATGCGGCCGCGGTCGCGGGCGGCGTCTGCTTCGACTTCGCACGCATGAACAAGGTGCTGACGGTGCACGATAGCGACATGGACGTCGTCGTGCAGCCCGGCATCACCCGAAAGCAGCTCAATGCGGAGCTGCGCGGCACTGGGCTTTTCTTTCCGATCGATCCCGGCGCCGACGCCTCGATCGGCGGCATGACGTCCACGCGAGCTTCCGGCACGATGGCGGTGCGCTACGGCACCATGAAGGACAACGTCATGGCGCTGGAGGTGGTTCTGGCCGACGGCCGCGTGATCCGGACCGCCAGACGCGCGCGCAAGTCAGCCGCCGGTTACGACCTGACGCGCATGTTCGTCGGCGCCGAGGGCACGCTCGGACTCATCACCGAAATCACGCTGAAGGTGCATCCCGTGCCGCAGGCGATCTCGGCCGCGGTTTGCAGCTTCGACACCCTGCACAACGCCGTGGACACCGCGATCTCCGTGATCCAGTCCGCGATCCCCATCGCGCGTATCGAGTTGCTCGACGACGTCATGATGCGCGGCATCAACGCCTACGCGAAGCTCGGCTATCGCGAAGCCCCGACGCTGTTCTTTGAATTCCATGGTTCCGAGACTTCCGTCGCCGAGCAGGCCGAGGCCGCACAGGCCATCGCCGCCGACCATGGCGGCCACGGCTTTGCCTGGTCCAAGGCACCGGAGGATCGCAGCCGGCTCTGGCACGCCCGCGACAACACGCTCTATGCGGGCCTGGGCCTGCGCCCCGGCGCGCGTGCCGTGATCACCGACGTCTGCGTGCCGATCTCGCGACTGGCGGAATGCCTCACGGATACCCGGCGCGACGCGGACGAGCACGGTTTTACGGCGCCGATCGTCGGGCATGTCGGCGACGGCAATTTCCACATGCTGATTCTGATCGATCCGGCCAGGCCCGAGGAAGCCGAAGGCGCCAAGGCGCTGCAGGCCCGCATGGTCGCCCGCGCGATTGCCATGGACGGCACCTGCACCGGCGAGCACGGCATTGGGCTCGGCAAGATCGATTATCTCACCGACGAGCTCGGCGAGGCCGTCGATGTGATGCGGTCGATCAAGACCGCGCTCGACCCTGACGGACTGATGAACCCCGGAAAGATCTTTGCAGGCGGAGCGCAGGCATGAGCACCGCCGCATTAGCCGTCGAGCCCGCCTCACCTGTCCCGCTCCTTGAGCTGCGCGACATCAGTAAGGAGTTTCCCGGCGTCAAGGCGCTGGACGACGTCTCCTTTGCCGTCTTCCCCGGCGAAGTCCACATGCTGCTGGGCGAGAACGGCGCCGGCAAGTCGAGCCTGATGAAGGTGCTGTGCGGCGCCTATCGCGCCGATGCCGGCGAGTTCTACTACAGAGGCGAGCCGGTCGCGATCCACTCGGCCGCGGACGCGCAGAAGCTCGGCATTGCCGTGATCTTCCAGGAATTCTCCCTCGTCCCCCATCTCGATATCGCCCAGAACATTTTTCTCGGCCGCGAGCCGAAGGGCCGCATCCCCGGCACGATCGATCGCCGCAAGATTTTGGCCGACGCGGCGCGCGTGCTCGGCACGATCGGCTTTGACATCGATCCCTCCACCATCGTTGACAAGCTGGGGGTGGCGCAGCAGCAGATGGTCGAGATCGCGAAGGCGATCAGCCAGAACGCCCGCATCCTGGTGATGGACGAGCCGACTGCGGCGCTATCCGATCGCGAGACCGAGCTGCTGTTCGCGCTGATCGCGCGGCTGAAGGCCGACGGCGTCTCGATCGTCTACATCTCGCACCGCATGGCGGAGGTGTTCGCGCTCGGCGACCGCATCACCGTGCTGCGTGACGGCCGCCGCATCGACGGCGTCAAACCTGCTGACGTCACGCCGGACCAGCTCGTCCGCATGATGGTCGGTCGCAACGTCGACATGACCTACCCGCGCAATTTTGCCGACAAGCCCGGCGAGCTGCTGCTCGAGGTCAAGGCCTTGAGTTCATCGACGGGGATCGCCGACATCAACATCGAGGTGCGCCGCGGTGAGATTGTCGGCCTGTGTGGCCTGGTCGGCTCCGGTCGCAGCGAAGTCGCGCGCGCGATCTTCGGTGCCGATCCCGTGACATCAGGCGAGATCGTGTTCGACGGCAAAGTCATTTCCGGTGAGCCCGACCTCGCCGCCCGCCGCGGCATTGCGCTGATCCCGGAGAGCCGCAAGAGCGAAGGTCTCGCGCTGCTGCGATCGGTGAGCGACAATCTGGTAGTGTCGGCGCTGCGAAAACTGTTCCCGAGCGGGTTGTTCGACCAGCGCAGTGCGCAGCGCACTGCCGACGGCCTGATCCGTCAGCTACGCATTGCGACGCCTAGCGCACGGCAGACCGTCGGCCTGCTTTCAGGCGGCAATCAGCAGAAGGTCGTGATCGGCAAGTGGCTCGCCGCCGGCTCGAAACTTTTCATCTTCGACGAGCCGACCCGGGGCATCGACATCGGCGCCAAGGCCGAAATCTTCGCCCTGATCGACCGCCTTGTCGCGGAAGGCGCGGCCGCGCTGATGATCTCGTCCGAACAGGTCGAGATCTGCCACGTCTGCGACCGCGCCTATGTGATGCGCGAAGGGCGCATCGCCGGGCATCTCGCGCGTAGCGAGCTGACCGAGGAGAACATCGTGCGACTGGGGATGCATCATGCGTGAGGCCGCGGTCGTCTCTCAACCGAATCCGCTGCAACGGGTTCCCGGCGTTGCCATCGTGCTGGTGCTGCTGATCGCGCTGTTCAGCACGATCGCGCCCGGCTTCCTGTCGGTCGCCAACCTCTCCAACGTGCTGGTGCAGTCGACGATCCTGACCATGCTCGCGCTGCCGATGACCTTGATCATCATGACCGAGGGGCTGGACCTGTCGATGGGCGCGGTGCTGACGCTGACCTCGCTCTGCGTCGCCATCGTCTCGCTCACCACCCACTCGATGTTGCTCGGCCTCGGTGCCGGGCTCCTCGTCGGCGCGGCCTTCGGCTTCGCCAATGGCTGGCTGGTCGCCATCGTGGGCATCCCGCCCTTCGTTGCGACCTTGGGCACGCTCGGCATGGCGCAGGGCCTATCGCTGATCGTCAGCGACGGCCAGAGCGTGGTCGGCATCCCCCACAGCGTGCGCGACATCTATTCGGCGACGCTTTTGGGAATTCCCGTGCCGATCGTGATGGCACTCGTGACCTACGCGGTCTTCCACGGCCTGCTCTATCACACCCGCTTCGGCACCTACATCTTCGCGCTCGGCGGCAACCGCGAGGCGCTGCGCTACGCCGGCCTCTCACCGAACAAGCTGCTGATCGCGGTCTATGCGATCGGCGGCGCCATGGCCGGCATCGCCGGCCTCTTGATGACTGCGCGGATGAATTCCGGGCATCCAACCGCGGGCCTCGGTCTCGAATTCGATGCGATCGCGGCCGTCGCCGTCGGCGGCACGTCGTTCGAGCGCGGCAATGGCTGGCTGCTCGGCACGCTGCTCGGGGTGCTCTCGGTCGGCGTGCTGCGCAACGGGCTGAACCTGATCTCGCTGCCGTCCTCGGTGCAGGTCGCAAGCGTCGGCGTCCTCGTCATCGTTGCCCTCTTCCTTGACGGCCTGCGGAGCCGCGCATGACCGACATCAGCAAAGACGCCATCGCGCCGCCCCGCTCGTTCCTGTCGCAGGACGCGATCCAAATGTTCTATCGCCTGCTTGCGGCGCTGCTGATTTGTGCGGTGCTCGCCGTGCTCAGCGATTCCTTCCTGAGCCTCGGCAACATTCTCAATGTGCTCAGGCAGGCGAGCCTCACCTTCTTCATCGCCTCCGGCCTGACCCTGGTGGTGCTGACCGCGGGCCTCGATCTCTCCGTCGGCGCCAATGTGGCGCTGTCCGCCTGCATCGCCGGGACCGTGATCCACAAGACCGGCTCGCCGGCGCTCGGCATCCTCACCGGACTTGCCTGCGGCGGCATCGTTGGGCTCCTCAACGGCGTCATGGTCACCGCGCTGCGCATCCCCTCCTTCATCGCCACTTACGGCATGCTCTGGGTGCTGAACGGCCTCACCTATTGGTACATGGCGGGTGAAACCCTTCACGGCTTCCCGGCCGGGTTCCGCCAGATCGGCAGCGGCTATCTATTCGGCCTGCCGATCCCGGTCTATCTGCTGCTGGTGTTCCTCGGGATCGGAACGCTGTTTGCGCAGCGAACGATCTGGGGCCAGGAGATCTACGCGATCGGCGCCAATCCGGTCGCGGCGCGGCTCTCCGGCATTCCGGTCGCCCGACGCCTGCTGCTGGTCTACGCCGTCTCCGGCACCATGGCGGGGCTCGCCTCGATCATCTTCCTGTCGCGGCTCAATTCGGCCGAGGCCGACATCGGCGAAAGCCTGACGCTGCCCGCGATCGCCGCGGTGCTGATCGGCGGCACCTCCCTGTTCGGCGGCGTCGGCACCGTGTTCGGCACTTTCATCGGTGCGCTGATCCTGACGCTGGTGCTGAACGGCATGAACCTCTTGTCGGTCAGCGCCAACTGGCAGCCGCTGGTGACAGGCATCATCGTCATTCTCGCGGTCTGGCTCGACATGAAGACCCGCCGCCGCGCGCAATGAGCTCTTGAACGACCAACAAGCAAAATGAGGGATGGAGGCAACATGAAACAGACACTGGGTTATTTGGCGCTGCCGCTGCTGATGGCGGCCGCGCTCACCACGCAAGCGCGAGCCGATGGCGAGACCATCGCCGTCTTTACCAAGAACCAGACCAATCCGTTCTTCCAGACGGTGCGGGTCGGCGCGGACAACATGGCGAAGACGCTGAACGCGAAGACGCTGCAATACATCCCGACCAAGCCCGACAGCATTCCCGAGCAGCTCAGCCAGATCGAGGACGTCGTGGTGAAGAAGCCTAGCGCCATCGTCTTCACGCCGGTCGACTACAAGGCGATGGTGCCGGGCGTGGAGAAGATCAACGAGGCCAAGATCCCCGTCGTCAACATCACCGATCGCTCGGCCGGCGGCAAGTTCCTGTCCTTCGTCGGCGCCGACGATTACAGCCTCGGGCTCGAGACCGCGCGCTTCCTGCTCAAGACGCTCGGCGGTAAGGGCAACATCGTCATCATCGAGGGCGTCAAGGGCTCGCTGACCAATGTCGACCGCGTCCGCGGCTTCAACTACGCGCTGAAGGAAAACGCCGGTGCGAAACTGCTGGCCTCGCAGCCCGGCAATTACCAGCGGCTCCAGGCGCTCCAGGTGATGGAGAATCTGATGCAGTCGAACGCGCAGATCGACGGCGTGCTCGCCGCCAACGACGCCATGGCGGTCGGCGCGATCGAGGCCCTCGACGGCGCCAACCGCAAGGCCCAGGTGATCGGCATCAACGGCACCAAGGAAGCGATCGACGCGATCAAGTCCGGCAAGCTGCTCGCGAGCGGCGATTACAACGGATTCTTTCAAGGCTGCCTCGGCACCATGATGGCGATCCGCTCTTTGCGCAACCAGCCCGTCATTGCTGAGATCGTGCTGAAGCCGACCGTGATCACCAAGGACAATTACCAGCCGTTCGACGTGCCGCTGGAGCAACGGAGCTGCCCGACTTTCGAAGAAGCCAGCAAGCTCGGCGGCAAGTAACCAACCGCCGCCATCACGACAAGCCCGGACGGCCGCAGCCGCGGCCGTCCCAAGAAAACGTGATATAAACGGAGACCATCATGCTGTTCGCCATTCACGCCCTCGACCGCGCCGGCGCGCAGCCGATCCGGCTCGCCAATTACGACGCCCACAAGGCTTTCCTGAGCGACACCTCGCGCTTCGGCGTCAAGATCGTGATGTCAGGGCCGCTGGTCTCCGACGACGGCGAGAGGATGATTGGCAGCCTGTTCCTGATCGAGGCGCCCGGCCGCAGCGAGGTCGAGGCTTTCAACCAAGCCGATCCGTTTGCCGCGGCCGACATCTGGGAAAAGGTCACGATCACGGGCTTCCTGCGCCGCCAGGGTTGAAGGCGGCTAAAACAAAAAACGCGAAAACAACCCCATGCACAGTAGAATGAGGTTGTTTTTACACATGAATTTTCGTCGCAAACGTTTTTGACTCGTCGGGCAAAACAGGAGCAGAGTGTCATCCTCGCCCGATTGACGCCCCTGCGCCTCGATCCAGAGCTTTGCGACCGCCCAGACGGCTAGCCGCTCGTCACCGTCGCACCTTCTTCGAGATGACAGGCCACCCACTGCTCGGGTCCAGCCGCGCGCAATGTCGGCTCCTCGGTCCGGCAGCGATCGAATACGAGCGGGCAACGGGTGTGGAAGCGGCACCCGCTTGGCGGGTTGATCGGACTCGGCACGTCTCCCTTGAGGATGATGGGATTGCGCTGAGCGCCAGGCTCGGGCAGCGGCACCGCCGAGAGCAGCGCCTTGGTGTAAGGATGCTTTGGCGCGGCGAAGATCTCGTAGCGCGGCGCCACCTCGACGATCTTGCCGAGATACATCACCGCGACGCGATGGGTCATGTGCTCGACGATCGCGAGGTCATGGCTGATGAACAGCAGCGCCAGGCCGAACTCGCGCTGCAGATCCTGCAGCAGATTGACGATCTGGGCCTTTACCGAGACGTCGAGCGCCGACACCGCCTCGTCGCAGACGATCAGATCGGGCTCGGCGGCGAGCGCACGCGCGATGCCGATGCGCTGGCGCTGGCCCCCGGAGAATTCGTGCGGCCTGCGGTTCAGCGCCTCGCGCGGCAGGCGCACGGTGTCCATCAGCGCCGCCACGCGTGTCTCGAGATCGATCGCGGATTTGGCGAGGCCGAAATTGCGGATCGGCTCGGCCAGGATGTCGCGCACGCGCATGCGCGGATTGAGGCTCGAGAACGGGTCCTGGAACACCACCTGCACGCGGCGGCGCATCTGACGCATCGTGCTCGGATGAGCGTCGTCGATACGCTGGCCGTCGAGGATGACCTGCCCTGCCGTGATGTCGAACAGGCGCAGGATCGCACGGCCGACCGTCGATTTGCCGCAGCCGGACTCGCCGACCAGCGAGAGCGTCTCGCCGCGCGCGATCTCGAACGACACACCGTCCACCGCATAGACCCATTCGGACTTGCGGCTGAACAGGCCTTTTTTGACCGGGAAGTGCTTCTTGAGGTCGTTGACCTGGAGCAGCGGAGGACTCATGCCGCGACCGCTCCCTTGGCCGCATAATGGCAGGCCGCGACGTGACGTGGGCCCTTCTCTTCGAGCCCCGGCGCATACTGCCGGCAGAGATCGGTCGCGAGCGCGCAACGTCCGGCGAAGACGCAGCCGACGATGGGCTTGCGCAGATCAGGCACCTGCCCGGGGATCTCCGCCAGCCGTCTCGCCGTGCCGGTCAGCGACGAGCCGAGCCGCGGCACTGCGCCGAGCAGGCCTTGCGTATACGGATGACGCGGCGAACGGAACAGTTCCGCCACCGGCGCCTCCTCGACCTTGCGGCCGGCATACATGACCATGACGCGTTCGGCGATCTCGGCGACGACACCGAGATCGTGGGTGATCAGGATGATGGCTGCGCCAACCCGGTGCTTGAGATCCAGCATCAATTTCAGGATCTGCGCCTGGATCGTCACGTCGAGGGCGGTGGTCGGCTCGTCCGCAATGAGAAGCTTTGGATTGCAGGCGAGTGCAATGGCGATCATGACGCGCTGGCGCATGCCGCCGGAGAGCTGATGCGGATATTCACGCACGCGACGCGTCGGCTCGGGAATGCCGACCAGAATCAACATCTCAATGGCGTGCGCCTCCGCGGCCTGCTTGTCCAGGCCCTGGTGGATCATCAGCGTCTCGCGGATCTGGCGGCCGACAGTCAGGACCGGATTGAGGCTGGTCATCGGCTCCTGAAAAATCATCGAGATGTCGTTGCCGCGGATCGCGCGCATCTCGCGATCCGACATTTGCAGCAGGTCCTTGCCCGCGAAGCGGATGCTGCCGGCGATCCTGCCGGACGGTTCCGGGATCAGCCGCATCAGCGACATCGAGGTCACCGACTTGCCGCAACCGGACTCACCGACGATGGCGAGCGTCTCGCCCTCGTTGACATGGAACGACACGCCTTCCACCGCGCGGTTGATGCCGCTGGGCGTGCGGAAGTGGGTCTGGAGGTTTTCGACTTCAAGCAGTGCCATCGCGATCAGCCCCTCGCCATCAGAGGCTCTTGGCCATGCGCGGATCGAGCGCATCGCGAAGGCCATCGCCGAGCAGATTGACGGCGAGCACGGTGACCGACAGGAACGCCGCCGGAAAGAACACGATGTAGGGCTTGACCTGCCACAGCGCCCGCCCCTCGGCCATGATGTTGCCCCAGGACGGAATGGTCGGCGGCGTTCCCGCGCCGATGAAGGACAGGATCGCTTCCGTGATCATCGCACTGGCGCAAATGTAAGTCGCCTGGATCAGCATCGGCGCCAGCGTGTTCGGCAGGATGTGGCGCAGGATGATCATCGGTGCGCGCGTGCCGCAGGCTACCGCTGCATCCACGTAAGGCTGCTCGCGCAGCGACAGCACCACACTACGGACAAGACGGGAAACCCGCGGGATTTCGGCAACCGTAATCGCCAGAATGACGTTGCCGACGCTGCCGCGTGTCAGCGCCATCAGCGCGATCGCCAGCAGGATCGGCGGGATCGACATCAGGCCGTCCATGAAGCGCATCAAGATGCCGTCGGCCCAGCGGATGAAGCCGGAGACGATGCCGATGGCGAGACCGGCCGCGGAGGCGAAGATCGCAACGGACAAGCCGACCGTGAGCGAGACGCGCGCGCCGAACAGCACGCGTGAATAGATGTCGCGACCGAGCACGTCGGAGCCAAACCAGTAAAGCGCCGACGGCGCGCGGGTGCGCTTGGCCGGCGCAAGTGCGGTCGGATCCACCGTGCCAAGATAAGGCGCAAAAATCGCGATCAGGACGAGTATCAGCAGCAACGTGCCACCGATGGCGACGGTGGGATGGCCCCGCAGCAGGCCGATGAAGCCGCGCCGGATCACGACGGGCCGAAGAATCTCCGGCAGTTGCGGCGCGAGGACGAAGCCCGCCGGCAGCGCTTGCGGATTGACGGTCGTGTCGGTCAATAGCGGATCCTCGGGTCAACGAGCGTATAAACGACG
Source organism: Bradyrhizobium sp. 17 (assembly GCF_023073515.1). NCBI lineage: Bacteria > Pseudomonadati > Pseudomonadota > Alphaproteobacteria > Hyphomicrobiales > Nitrobacteraceae > Bradyrhizobium > Bradyrhizobium sp. 17. The sequence goes on along the minus strand of NZ_JADPJQ010000105.1, from coordinate 299,458 downwards.
TCGATCATCAGATTGACGAGGACGTAGACGAAGCTGAACAGCAGCACGATGCCCTGGATGACGGGATAATCGCGGCGCAGGATCGCGTCGATCGTGAGCCGGCCGAGGCCGGGAATCGCGAACACGCTTTCCGTGACGACCGCGCCGCCGATCAGAAGCGCAATGCCGATCCCGATCACCGTGACGATCGGCACTGCCGCGTTCTTCAGCGCGTGGACGAACAGGATGCCGCCCTGCCCGAGGCCCTTGGCGCGCGCGGTGCGGATATAATCCTGTTGCAGCACTTCGAGCATGGTGGCGCGCGTGATACGCGCGATCAGCGCGATGTAGACACAGCCGAGTGCGATCGACGGCAGGATCAGGTTTTGCAGCCAGGGCCAGAGGCCCTGGGCGAGCGGCGTATAGCCCTGCACGGGAAGCCATTCGAGCTCCAGCGCAAAGACGTAGGCGAGGACATAGCCGACGACGAAGACCGGCAGGGAGAAGCCGAACACGGCAAAGGCCATGATGGCCCGGTCGATCAGGCTTCCCGCCTTCCAGGCCGCCAGCACGCCGAGCGGCACCGCGACCACGATCGTGAGCAGGAGCGTGACAATCATCAGCGACAGCGTCGGCCCGAGACGCTGGCCGATCATGGTCGAGACCGGCAGATTGGTGAAGATCGAGGTGCCGAGATCGCCGTGCAGAATGCGCCAGACCCAGCTGCCGAACTGGATCAGGAAGGGTCGGTCGAGCCCGAGGCTCTGACGGATGCGCTCCACATCCTCCGGACTTGCCTGATCGCCCGCGATCACCACGGCGGGATCCCCCGGCGCGATGTAGAGCAGGCTGAACACGAACAGCGCGACGATCGCCATCACGGGCAAGGTCGAGGCGATACGCCGGAGGATGTAGGAGAGCATCTGGCTTCAGCGCAGGGTCATGCGGATTTCGACACGCCCCAGAAGAACGGCAGCGGCCCTTTCGTGATGCCGGAGACGTTCTTGCGCCAGGCCGTGTAGCTGAGGAAGAAGCCGGTCGGCGCGTAGACGACGTCCTCGAGCGCGACCTTGTTGAGGCGAGCGACCGCGGCCTTCTCCTCGTCGAGGTTCTTGGCCTCGAACCAGGACGTGACCTCCTTCTCGGTGCCGGGGCTGCTCGGCCAGCCGAACCACGCCTTGTCGCCGTTGGCGCGAATGGCGGTGTAGGGCGCCGGATTGATGCAGTCCGAGCCCGCATGCCAGGTGTGGAACATGTTCCAGCCGCCCTGTCCGGGCGGCGTCTTCTGCGCGCGGCGGGAGCCGACCGTGCCCCAATCGGTCGCGACGAAATCGACATTCATGCCGAGCTGCTTCAAGAGATCGGCGGTCACATCGCCGAACGCCTTGGTGATCGGCTGGTCCTGCGCCACCAGGCACGTCACCGGTTGGCCGGAATAGCCGCTCTCCGCGAGCAGCTTCTTGGCGGCGTCGAGATCGCGCTTGCCCTTCAAGACTTCGCCGCCCGCCTCGGTGTAGAGCGGCGTATCGGGCGTGAAGAAGCCCGGCAGCGACTTCCACAGCGAATTGTCGTCGCCGACGAGCGCACGCATATAGTCTTCCTGGCTCATCGCCATCAGCACTGCGCGCCGCGCCCGCACGTCGTTGAAGGGCGGATACAGGAAGTTCATGCGGAACGAGCCGACATTGCCGAGGGGATCGCCGATGTCGACGCTGATGTTCTTGTTCTTCTTCAGGACCGGGACGAGGTCCGCGATGGGGTTCTCCCACCAGTCGATCTCGCCGTTTTGCAACGCGGCCGCGGCGGTCGCCGGATCCGGCATCACGATCCATTCGACGCGGTCGAGCAGCATCTGCTTGCCGCCGGCGAGCCACGATGCCTTCTCCTGCCGCGGCACATAGTCGGCGAATTTTTCGAACACGGCTTTGGCGCCCGGGACCCACTCAGCCTTGGCGAACTTCATCGGCCCCGAGCCGACATAATCGCCGATCTGCTTGAACGGGTCGGTCTGCGCAATGCGCTCCGGCATGATGAAGGCGCAAGGCGAATTGTTCTTGCCAAGCGCGTAGAGCATCTTCGGGAACGGCTGCTTCAGCACCCATTTGAAGGTGCGGTCGTCGACAGCGGTGAGTTCCTGCTGCAGCGCCTTGAGCATCAGCCCCATCGGATCGCGTGCCGCCCAGCGAGTGAGACTCGCAACGACGTCCTTGCTCAGCACCGGCTCGCCGTCGTGGAATTTGAGCCCCGGCCGCAATTTGAACGTCCAGGTGGTGCCGTCGTCGGTCACTTCCTCGGACTCGACCATCTGCCGCTGCGGCTGCAGCGCGGAATCGACGCCGTAGAGCGTATCCCAGACCAGCGCGGCGGCATTGCGCACGACATATTGCGTGCCCCAGATCGGGTCGAAATTGGCGAGATTTGCTTGCGGCACGAAGCGCAGGGTGCGCGCGGAGGCGCCTTGTGCGATCGCAGGGGCCGAGAGGCCGCTCAATGCCAGACCGCCCGCGCCGGCCAGTCCCTTCAATACGGTCCTGCGATCCATGAAATCCTCCCAATAGTGCCGTGATGCCGGCCATCGTTGGCCAAGAACAGGTGAAACCAGAGCTCATTGGCGTGCAAATGGTATGCCACTAACCAGACCTTCGCCAGCGCGATATCCGCACTAGCTGGGCCAGTCGAGACCTCAAAGCGCGGCCGCCAGCACCGGGCCGGTCTCGATATGCGGGATCGCCTCGACCAGCTTGCGCGTGTAGTCGGTCTTGGGATTGTCGAACAACGCCCGGCTCTCGCCCTGCTCCACGATGCCGCCATTGCGCAGCACGATGGTGCGGTCGCAGAGCATCCGCACCACGTTGAGATCGTGGCTGACGAACAGCAGCGCGATGTCGTTCTCGCGCCGCAGGCGGTCGAGCAGTTGCAGCACCACGGCCTGAACGGAGACGTCGAGCGCAGCGGTCGGCTCGTCCAGCACCAGAAGGCGCGGCCGGCAGGCGATGGCGCGGGCGATGCCGACGCGCGCCTTCTGGCCGCCGGAGAGCTGATGCGGAAAGCGCGGCAACAGATCCAGCGGCAGCCCCACGCGATCGGCGCAGTCTTCCACCCGCTTGCGCAGCGCATCGCCCCCACGCATACGATCGAGCCGCATCAGGGGATGGGCGATGCAGTCGAAGGCGGTGAAGCGCGGATTGAGGCTCTCGTTCGGGTCCTGGAACACCATCTGGATATCTTTGCGGAACTGCGAGCGGTGAAAGTCGCGCGACGCCACATGGCCGATCGCCTGGCCGTCGAACACGATCTCGCCCTCGCTCGGGTCGATCAGGCGGCAGATCATGCGCGACGTCGTGCTCTTGCCGGAGCCGGATTCACCGACGAGGCCGACGCTCTCGCCGCCGGCCATCGTCATCGAGAAGTCCGCCACCGCCGCAGCGCCCTCGTCGAAGCGTTTTGCGAGCTTGCGCACTTCCAGCAGCGGCGGAGTCCCGTGGACGGGCTCCCGTCTGGGCCTGCCGATGACAGCCGCGTAGCCTTCCCGCTCCTCTTCCGTCACGAGATCCTCAATCCGGGAGGTCGCGGTTGGCGACGCCGCCACCAGACGCCTGGTATAGGCGTGCTGCGGCGCGCCGAAGAGCGTCCTGGGGCTTGCCTCTTCGACGATGCGGCCGCGTTCCATCACCGCGATACGGCGGCAATATCGCGCCGCTAACCCGAGATCGTGCGTGATCAGGATCGTCGCCATGCCGCGCGCGGCGGCAATCTCCGCCAGGAGGTCCATCACCACTTTCTGCGTGGTGACATCGAGTCCGGTCGTCGGCTCATCGGCGATCAACAGCGCGGGATTGCAGGAAATCGCGATCGCGATCATGACACGCTGGCACATGCCGCCCGAGAGTTCGTGCGGATAGGCGTTCATCCGCGTCTCGGGGTCGCGGATCTGGACGGCGCGCAACAGCTCCAGCGCTTCGGCGCGGGCGGCATCCTTCGATATCCGCTTGTGCGTGAGGATCGCGTCCGCGATCTGCAAACCGATCGCGCGGATCGGATTGAGCGCCGCCCGCGGGTTCTGGAAGATCATCGACATCGCGGCGCCCTGGAGCTGCCGGAGATCGTCACCCCTGAGTTTTGTGACGTCCTGCCCGCGAAACAGTATCTTGCCTGCGGTGACGCGGCCGGCCGCATCGAGCAGCCGCGTCGTGGCAAAACCGGTGACCGACTTGCCAGAGCCGCTTTCGCCGACGAGGCCAAGCATCTCGCCGGCTTCGACCGTGAGCGTCACACCGCGCACGGCCTCGACCATCCCTCGTCGCGTCGAGAATTCGACGTGGAGGTCGTCGATCCTGAGCAATTCCTCGCTCATGTGCGCATGCGCGGATCGAGAATGTCCCGCATCCCGTCACCGAGGAGGTTAAAGCACAGCACGGCCATCATCAACGCGAGGCCCGGAAAGGCCACCAGCCACCACCGCCCCGTCGAGATGAAGCGCGCCCCCTCCGCGACCATGATGCCCCATTCCGGGGTCGGCGGCTTGACGCCAAGGCCGATGAAGGAAAGACCGGCGGCGTTCAGGATCGCCCAGCCGAGGTTGAGTGAGATTTGCACCGCCATCGCCGGCAGGATGTTCGGCAACAGGAAACGCAGCACCACCGAGAAATGGCTCTCGCCGGAGGAACGCGCCGCCTCCACCCAGCCGACATTGCGCCGGACGTTGACCTCGGCACGGGCGAAGCGGATGTAGAAGGGCAGATTGATGATCGCGGTCGCAATCACGATGTTCTCGATCCGGTTGCCGAGCGCCGCAACCATCGCCATCGCCAGCACAAACAGCGGAAAGGCCATCATGACATCGACGAAGCGGCCGACCGAGCGGTCGAGCCTGCCGCCGGCATAGCCGCAGAACGAGCCCACGACGGCGCCGATCACGAAGGAGATGCCGACCGCCGAGACCGCGATGGCGAGGTCGAGCCGTGCCGCAACGACGAGGCGGCTGAACACGTCGCGCCCGAGCTGGTCGGTGCCGGCAAGGTGCGCCGCGCTCGGCGGCTGCAAGGCCTCCGAGACATTGGAGACGATGGGATCATAGGGCACGAGCCACGGTCCGAAGATCGCGACCAGGACGAACAGCAGGACACCGGCCGCGGCGACGCCGGTCAGCGGGTTGCCGCGCAAAATCCAGACCGAATGGCGGAGGGTTGCGCTGGTCATCCGATCGACACCCTGGGATCGGCGATGCCGTAGCAGATATCGACGACCAGATTGACCAGCACGAAGATGCCAGCCATCAGCAGCACAAAACCCTGCACCGGCGCATAGTCGGACGACAGCAGCGCATCGAGCGCGTAGGAGGCAACGCCCGGCCAGGAGAACACCTTCTCCACCAGGACATTGGCGCCAAGCATCGTCGAGAACACGATGCCGGCAATGGTGATGACGGGAAGGATCGCATTGCGCAGCGCATAGGTGACGACGACCTTCTGCCAGGACAATCCGACGGAGCGCGCGGTGCGCACGAAATCGCTACCGAGCGAGACCAGCATCGAGGCACGTGTGATCCGCGCCAGCGGCGCGATGACGAACAGGGCCATGCTCAGCGCCGGCAGGATCAACTGCTTGCAGGCCGCCCACCAGCCTTCGATGTCCCCCGCGATCAGGAAATCGATCGACAGGAACCCGGTGCGCTGCGGCGGCAGTGAGGTGAAGACGTCGATCCGCCCGGTCGGATCAGGCGCAAGACCGAGCAGATAGTAGAACACATAGATCAGCAGCAGGCCCGAGACGAAGGTCGGCACGCAGACGCCGAGCGCACAGAACAGCCGCACGCCGTGATCGACCAGCGATCCCGGTTTCAAGGCTGCGACCACGCCGAGCGGGACCGCCGCGATCAGCGCGATCAGCAGCGCCGTGAAGGTGAGCTCCAGCGAGGCCGGCAGCCGTTCGCGAAGGTCCTTCAGGACCGGCTGGCCGGTCATCATGGAGCGGCCGAGATTGCCGCGCCCGATATCGGACAGATAGAACACGAGCTGCTCCGGCACCGACTTGTCGAGCCCCATCTGCTTGCGGATCTGCTCGATCTCTTCCTTGCCGGCATTGGGCCCCGAGGCGAAGAACACCGCGGGATCTCCGGGGAGGACCCGCATCAGTAGAAAGGTGAAGACCAGCACGCCGAACAACGCCGGCAGCGACGACAGAAGCCGCCTCCCCGCCCGCGCCACCGTCGCACCAAGAACTGTCATCACCATTCAGAGCCCTTGCATGTCGAGATCACTTGCGGCTGACGTCCCGATAATCCACTTGGCGATGGAACTCGTAGGTATAGCCCTCGATCGACGAGGCCATCACGGCGTCCTGGTTCGGCTGCCACAGCGGGATCTGCGGCATCTCGCTGAAATGGATCGCGTTGAGCTTGCGGCCATCCTCCTCGTACTTGGCCTTGTCGGGCTCGAAGCGCGCTTCCTGCGCGATCGTCGCCAGCTCCGGATTGTTGATCGAGCTGTAATTCCAGCGCTGATTGCCCGTGTAGAAGTTGCGGTAGAAGTAATCGGTCGAGGGCAGCCAGGCGACGATGCCTTCCGTGAACAAGGGCAGCTTCTTCTCGTTGATCTGCGTCGACATCTGCGCGTCCGGCAGCTTCTGGATGTCGACCTTGATCCCGATCTTGGCAAGCGATTCCTTCACGAGGGCCGCCATCGGCTCGGCGGTCGAGGCCTGGCCGACGTTGAAGCTGAAGGTGGTCGAAAAACCCTCCGGGAGTCCAGCAGCTTTCAGATACTCCCTCGCCTTGTCGAGATCGGTCTTCACCGGCGCCTGGAACGGATAGATGCCGTTCAACGGCTTGCCATCCGGCCAAGTCGCACCGAACAGCGGGGCTCCGCGACCGAACAGGGCAGCCTTGAACATGTCCTCATAGGGCAGCGCGAAGGCGACGGCGCGGCGGACGTTGACGTTGTCGAAAGGCGGGATCTGGTTGTTCATCGAGACGAAGGTGATCGAATTGTATTGCGGCGTCGAGATCACCTTGAGCTTGCCCTTGGCTTCGAGCGATTGCACGTCGCTGGCCTGGAGATCAACGACGAGATCGGCATCGCCACGCTCGACAAGATTGGCGCGGGTCGCGGGCTCCGGCACGGACTGCACGATTACGCGCTTGAAGAACGCCGGCTTGTCGGGCGAGCCGCGGTTCCAATCCTCGTTGCGCTTGATGATCACTTGCTCGCCGGGCTTGAAGCTCTCGATGACATAGGCACCGCTGCCGGCGGTGTGCTCCTTCAGCCACGCCGTGGCCCAGGGGTCTTCCGGGGTCGCATGCTCCTTGGCGACCTTCGAGTTGATGATCAGCGGGTAGACGGTCGCGAGATTCGGCAGCGCGAGCTTGTCGGGTTTCGGCAGCGTCACTTCGATCGTGAGGGGGTCAATCACCTTGAACTGGTCAGCCGACGTCAATGATCCCGTCAGCAATTGTGCCTTGCCGAGGATCGGCGCGGTGACGCAGCGATCCAGCGACCATTTGACGTCCTCGGCGGTCACGGGCGAGCCGTCCTGGAACTTGGCATCCTTGCGCAGACGGAACGTCAGCTTCAGTCCGTCCGGACTGACGTCATAGGATTCGGCGAGCTCGCCGGTGATCTTGTCGAGATCGAACACCCATTTGCCGTTGAGCTGCTTGCGGCCGAACGCCACAAGGCGGTCGTAAGTGCTCATGCTCAGTGCGAAGGATTCCCGCGTCGAGCCCGGGATGTTGGGATCGAGCGTGTTGACCGATGCACCGGTGACATAGCGCAGCGTCTCCGCCCTGGTTTGCGCTTGCGCAGGCGCAGCGGCGACAAGCAGAAGCGCAGTGGTGGCGAGCACGGAGGATGCCATCCTGAAAGACACAAAACGCATTCGTTTTCCCCAAAATTTTCGACAAGAACGCCGACAGGACAGGTTAAGAAAGAAGCAAGTTGCGCGCCAGTCTCTTGATGCGCTCTTGTGGACGCTTTGTCGCGGCGGCGCATGGACGATCATCGCGATTCCTCCAAGTTTCGCGCTGGCCGCGTCACCACGGCCTGCGGCACGTCATAGGCGCGAAGCGAGGCCCAATGCCGTTCGACATCGGCACGAAACAGGCCGCGCGTCAGGCCATTCACCAGCTTCGGCGCCGCGGTCGTCATCGCGTTGATCGACGATCCCGACGGACCGAAACTCATGGTGGAGGCGATGGCGAAGAGATGGATATTCGAGATCCACGGCGTATCGCCCGCGACACGCTCGGTGAAGGCATAATCGTCGGCGAGATAGGGAAAGCGACCGAGCCGCGCGCTGCGCTCGCTCTCCGGGGGCTGGTAGCGGTCGGCCCAGGTTGCGATATTGCCGGCAAATGCGCGCAACTCGCCACGGCCGGAAAAATCCATGTCGATGCCGGTGCCGCAGATGACGAAATCCGCAGGTATGGCGCCGCGCGGCGTCTGCAATTCCACACCACGATCGGTCTCGCGGGCCGCCTCGATCGGGGCGCCCTCGTGCAATGTGAAATTGGCGTGATTTGCGCAGCGATCGTAAGTTGCCTGCGGAAAGCCTTCGCGCATGTCGAGGATGGTGCGCATGAAGCGCCACCGCCAGGCGTCGTCGAGATCGCTGAGATGGCGGAGGAAGCCGCGGAAAGTCAGCCAGCGATAGGGCTGGATCAGCTGGATCTGCGCACGACGACACAGCAGGTGCACCTCCGCCGCGCCCGCTTCCAGCGCGGTTGCTGCGTTGTCGAAGGCAGATGCGCCGGCACCGATCACGGCGACGCGCTTGCCGCGAAGGTTTTCGAAGTCGATGTCGTCGGCGACGGTTGCGACCGAGCTCATGGGCAGATGGCTCAGCGGCTCGGGGATCATCCAGTTCCCCATCCCCTCCTGCCCCGTCGCAAGCACGATCTTGCGCGCATGGAGTGTCTCGACGCCATCGCCACGTTTCACGCGTGCGGCCAGCAAACCATCCCGCGCCGGCCGGATTTCCAGAAGCTCGCTCCCGTTGCGCACCGGCAAGCCGACTGTGCGCCGCAGCCAGAGCAGATACTCAGCCCAGTGGCCGCGCGGGATCAGGTCGAGTGTCTGCCAGCTCTCCGTGCCGAAGCGGGCCTCATGCCAGGATTGATAGGTCAGGCTGGGGATGTCGAGGTCAGGTCCCGTATAGTCCTTCGGGCTGCGCAGCGTCGGCATGCGGGCATAGGTGAGCCATGGCCCCTCCTTCCCCTCCTCGGCCTTGTCCAGCAGCAGGATGTTGCTGACGCGGGAGCGCAGCAGGCCGAAGCCGATGGCGATGCCGGATTGGCCGGCGCCGATCACGAGCACATCCAGCGCCGGCTTGCCATCCGGTCCCGTCTTCGGTTCGAGCCAGGCGGCACCGGGATGCGCGATCCGCGCGAGATCGGCGCGAACGTTCGCTTCCAGCTCTGTCAGCGCATCACTCATGCCGCGAGCCAGCCTCCGTCGACCACCATCACGGTCCCGGTCGTAAACGAGGAGGCATCGCTTGCGAGGTGGAGCGCGGCCTGCGCGATCTCATCGGCCTGGCCGAACCGCTTCATGGCATGGCGGTCGCGGGAGGCTTCGCGCACCTCGTCCGCATTGGCGTGGCGCGCAAAGCTGCGGCGAAGCATCGGCGTGTCGATCGCACCGGGCGCGATCGCGTTGACGCGAATGCCGTCCGCCGCGAAATCCACCGCCATCGTCCGGGTCAGGCTGACAATCGCGCCCTTGGCGGCGATATAGGCACTGTTGCCCTTGCCGCCGGCAATCGCAAGCTGCGACGTCAGCGTGATGATCGAACCGCTGTTCTGCCGCTGCATCTGCGGCACGGCTGCCCTCGCCCACAGCCAGGTGCCGCCGACATTGGTGCGGAACACCGCATCCCAATCGGCGGGGTCCGTTGTCAACACGGTGCCGCCACAGGAGAAGCCAGCGGCAGTCATCAGGATATCGAGCTGGCCGTGCCGTGCTACCACATCATTTGCCACCGCCTCGGCGAAATCGGCATCGCCGACGTCGCCAATATGCGTCGTTGCCTCGCCGACCAAGCTCAACGTTTCCTGAAGTCCGGCTGGATCGCGATCGACCAGAGCAAGACGTGCGCCCTCTTCCGCGAACAGCTTTGCACTGGCGCGGCCGATGCCGGAGCCTGCGCCCGTGATGATGGCCGTGCGCCCCTGCAGCCGCATGTCAGATCCACTCCTTGTGCTGCGTCAACCAGGCACTCATCGCGGCCCCCGACTCGGCGCAGCCGAACTGCGCGCGCCAGCCGAATTCATCCGCCATCCGGTTCACCGACAGCGGCGCGCGATAGGGCCCATGCAGCTTGATGACGGTTTTCTCGCCGGGCGCCGCGACCCGGCACTCCAGGCCGGGATGCAACGCCGCAAAGGCCTCGCCCCATTGCAGCGCAGGCCAAAGTTCTCCGCGGGAGATGTTGTAGAGCCGGTGGCGCGGCCGCTCGGCTTCGATCAGCAGTGCGACGGCCTCGGCCGCATCCGGCGCGTAGATCCAATCCCGCATGCCCGCTTCAGGCATGATCGCCGGCTCGCCGCGCGCGAACGCGGCCAAGATCTGGAACTGGAGGCTTGGCGTGTCGCGCACGGAACTCGGTCGCTCCCACGGTCCGAATAGCGCGCTCAGCCGCACATTTAGGAAATCACCGCCGAAGAGCTCGGCGTGACGCGCAACCGATCGCTCCGATGTGAACTTGCTGATCGCGTAGAACGAGACCGGATCGCAAGGCGTGTCCTCGTCCAGAATCTCGACCCGCGCGCCCGCGGCGCCATAGGCCGATGCCGAGGAGAGATTGACGACCCGGCGCACGCCATGCCGGATCGCGGAGAGCAGGATCGGGATCTGCGCCATCACGTTGATCTCGAGAACGCGCGCGGTCGATGCCCTCTCCAGTTCATCACCGGCGGTGATGGCCGCGCCGAGCACGATCGCATCAACTCCTTCGGCGATGAGGGCATCGATGGCATCTGCGTCGGTGATATCGCCCCGCACCGCTTTGAGCCGTGCGCCGTAGTCGGCAAGAGACCGCCGCGCGGATGGCGGCAACTCTGCACGGTCGTACAGCGTCACGTCATGGCCGCGCGCGAGCAGCGCCTCCGCAACATTGAGCCCGACAAAGCCGGTGCCGCCGAAGATGACGATCTTCATCGCGCGCGATCCACCGTCACAGTAGCTTCGCTCCGAAATTGCGCTCGGGATCCATGTCGGCCACGAGCCGCCCCGTCGGCATGGCCGCCTCGCCGCCGCTGCGTGCCAGGAACTGGCCGCTGCCTGCGCTCGCGAGGCACTTGTTGCCATCGATGATCACTCGGCCACGCGACAGCACCGACACCGGCCAGCCCTTCAGCTTGCGGCCTGCAAACGGCGTGTAGCCGGCAAGGTCGTGCATCATCTCATCGGCGATCTCGACCTCGCGATTAGGATCCCAGATTGCAATATCGGCATCGGCGCCGACCGCGATCGAGCCCTTGCGCGGATGCAGATTGTAAATCTTGGCCGGCGCCGTCGACGTCAGTTCGACGAACTTTTCCAGGCCCAGCCGCCCGTTCGACACCATCGCGTCGAACAGCAGCGGCAGGCGCAGCTCCAATCCCGGCAGGCCATTCGCGACCTGCTTGAAGTTCGGATTGGGGCCGGCGCGCAGCTTGCCGGTCTCGTCATAGCGATACGGCGCGTGATCCGACGAGATGGTCTGGAGATCGCCGAGCGACAGCGCCTGCCACAACGCCTCCTGGTCGGCATGCGTACGGGGCGGCGGGCTGCACATCCACTTGGCGCCCTCCACCCCGGGCTTGTCGAGATCGGCAGCGGTGAGGAAGAGGTATTGCGGACAGGTCTCCGCGAACACCTTCAATCCCTGCCCGCGCGAGTCGCGGATGACCTTGGCGCCCTCGGCGGTCGAGACGTGGAAGATCATGATGGGCTGGTCGATCAGCGCCGCCATGCCGATCAGCCGGGTAAAGGCTTCCGCCTCCGACACGCGGGCGTGGCTGACGGCGTGGTATTTCGGCATGGTGTAGCCGCGCGCGAGCAGGCGCTTCACTATCCAGGCGATGATGCCGTGGTTTTCGGCATGGGCGCACAACATCGCGCCGGACTGGCGCGCGGCAAGAAGGATGTCCAGCAGCGGCTCGTCGTCGACCTTGAGCCGGTCGTAGGTCATGAAAATCTTGATCGAGGCATGGCCCTGCTTCACCAGCGCCGGAATGTGCTCCTCGACCGTTTCCTTGGTCGCATCCGCAATGATCATGTGAAAGGCGTAGTCGATCACGGCGCCTTTCTTGGCGAGGGCGTGATAATCCTCCACCACCTGCGGCAGCTTCATGCCGACATGCTGGGCGGCAAACGGGATCACCGTGGTCGTGCCACCGAAGGCGGCCGAGACGGTCGCGCTCTCGAAGGTGTCGGCGTTCATGATGCCGGCAGCGGACAATTGCTCGATATGGGCGTGGCTGTCGACGCCGCCTGGCAGCACCAGCTTGCCGCGGGCATCAATCTCGCGCTTCGCGGACGGAAGCCCGCGCCCGATAGCGGCGATGGTCTCGCCGGAGATGGCGACATCGGCTTCAAAGACGTCGGTTGTCGTCGCGACGCGTCCGCCGCGAATGATCAGGTCGTAAGCGGGTTCAGTCATGAGGCACTCCATGATAGGCTTAAGGCAAGTGATCGAAATTTTGCAGGAAGACCAGCATGTCCCGACCGCGCATTCTCGTCATCAATCCGAACTCCAACCCTGTCGTTACCCAAGGGCTGGAGGACGCGCTGAAGCCGCTCGGTTTCGAGGGCGGGCCGGAGCTGGTCTGCCAGACGCTGGCCGAGGGTCCGTTCGGCATTGAAAGCCAGGCCGATGTCGACGGCGTCGCCATGCCGCTGCGCCGGCTGGTCGAGGGCGACAACAGCTCGGCTGCCTTTGTCATCGCCTGTTACAGCGATCCCGGGCTTCAGGTCTGTCGCGAAGGCACCGACCGCCCCGTGTTCGGCATCGCCGAGTGCGGCGTGCTGACCGCACTGGCTCGCGCCGAAACCTTTGGCGTCATCGCGATCGCCCAGCGCTCGATCCCACGTCACATGCGCTATCTCAGGCAGATGGGACTGACCGAACGGCTCGCCGGCGAGCGGCCGCTCAACATGAGCGTCGCGGAAACCGCCTCGGGCGAAGGCACGCTGGCGAAGATGATCGAGGTCGGCCGCGCGCTGCGCGACGAGGACGGCGCCCGTGCCATCGTGATGGGCTGCGCCGGCATGGCACGGCACCGCCGCCCGCTGGAAGAGGCGCTCGGCATTGCCGTGATCGACCCGACACAGGCGGCCGTCACCATGGCGCTGGGTACGGTGCAGTTCTCGAACCACTAGGCGTCCTTCAGCTCTTTGGCGTCCTGCCGCGCGAGCCATTGCGCGTGGCTCTCCCGGACAAGCGCGAACGTATCCCGCTGCGTCGTGTAGAGATTGCCGAACATGCGGCCGATCGGCCGGTAGGCGTCGAGATCGACATACATGTTGGCCTCGTCGACGAGGCCCTCGCGGGCGTGAACCCGGAGCACCTCGCCGACCAGCAGTTCGCGATCGGGCGAAAAATTTAGGGCGACATGGCGCCGGCATTCGAGCGCAAAGGGTGCCGCGGCGAGGCGCGGCACCTTCACGTCTACAGAGGGAAGCGTCGCCAGCCCTGCCGCGGCGACCTCGCTGTCACCGGACGGGAAATCGACCGCGCAGTCATTCATCGCCGCGGAGAGCGCCTCATCAACCATGTGAACGACGAACTCGCCGTCGCGATGGATGTTGCGGGTGGTGTCCTTCGGGCTGTGATCCGGCTTGTGCTGAAGCCCGAGCACGATCAGCGCCGGAGTCTCCGAAAACACGTTGAAGAAGCTGAACGGCGCGGCGTTGACCGCCCCGTTGGCATCGAGCGTCGTCACCAGCGCAATCGGCCGCGGCACCACCACGCCGCAGAGCAGCTTGTAGCGGTCGCGCGGATCGAGCTCGCGCAAGGATATGCCGGATGTGCTCTGGCCAGTCATCGACGTCACGTCTCCGGCGGCGGCACCGCGCCGGTACGGCTGGTGATCAGGCCGTAATGCTCGATGCGGCGGTGCTGCGCGAAATTGAAGATCGTGGTCTTGCCGAAGGTGGTGGCATTGAGGTCGCAAGGATGGACCAGCAGTTCGTCCTCCTCCGTCTTCGCTTCGGCGACGATCTCGCCGTTGGGATCGACGATCAGGCTGCCGCCGAACAGCGGGTGTCCGTCCTCGTTACCGGCCTTGGCCACCGCGACAACCCAGGTCGCGTTCTGATAGGCGCCGGCCTGCGCCGAGAGGCGGTTATGGAACAACCGTTTCTCGACGCCTTCATCGCTCCTCTCCGCATTCACCGACGGCGTGTTGTAGCCGATCAGCACCATCTCGACGCCCTGCAGGCCCATCACGCGATAGGTCTCGGGCCAGCGCCGGTCGTTGCAGATGGCCATGCCGATGATGCCGCCCAGCTCGCGCCAGACATTGAAGCCGAGATCGCCCGGCTCGAAATAGCGCTTCTCCAGATGCTGGTGCGAGCGCTTGGTGTCGTATTCCACATGGCCCGGCAGATGGATCTTGCGATATTTTCCGACGATCTTGCCGGATTTGTCGGTGAGAACAGCAGTGTTGAAATGATGCCCGTCCGGCGTCAGCTCCGCATAGCCGAAATTCATCGCCATCTGGTGCTGCGCCGCGCGCTCGAACAACGGTTTCGTCGCCGCGTTCGGCATCTCGCGCTCGAACCAATTGTCGAACTCGGCCCGGTCCTCCACGTACCAACGCGGAAAGAAGGTCGTGAGCGCCAGTTCCGGATAGACGATTAGGTCGGCGCCCTTGCTCTTGGCCTCATCCATCAGCGCGATCATGCGCTTGACCACGGCCTCGCGGCTGTCCGCTTTCTGGATCGGGCCCATCTGGGCGGCGGCAACATTGACGATACGCATCAGCGATTTCCTGGTGATGTCTTTGAGCTAAGCTACAGTTTCAAGCACGTGCCGGCGCGCGCAGCATAACGCAGCATCGCCCGGACTTGCCAGCCGGCGCCTGCACATCGGCATCGTGTGCGCTGCACGCTCCATCCTCATGTCTGCTCCTCATCCGCAATATCGAGACCGTGGTCCAGCGCGTCCAGAAGCTGCCCGGCCTCATGCTCGGAAATCACGAGTGGCGGCGCGAGGAACAGGGAAGTCTGCTCGCCGCTGGTCCCGATCACGGCGCCCGCCTCCAGCGCCCGCTCCGCGACGCGCGAGGCAATCGGCACCTCGGTGGTGTCGGCATGCCAGGAGCGCCAGTCCGGCCCGTGCAACTCCACGGTCCAGTGCAGCCCCTGCCCCGCCAGGCGCTGCACGCTTGGATGTTTCTGCGCGATGGCCAGAAGGCGGCGGGTGAACAGCTTTTCGAGACCCCTGACGTGCTCCAAAATCTCGTCATCGCTGATGACTTTCAGATAGGCGCTGACGGCAGCCATGCTGATGGGATGCCCGCGCAACGTGCCGTAATTCTGCCAGCTCGTGCCCTTGAGCCGCTCGACGATGTCTTTCGACACCACGACCGCGGCAACCGCCGCCGCGCCACCGCCGAGCGATTTTCCGAGCGTCACGATATCGGGACGACTTTCGGCTCCCTGGAACGCGAACCAGCGCCCGGCACGGCCCGCACCAGTCACCACTTCGTCGGCGATCCAGTAGGAGCCGGCCTGCCGCGCGCACCGCGCCACCTCGTCCTGATAGGCGCCATCGTAGTAGATGCCGCCTTGCGTGTAGTCGATGATCGTCGCTGCCGTATCCGAAAGCAGGCGCGTGGCATCGGCCAGATATTCGCTGGGGGGAACATTGTTGGCCGGCGCGCCGTAGATCGCGCCCTGCGGCGCCGGCAATATCCGCACCGGCGCCATCGGCGCGGGCAGCCGCGAACCGCCTGAATGCACCGCGAGGCCGCCATGCCATTGCGGCTGCACGGTCATGCTGCGCGAGAGGCCCGTAATGCCGTGATAGGCGCGTTCGCGCGTCGCCAGCGCGGACCGCTGCGTCAGGGCCTGACAGAGCGACAGCGCCATGTCATTGGCCTCGCTGCCGCTGATGCAGAAGCGCACCGCACCGACCCAATCGTCTTCGCCCTTGAACGCGGTGGCCATCAAGTCGTCAGCCGCCTGCTCGCGGCCGACCCAGGTCCAGCCCTCGTTCACGACGGGCGTATCCGCGGCGCGGCGGATCGCCTCCACCATCGCGGGATGACGATGTCCGAGACCGCCGCCGGTGTTGCTGCCGTCGATGAGCTTGCGACCATCCGAGAGATGAAAATAGACGCCCTCGCCGCCGACCACGTCCATGGGCGCGCTGTCGCCGGCATTCAGCCCGGTTCGCAACAATCTGCTCATTGCAATCCCCTCATTCCGCAGCCTCGGCGCCGTAGCCACCGCCACCACAGGTCTCGATCGTGACGAGATCGCCTTGCTGCAGCACCAGGTTCGACTTGCCGTCGATCGCGACGTTCGCGCCCTGCCGGATCAGCGAGATGCGGCAGGCCTTGCCGGGCTTACCGCCCTGCATGCCGAACGGCGCCATCACCATGCGCTCGATGCAGGTGGTCAGATGCATTGAGGGTGCCAGGATGCGATAGCTACGAATGACGCCGTCCCCGCCGCGATGGGCGCCCGCGCCGCCGGACTGCCAGCGAATGGCCTGCTGCTCGATTTGGATCGCGTAATTCGCCTCGATCACCTCGACCGGCGTGTTTGAGGTGTTGGACAGATGCACCCGCGTCGCCGAGATGCCGTCGCGATCATGCCGCGCGCCCTCGCCACCGCCGTGCACCTCGTAAAGCATCTTCCACGAACCGTTCTGCCGCGGCTCGGCGAAGAAGAGGACGCCCGCCGTGGTCGCCCCGCCCGCAGACAGGCGCTCCGGAATAGTGTCCTGCATTGCCCGAAAAATCGCATCGACGATGCGCATCGAGGTCTCATGATTGCCGGCAGCAACCGAGGCATTCCAGCCCGGCTCCAGGATCGAGCCAGGGCGCGTGATGATGGTCAGCGGCCGCAACGCGCCCGCGTTCTGGTTCATGTCGCGCCCGCTCATGATGCGCGCGGCATAGGCCACCGCCGAGCGCGCCATGAACGGCGTCGTGTTGCAGAAATTCGAGACGCGGTCGCAGCTTCCTGAAAGATCGAAGGTCGCTTCGTCGCCGGCGATGGTGATCTTGACATGAATGCGCGCGGGCGCGTCGTCGACGCCGCCGTCGTCCAGATAGTCCTCACCCTCGTAGACGCCATCAGGCAGATCGCGCAACGCCTCGCGCATCTCGATTTCGGAGAGATCGTGCAGGCGCGACTGCGCCGCCGTGAAGACCGCCTTGCCGTGCTCGCGGCAGAGCTCGACGATGCGCTTCTCGCCGGCTTTCGTTGCGGCGATCTGTGCGAGAAGATCGCCCTCGCAGGATTCGGGATCGCGAACATTGGCCTTGAGCAGCTGCACGATCGACGTATTGACGCCGCTTGCCGTGGCGATCAGAACCGGCGGAATGCGCATCGCCTCCTGGAAGGTGTCGATGGCTTTCGCAAAATAGCTGCCGGGCCAGGTGCCGCCGATATCGGGCCAGTGTGCGAGGCTGACCGCGAACGCGACGATCTCGCCATCGACGAAGACGGGCCGCACGACCTTGACGTCGTTGAGATGATTGCCGCCGAGCGGGCCGACATTGTAGATCAATGCGTCGCCGTCGTTCAGGCTGTCGCGCGGCACCACTTTCAGCAATTCGAGGACCGTGTAGGCCATCGCGCCGAGATGGATCGGGATGTCGCGGCCCTGCCCGACCAGGTCGCCGCGGGCGTCCGTGATCGCCGACGACAGGTCGCCGGCCTCGCGCAGCAGCGGCGAGCGCGCCGAGCGCGTCATCACCAGGCTCATTTCCTCGGCGGCGGCCGAAAGCCCGTGCCGGATGACTTCGACGACGAACGGATCGAGCTTCATGCGGCCCCCCGCGTCAGGAACAGATTGCCTGAAACATCAGGCCTCGCCTGCCAGCCGGGCGGGACCACCACGGTCGACCATGCGTCTTCAATGATGGCCGGGCCGCTGACGATTTCGGTCAGCGAGGCACGGTTGATGATGCTTGTGGCGATGTCGTGAAAGCCATCGAACGAGCAGATGCGCTCGCCTTTGGAGACCGTTCTGACCGCGATGGCCGGCCGGCTCACGACGGTCGTCGATGGACGGCGCGCCTGCACCCGCACGGACTCGATGACGCAGCTCTCGCCCGTCGCATAGCCGAACAGCTCGTGGTGCCGGGCCAGAAAATCCTTCTTCAGCGTGATGACGTCGAGCGGTCGCGCGAACGGCACCGGAATGGCGTCGTTCTGCGCCGCGTAGCGCATCAAGGCCACCAGCTCGATCTGAATCTCGGTCGCGGCAACCCCGTTGGCGATCAGCGGCGCCGAGGCATCGTCGATCAGCACCCCGATCCGCTCCGACACACGGGCGAGGTCGATGCCATGGAGCGCAGCGCGCAGAGTTTGCTGCTGGAGGAAGCTGAAATCGGCAGTGAGACAGCCCAGTGCCGAAAACGCACTCGACGCGCTGGGAACGACGACCTCGGCAATCCCGTAGAGATCTGCAAGGCCCGCGGCATGCATCGGGCCACCACCGCCAAAGGCGAGCAGCGTGCAGTCGCGCCCGTCGATGCCGCGCTCGACGGTGACGCGGCGGAGCGCGCGCGCCATTGTCGCGTTCGCGACCTTGATGATGCCGAGCGCGGTTTCGGTCAGGCTCAGCCCCAGAGTGCGCGCGATCGGCGCGATGACATCACTGGCTGCCTTGATGTCAATTCCGATCCGGTCGCCGAGTTTGGCGTCCGGATTGAGATAGCCGAGCACGGCGTTGGCATCGGTGATGGTCGGCTCGGTACCGCCGCGGCCGTAGCAGGCCGGTCCAGGCTCGGAGCCGGCGCTTTCCGGTCCGACCGTCAGGCCACCGGAGCCGTTGCGCACGATCGAGCCGCCGCCCGCCCCGATCGAGTGCACCGCGAGCATCGGCTGGCGCAGCGGCTTGTCGCCGAGCATGCGGCCGTCGGTCATCTCGGCCTGACCGTCGACGATCAGGCACACGTCGGTCGTGGTGCCGCCCATATCGAACGTCAGCATCCGGGACGTGCCGAGCTGGCGCGCGATGCTGACCGATGCGGAGACGCCGGCCGCGGGGCCCGACATCGCCATCACCAGCGGCCGCCGCTTCACGGCCGAGATCGGCACCATGGCGCCGGCCGAATGAAACACCTGCAGGCCGGGACCGATCGGCAGCCGCAGCTCCAGTTCGCTGAGATATTCCACCGCAATCGGCATCGCCGCGGCGTTGAACACGGTCGCCGAAGTCCGCTCGTATTCGCGCGCCTCGGGATTGACCTCGTGCGACAGCGAGACGTGGGCAACGACGCCCTTGAGCCGCTCGCCGAGCATCTTCTCGTGCACCGGATTGGCATAGGCATGCAGCAGCGCGACCGCGACACTCTGCACGCCGGTCCCCTTCAGCCAGGCCACCAGACGCTCGATCTCCGCGTCATCCAGCGCCTTCAGCACCCGGCCCTCGTGATCGAGGCGCTCAGCAAGCCCGAAGCATCGTTCCGGCGGCACCAGCGGCAGCGATTTTGGCGGGACGTCGAGACGATAGAGATCGCGGCGGCGATAGCGCGCGATCTCCAGCACGTCGGCAAAGCCTTCGGTCGCCACCAGTGCCACTTTCGGCAGCCGTCCTTCGACGATGGCGTTGGTCACGCGCGTGGTGCCGTGGACGAAGCGCTTGACCTCGCTCTTGCGCAGGCCGACCGCCTCGATCGCCTCCAGCATCGCCTGAACCGGAGCTTGAGGTCGCGACGGCACCTTCGCGATCCGTGCCTCCGCGGGGGAGTGTCGGATCGCGATGATGTCGGTGAAGGTGCCGCCGATATCGGTGCCAACTTCCCAGTGATTTTCGTCAGTGCTCATGTGTGGGTCAGCTGCGGACGACATTCGAACCGGACGCCGGGTGGTTCCCGTCCTTCGCGAGGTTCAATCGCAAACCGAGAGCGCTCATCATCATCCCCTGTCATGCCACCGCTTGCGAGCGTGGGACAGAGCGATGGCCTCGGGATAGGGCCAGAGTTGTCGCAATGCACTGGACCAGCCCGCGACCGGCGCGGCGCGGCGAGGCACATTTTAGTGCAGCCCTGCCCGCATGGAGAGCACGTCGGTGTGGATCGTTCGACGCGACATAAGTGCGGCGCACCACGAATTTTTCCGGACGAAACACCACATCCGCTGCAGCGCAATCCACGCGCCCCGCACGCACTGTCTAATTTGCAGGCGATCGACCGGCCCTACGGACCATGCGATTGCTTATGAGCTATGCATGGCAGTCGGCTCAGCCTCTCTTTATTGTACGATCAGTAAGCGGTGGTTTTGCCCGCTCCGGCTCTCAGGCCGCGAAGGACGGACGCAGGCGGCGCCAGCCGATGATGATGCCCGTGATGGAGAACAGAAAGCCAAGGGAGCAGAGCCCGACGACCAAGCCGTCGCGCAGTAACGGGTGCGCGACGAGAACCGGAAAATCCAGCGTGTGCAGCGCGCCGTAGAACCAGCGATAGGCCCGCCGCGATGGATCCAGCCTTTGCAGCAAATTGCCGTCGGCGCCGTCGATGTCGAACCAGAGGTCACCGCAATACGAGCGGTAGACCGGGGCGCCCGGGACAGTGGACCGCGCGGGATAGTTGTCGTCCTCGGCAAGTACAGACGGACCGCCGCAGCCGGCCGCCAGGCGCGCGGTCAACCCCTGGACCTCGTGCACATCCAGAGATCTCGTCGGTCCATCGCGGGGCGCGTCCCCTGCCTTGATCAAGGTCTGACCGGCAAGGGCCGTTCGATCCCGCCGATAGAGAGTGCCGTTGAAGGCAAACCATTCGATTTCACGGGTCGATGGCGATACAGGCTGCCGATCGAGCGATGGGGCCGCCGTCCAGTTCGGTGAAGCGTTCATCACGCTGGATTCAGCGGAGGCCCATTGCCCGCGCGAGAACAGCCGCCCGTGATCCATGGAGAGCCAGCCGCTGAAAATCCAGCTCAGCACGAACACCATCGCAACGAGGCCGATGAGATGATGCAGCGCATGCCAGCCGCGATAGGGCGAGCCGATCAGACCGCTTCGAGGTTTGATCCGCGCAAGGCCGAGCACAGAGCCAAGCAAAGCCGCGATCAGGGCCAGCAGCGACAAGGTCCAGACCACGCGATCCCACAGCGACCAGTTGCTTCGCAGGACCGTTGGATAGATCCAGTGCAGCACACTCCCGACCAGATTCCAGGTCCGCTCGTTGCGCGTCGTATCCAGGACGATCTCGCCGGTGAGCGAGGAGACATAGACTTCCGTTCCAGCGGCGTCGCCCAGGGCAACCCGAAACAAGGGCCGGTGGCGGTCAAAGCCGTTCGGCACGCTCCATTGGTCATAGTCCGCGCGCGCAAGGATTGCGGCCCGCGCGGCATCCAGCCCGCGGCTGCGCGCGTGGTCTCGCGCGATGGCCAGCGCGACGTCGGAAGATGCGACCGAGGCGCCGGCTCCGTCGGAGGCACGCACTGCGCCCGCGCGCGACGGCCCCGAGACGACATAGACCGGTCCGTCACTGCGCTGGATCAGGCGAACGCGAGTCGCATCAGCAATGCCGCTCGCGGCCACGGCATCAGCGACCGCAAGCTGCCTCGTCTCGGCGCCATCCAGCGGCCCAAGCCCGGCGAAGCGTTCCGCTTCCGTCAGAGACGGAAACGGAACGAAGTGCATCACGATTCCCGTCGCGAACCACATCGCGAACAGCAGGCAGAACGCGATCCCGAGCCATCGATGCAGCAGGACGATCGCGCGCATCATCGATCAGCATCCTACCATTTGAATGCGGCCGAGAGTTCATAGGTGCGCGGTGCACCCAAGAGGATCTGGTCGGGATAGAACGGATCACCCCAGATCGCATAGCGCTTGTCGGCGATGTTGCGCACCCGGAAAGTCAGGCGAGCCTGGTCGACCGCGTTGAACACCGTCTTCGGGATGTCGACGAAGGCATAGACGTCCGCGACAGTGTGGGCCTTCATCGTCACGACATTCGCATCGGTGTTGTAGCGGTCGCCGACGTGACGGCCGGTGACGCCGACTTCCACGGGCCACGGCGTGAAGAACCGATACGACGCTCCGGCATTCGCCACGACGCGCGGCACGTTCGGCGGCGTGTTGCCGGAGAACGAGCCGCCGACAAAATTAAAGTCGGCGTAGCGCGCATCGACATAGGCGATGTTGCCCCAGAGACGCAGGGGATCGATCGGACGCACGGACGCGGCAAGCTCGACGCCCTTCGATTCCTGCCGTCCGGCAAGGTTGAGCTGCATGCCGCCGGCCGCGGCATAGACGTTCTTGCGCAGGATGTCGTAGGCCGAGAACGACCACTCCGCCCGGTTGTCCCAGAACAGGTGCTTGACGCCGGTCTCGTAGGTGCGCGCGGTGGTCAGGTTCAGCGGATCGGTCGGATTGAGCAGGAAGATGTTGTTGGCCGAGATGTCGGCGCCGGTGGCGTATTGGCTGAAAAAGGTCAGGCCCGGTACGGCTTCCCAGGTGTAGCCGATACGGCCTGTGGTCGGGACCCAGGATTGCGAGAACGGGAAGTTCGCCTTCTCCAGACCGAACTTGTCGGTCGAATTGCGGTCGAGCCCGATATGCTCGACGCGCAGGCCGCCGACCAGCGCAAAGCTGCGCGTGAACTTCAGCCGGTCCTCGAATGACAGCGCCTCATTGTCGATGCGCGCGGTCTGCTGCTGAATGGTGAGCAGGCCGTAATAGCCGCGAGGCGGATCGACCAGCGGAACGGAATCGCCGGGGAAATTTGCGGCGCCCGGCCTCACGAAATCAAGGTAGCTTGAGGAAAGCGTCGTGACCAAACGGTTGTCAAAGCCGGCGATATTCGCATCCCAGATCAAATCGGTGACGTTGCCGACCAAGCGTTGGCTGTGCGCGACATAGAAGCGCTCACGATCGACCATGTTGGTCCCGGAATTGAACGCCTCGATCTCATTGTTGAACCATGTGCGCTCAGCTCCGTAAGCATAGGCTTGACTTTTCAGCGTCAGGTCGGGCGCCAGATTCAGCTCGAAACCGCCGCGCAGCCACACCTCCTTCGCCACGTTCTTGTTGTCGAGGACGTTGTAGTTGGTATTGAAGGTGCGGTCGTCGATCGTGACCGCACCGAGATCGGTTTTGTTGTAGTTCGAGACGTAATTGCCGGAAACGATCCCCGTCGTCGCATGCGAGCCGCTGAAGGCAATCGGCACCAGCGGCGCACCCCAATAGGCTTTCGAGCGATCTTCGCGATACTCGATCGCGCCCCAGACCTTGAGGCTGTCGGAGATGCGGTAGTTGAGCTGGCCGGAGACATCGACCGTCTTGGTGTTGGTGTCGTCGGCAAAGCCGTTGAGCGAGGAACGGCTGACGTCGAAGCGGTAGTCCAGCCCCTGCACATTGGTGCTGCCGCCCGAGCCGTAATGCGCCCGGAACGAGTTCAGCGAGTCCCAGGAGAAATCTGCCTCGTTCCGGATCGGACCGGTGTGCGGCTGCTTGGTGACGAAGTTGATCGCGCCGCCGGCGGCGCCCTCGCCCGACATCAGCGACGCCGGACCCTTCAGGAATTCGACTGCCTCCAGATTGGCCGTGTCCATGATCCGCGAGGTCATGTTCTGCGGACCGATCTTGATGCCGTTATAGAGCGTGTTGATCTGGCTGTTGGTGAAGCCGCGCATGGAGAAAGCCGAAGGCTCGGCCGGATTGTCGCCGGCTGTGACGCCCACCGCTCCCTGCGCAACGTCGGACACGGTGCGGTAGCCCTGCTCGCGCATGGTTGCGGCCGAGATCACCTCCACGGTCGCGGGCGTTTCTCGCACGGTCAGGCCGAGGCGCGAAGCGCTTTCGGCGACGGCATTGGTGTTGAGCGGCGTCTGTGCCGCCGTGGTCGGCGCGACGGGCTTGGGCACTGCGGATGCAGTCTCCGGCCGGCGCGCTGCTGCGCGGCGTGAGCGCTGCGCGTCCCGTCCGGCCGGCTTGGCCTGCCTGCGGGATTGTGGCGCCGACACCTCGACGGGCGGCAGTGGCTCGCGGGCCTGCTGCGCCAAGGCCGCTGGCATGTCGATGGCGACGAAAGATGTGAGAGCGGCGGATGCCAGTAGGAAACGGCGTGGTCGTACAATACGAAGGGAATACACGGTCTTGGACCTCGGAGCGACGTCAGTGGCACGTCACCGCGAACCAGGGTTCCATCGTCCGGCTTGTCAGCCTTCCGGTGAAGCCGAATGTCTGTACTCCCCGACCGACATCTTCGCGTGTGACCACGGCTGACGGCAGGTCTCCTGGCTTGCGGGTCAGTACCTTGCATCGCCTTCCCGGGACCGAGATACCCAGTGGCTCGTGACGCAAGATTCGCCGCTTACAGTTGCGGGGGCAGCCACGGCATTGGGGACAAACTCCCCGCACCGCATTCCCTTTTCATCCCCTCTCGGGGAAACCGTCGCGAGCATCTAGGATTACGATCCAGACAGAGTCAATGTGCCAGTTGCGGCGCTATTGCCACAACGACCAGTTTCCTTGGAGAAAAGCATGGAAGGCGAGACCTTCCTCTGGCTGATACGGCACGCGCCCGTCGATGGCGTTTCGGGGATCATCCATGCAGCCGACGCGCCGGCCGATCTCGGTGCTCGCGCGCAGCTGGAGGCGCTGCGCCAGCGCTTGCCGCGGGACGCCGCGAGCTATGCGAGCCCGTCGCGGCGCACCGTCGAAACGGCCCGCGCGCTGGGACTCGAGCCGCTGCAGCTGGACGAATTCAGCGAGCAAGACTTTGGCGACTGGACCGGCCGTCGGCATGACGAACTCGCCGCGACCGGTGGCGAGGCCTATGCACGGTTCTGGAGCGATCCGGCGCGCGGACGGCCGCCCGGCGGCGAAAGCTTTGAGGAACAGGTCGCGCGGGTCCGCCTGGGTTTGTCGAAGATCGGCACCGGGGCCGCAACGCTCGTCGTGCATTCCGGCACGATCCGGGCGGCGCTGTGCATCGCGCTCGACCTGACGCCACAAGCGGCCCTGCGCTTCATGATCGATCCGCTGTCGCTGACCAGGATTGACCGGCTCGCGACCGGCTGGCGCGTCGTCTCCGTCAATCAGCGGACGATTTGATCAGGCCGGACGATCAGGCACATTGGCCTGCGCAAAGGTCGCCATGCCGTTGTGGAGCGCGCAGGCCGACCGCACCAGCGGCAGCGCGATGGCCGCGCCCGATCCTTCGCCGAGCCTGAGATCCAGGCTGATCAGCGGCTGCACGTTCAGCGCGCGCAGCACCAGCCGATGCCCCTGCTCCGCCGACTGGTGCGAGGCCAGCAGGAACAGCTGGCACGAAGGGTTGAGCCGCACCGCCGCCAGCGCCGCGACCGACACGATGAAGCCGTCGATCAACACGGGGATGCGGTGCTGTGCAGCCGCGATAACGGCACCGCAGATGGCGGCGATCTCGAGACCGCCGACGGCGCACAGGATCTTTTCGGGCGCAGCGCCCACAATGTCATGGCGTGCGATTGCAGCGTCGATCACCCCCGCCTTGTGCGCACGGCCGGCCGCGTCGATGCCGGTACCGCTGCCCGCGATCTCCGCGGCGCTCACGCCGAGCAAGCCGGCCGCGATCGCCGCCGATGTCGTGGTGTTGCCGATGCCCATCTCGCCGAAGATCAGAAGATCGGGCTGCCCGGCCTGTGCGCGCGTCACCGCACGTCGGCCGGCTTCGAACGCAAATGCCAGCTCCGTGGGGGTGAGCGCAGCTTCGACGCTGAAATCGCGCGTACCGCTGCGCGGCTTGTCGGTCACGATTCCAGCCATCTCCTCCTGCGCCAGCGTGCCGGCGTCGACGACCTCCAGGCTGGAGCCCAGCTCACGCGCCAGCACCGAGATTGCGGCACCGCCGGAGGCGAAGTTCGCCAGCATCGCGATCGTCACTTCCTGCGGATAGGCCGAGACGCCCTGCGCGACGATGCCGTGATCGCCGGCGAAGATGATGATCGGCACCCGCGCCGCGCGCGGCTGCTCGGTTGCTTGCAGGCCCGCAAGCTCGATCGCGAGCTGCTCGAGCCGGCCGAGCGCGCCGGTCGGTTTCGTCAGTTGCGCCTGCCGCGCCACCGCCGCCTCGCGGTGGACTGCGGAGATGTCGGGGCATTGTTGGGTGACCCATTCGGGGAGCATGCTGCCTCGCTTGCCTCACAGCCTGCGCTTGAGGATGTAACTGTCCATGATCCAGCCGTGCCGTTCGCGCGCCTCTTGCCGCACGGCGACGATGCGCGGGCCGATCTCGGCCAGCGCGCCGGACATGACGATCTGATCGGGCATGCCGAGATAGGCCCCCCACCAGATGTGCAGGCCCGCCGGATCAAGCGACTCGAATGCCGTGCCGCCGTCGAGCATCACCACCACGGTATCGACACCTTGCGGCCAGCCGCCATCGCGCAAGCGGCGTCCGGTCGAAACTAGAAAGGGCTCGCCGATGTCGTTGAGCGGCAACGCATGCGCCGCACACAGCGTCTGGATCGAGGTGATGCCGGGCACGACTTCGATTGTCGGCAAGGGATCGAGCCGCCGCGCGATACGCAGCGAGGAATCGTAAAGCGAGGGATCGCCCCAGATCAACAGCGCGACCTTGCCCTCTCCTTCGAGATGATCCCCGATCGTCTGCGACCAGACGGCAGCCACGGCATCATGCCAATCGTCCACGCCCTTGCGATAGTCCGCTTCAGCGGCGTCCCGCACGGGCAGATCGAACTCGGCAATGCGGGTCGTGTCGCTGGTGAGCACATCGGCGCAGATCGTCCGCCTGAGATCGGCGAGGTCGGACTTGGCCGTCCCCTTGCGGGGGATCAGGACGAGATCGGCCGCGTTGATGGCAGTAATCGCGGCACGCGTGAGCTGCTCGGGATCGCCGCAACCGATGCCTATCAGAGAGAGCGTGAGCATGGTGGCTGCGAAGGGCGGCCATCATGGCCGCCCGTTCGCTTGTCTCTAGGCCGCGTTGTGCAAACGCGGCGTGACGAGGCCGGGCGCGGTGACGCCGCGCAGCGACTTTGCCAGCGCCAGCACGCCGAGATCGGCGAGCGGCTCAATCACGATGACCAGCGCATAGGACGCCGCGAAGGTCGCGATGTTGGCGAGGTTGGTCGCGCCGAAGCCGGAGCCATAAATCGCCCAGAACGCCACCCAGGCGATGACGCCCGCCTGATAGGTCGTCGAAAGCGCCAGCGCCTGGCGGTACTTCAGATCGACATAGGCCGTGTTGCTCGAAATGATCCGCGTGGCGATCGCCTGGATTCCGAACAGCGGCACCAATAGCGTGGTGACGTTCATGCCATATTGCGGCAGGTCGGGCGGCTCGAAGAAGATGCCCTGGAACAGCAGGCCAAACGCGAGGCCGAAGGCCGCAGGCGCCGCGCCAAACAGCAGGAACAAGGTCGAGCCGAGGATGAAGTGCACTTCGGAGACGCCGACCGGGAAGTGCGGCAGGATCTCGAAGAAGATAAACACAAGCCCCGTGGTGGCGAGCGTCCGCGCCGCGAACGACGTGATGCCCTGCTCGCGCACGGTCTCAACCGCGAGCTTCAGGGCAACACCGCCGACAGCGATGCCGGTTGCGTAACTCAATACGAGCTTGGCGTCCGAGACTAGTCCGGGTTCGATATGCATGGCTCAGATCCTTCTTGCCGTCACACCCGACGGCCTTGGCCTCAAAACATGCACGGCCGGTCTCCTGGCTCGCGGTTCACTGGGAGTCTCCGGCCTTCCCGGGCCTCGCGGCCCAGTGGCTGATCGAAGTCCCTCACCGCTTACAGTCGCGGGGGCGGCTGGGGTTTTGGGCGCCGCAACTGGGTCCGCCCATCCCCATTCCCGATTATGCTCCGGCGCTTTGCGCCGCGTCGAGCACCATGCGTCTCCTGTGTGCCTCTTTCGCCGGCCGGGCGTCAAGGGGCGACGGGCGGACGAGGCAGTCATGACGGATAATTCCCCGCCAGCGCGCCGAACAGGATGACGGCCGCCGTGGAGGCCGCTCCGCCCCGCGCAAGCTGCTCGGCAAGTTCCGAAATGGTGGTGCGGACCAGCCGCTCATCGGGACGGCCGAGCGATTCGGCAAACAACGCCGGCGTGGTTGGGGCGAGCCCGTGCTCGATCAATTTGACGACCAACGCCGGAAACGTCCGCCGGCCCATATAGACCACGGTTGTCGCCTCCGGATCGGCCAGCGCCGCCCAATTGAGATCTGGCGGCAGCTCGCCGGTGACGTCCGCCCCGGTCACGAACTGCACGCGGCGCGAGGTGTGACGCCGGGTCAGCGGAATGCCGGCTTGCGCGGCGGCGACACAGGCCGAGGTGACGCCGGGAATGATCTCGTAGCCGATGCCCGCTTCGCGCAGCGTCTCGAGCTCCTCCTCAAGCCGGCCAAAGATGCCGGCATCGCCCGACTTCAACCGGACCACGCGCGCGCCTGTCACGGCATAGTCGACCAGCAGGCGGTTGACATGGTGCTGCTTGGTCGAGGCCCGCCCTGCCCGCTTTCCCACCGCGACGAGATTGGCGCCGGGCCGGGCCAGATCGAGGATCGCGCCTGAAGCAAGATCGTCATAGAGCACAACGTCGGCCTCGCGCAGCCGCGCTGCACCCTTGAGCGTGAGCAGCTCGGGATCGCCGGGCCCGGCGGAGACAAAGGAGACAAAACCGCTCACCGGTCCTCCGCGATCAGATGGAAGAACGTGCCGGTAGCTTGTCCCCGCCGCGAGCCGGTCTCGGCAATGACCGCACCTGTCGCGTCGTGCACGACCGCCAGCGCCGTGTCGGGCTGCGCGACTATGGTCGAATAGTGGAATTCATGGCCACGCAGGCGTGCACCCGCCTGATGACCCGGCATCGGCGCGGCGAGCTCGGCCAGACGATAGCCCAGATGCATGCGGCGCTTGGCAAAGCTCGTCTCCAGGCCGAGCAGGCCCGTCATCTCGTGGCTGATGCCATCGGCGTCGGTCAAAGCGGTGCCCAGCACCATATAGCCCCCGCATTCGCCGTGCACCGGGCGCGTCTCGGCGAAGGCGCGCAATCCGCTGCGGAAGCGCGCATTGGCAGCGATCCTGCCGGCCTGCAGCTCGGGATAGCCGCCAGGCAGCCAGCACACATCGGCGACCGGATCAGGGGCTTCATCGGCGAGCGGCGAGAATGTCGAGATCTCCGCACCCGCCGCGCGCCACGCTTCCAGCATGTGCGGATAGACGAAGGAGAACGCGGCATCACGGGCAAGCGCAATGCGCTGGCCGGGCGGCGTCACGTTGACGCCGCTTGCGGCAGGTTGCGGCGACCAGGTGGCCGCCGAACGCAGCACCGCGTCGAGATCGACATGCTCGGCAACGAAGCGCGCGGCCTCGTCGATCAGCTTGCCGATCTCCGCCTGCTCCTCGGCCTGGACCAGTCCGAGATGCCGTTTCGGCAGGCTGATCTCCGCATGGCGCGGCAACGCGCCGAACACGGCGATGCCGGCATCCAGCAGCGCGCGCCGCACGAGGGCTTCGTGGCGCGGGCTGGCAACGCGATTGAGCACGACGCCTGCAAGGCGCACACCGGGGCGGTAGTCGCGAAGGCCCCCGGCAATCGCGGCCGCCGTTTGTGCCTGGCCCGAGGGATCGATCACCAGCAGCACCGGCCAGTCCAGCATCTCTGCGATATCGGCGGTCGCTCCGGTGCCGCAGACGCCGCGCGCGGCAACGCCGTCGAACAGGCCCATTGAGCCTTCGGCCAGCACGACATCGGCGTCAATGCCACGACTGACGAGATGCGAGATTGTCCCGCGATCCATCGCCCAGCTGTCCACGTTGACCGAGGCGCGTCCCGTCGCGGCGGCATGAAACGCGGGATCGATGTAATCGGGGCCGCTCTTGAAGCACTGCACCCGCAATCCGCTGTTGCGCCAGGCGCGGGCAAGCGCCAGCGTCAGTGTGGTCTTGCCGACGCCGGAGGCCGGCGCGGAGATAACGAGCCCTGCCGCCATCACGACACCTCCGGAAAGCGCGGCTCGGCGCCGACCGGCCGATAGCGGCGGTCATAGTCGGCAGCATAGAGACGGCTCTCGGAAAAATCCGCCGAGCCCAGCGTCTTGCCGACCAGGATCAACGCGGTGCGCTCCATCTCGCCCCCGACAGCAGCGTCGAGTGTTGCGAGCGTGGCGCGGATGATGCGCTGCTCGGGCCAGCTCGCACGCCAGACGATCGCGACCGGGCAATCCGCGCCATAATGCGGCGTCAGCTCAGCGACGACCTTGTCGAGCAGATGAATCGACAGATGGATGGCGAGCACCGCGCCGGTGGCGGCGAAGGCGGCAAGCTTCTCGCCTTCGGGCATCGCGCTGGCGCGGCCCGGCGTGCGCGTCAGCACCACGGTCTGGGCAAGGCCGGGCAGCGTCAGCTCGGCCTCCAGCGCAGCCGCGGCGGCCGAGAAAGAGGGAACGCCGGGCGTGACCGTGTAGGGAATGTCGAGCGTGCGCAGGCGGCGGAGCTGTTCGCCCATCGCCGACCAGATCGAGAGATCACCGGAATGCAGCCGCGCAACGTCCTTGCCATCGGCATGGGCGGCGGCGATCTCCGCGACGATCTCATCGAGCGACAGCGGCGCGGTGTTGACGATCCGCGCCCCGGGCGGGCAATGCGCCAAGACGCCCTCGGGCACAAGTGAGCCAGCATAGAGGCAGACCGGACAGGCGGCGATGAGATCGCGGCCGCGCAACGTCAGCAAGTCAGGAGCGCCTGGCCCTGCCCCGATGAAATGCACCGTCATGCGCCGTCTCCTTCCGCGATCGCCGCGGTCGCGGTGCGATCCTGCGAGACCACCCGCGTCGCAATCAATCGCGCGCGAGGTCCGGCCGCTGCGAGCGCCGCCGCCTCGGCAACCGATCCCGTCCCGAACTTTTCCACGACGAGCTTTGACTGCGTCGGCGTGTCGATGCCAACAAGCATTTCGGCGGCAACCGCCTTGATCGGCAAGCCGCATTCGCGCGCGAGCTGCTTCAACACCTCCTCGTCGGCCTTATCGCTGACCGTCGCCACTGCTGCGAGGCCTTCGGGACCACCGGCCGCCAGAAGCGCCTCACGCAGCGAGGCCAGCGTGACGTCCCGCTTGAATCCGAGCCCGGCGACCTTCATCGGACCGCGCTCCATTGCACCACGGGCCGCACGGCCTCCCAGGACCGGTAGCGGCCGAGCGAAGCGGCATGCGCAATCTCGACCCGCATCAATTCGCCGCCGTGGCGCTGGTGCAGCTCACCGAGCAACGCTTCCGTCTCCAACGTTACTGAATGCGCGACCAGCCGCGTACCGGGCGAGAGCCGCGGCCAGATGGCGTCGAACATCGCGATGTCGAGACCGCCGCCGATGAACACGGCGTCAGGCCCGTCCAGCGTAGCAAGGGCTTCAGGCGCTTTTCCCGCGATGACTGTGATCCGATGTGCCAACCCGAACGCCGTCGCATTGCTGCGAATGTTCGCTGCGCGATCCTCGCGCGCCTCGACGGCGATCGCGGTGCCCCCGCACAGCGTCCACTCGACCGAGATCGAGCCCGAGCCCGCACCGATGTCCCATAGCCGTTCACCGGGACGCGGCGCCAGCGCCGAAAGCGCGAGCGCACGGACCGGACGCTTGGTGATCTGGCCGTCATGGACGAAGAGTTCGTCCGATAGTCCCGAGCTGTGGGGGATGCCCTGCGCGCCCGCCGCCTCAACGGCTACCGCGACCAGATTTCCGGCAAGATCGCCTGCGAAGCTGTCGGCGCGATGCGCGTTGATCCTTTCGCGCGGCCCGCCAAGCGCAGCGAGTGTCCAGAATGCCGAGGCACCCCATCCGCGCGCCGTCAGCCGTTTCGCGAGATCGCCTGCCGCCTTTGCGTCGCGCACGAGACAAATGATGCGTGCCCCTCGCGCCAGGTGTGGCACGAGACGCTCGAATGGCGCGGCGTGGAGACCGAGACAGGCAACGGATTCCAGACGCCAGCCAAGCCGCGCAGCAACGAGCGAGAATGTCGAGGGAGCCGGATACGCGATCCATTCGTCGCCATGGAGCTTCTCGGCGAGGCTCGCGCCGGCCCCGTGCCAGAACGGATCGCCGGAGGCGAGCACCGCCGTCGGGCGACCACGGCAGCTCAACACGATTTCTGCATCGAACGGCACCGGCCATGGACGGCCGCGCCCGGTTATGCCGGCGAGTGCAAGATGCCGTTCACCGCCAAAGACAGTTTCGGCATCATCGAGCGCCTTTCGGCTTGCCTCGGACAGCCCGGCAAGGCCATCTTCGCCGATACCGATGATGGTCAGCCAGGGATCAGCCATGACGAGCGCCCTCATTCTGGGCGGAACGGCCGACGCGAGCCTGCTCGCGGCGGAGATCGCGCGCGCCGGCGTCGATGCCGTGTATTCCTATGGCGGCCGCACCCGCGCGCCCGCCGGTCAGCCGTTGCCGACGCGGATCGGCGGTTTTGGCGGCGCAAGCGGACTTGTCGATTACATTGGTCGGGAACACATCACGCATGTAATCGACGCGACGCATCCCTTTGCCACCGAGATGAGCCGCAATGCGGTCGCGGCATGTGCGGAAACCGGCACGCCGCTGATCGCTCTCGAGCGAGCGCCGTGGACCAAAGCGCCCGGCGACAACTGGATCGAAATACCTGATGTCGACGCCGCGGTCACCGCACTGCCTGAAGTGCCGGCAAATGTGTTCCTCGCCATCGGCCGCCAGCACATCGCGCCGTTCGCGACCAAGCCGCAGCACGCCTACACGCTGAGATTCGTCGATCCGCCCGATGCGCCGCTGCCCTTCGCCGCGGACGTCATCGTGTCGCGTGGGCCGTTTACGCTTGAGGGCGAACTGGAGATGCTGCGCGCGCGAGGCATCACCCGGATCGTCGCCCGCAATTCCGGCGGCGACGGCGCGCGCGCCAAGATCGACGCCGCCCGCAGGCTCGGCCTGCCCGTGATCATGATCTCGCGACCGCAACTGCCGGAACGCTTGCGGGTCGAGAGCGTGGCCGAGATCATGCAGTGGCTCGGTCATCGGGCCTGCCTCGGCGCATAGACCCAGCGGCCGACGCGGCGTGTCTGCGAGTTGCCGACGATCACCAGCGTGCGCATGTCGGCCATCTCGGGCCGGGCTTCGTTCAGCCTGACGGTCTCGATCTTTTCGTCGGCGGCGCTGATCGCGCGCGCGAAAATCACAAGACGGTCGCCACAGCCGGCCTCGTTCAGCACCGCGAGCGCACGGCCAAATCCTTCCGGCCGGCTCGCCGAGCGCGGATTGTACATCGCGATGGCAAAATCGGCTTCCGCGGCGAGCCGCAGGCGCTTCTCGATCACCGCCCACGGCTTGAGATTATCGGAGAGATTGATCGCGCAGAAATCATGGCCGAGCGGTGCGCCGGCGCGCGCGGCAGCCGCCAGCATCGCAGTGACGCCGGGCAGCACGCGGATCGGCAGCTCCTGCCATTGCGGCGCCTGTTCGAGCGCCTCGAACACGGCGGACGCCATCGCGAAGACGCCGGGGTCGCCGGAGGACACGATGACGACTTGGCCGCCTTCGGCCGCGAGCCGCAGCGCCTCGCTCGCGCGCTGCAGCTCTTCGCGATTGTCGGAAGGATGCAAAGTGAGCCCTGCCCGCGCTGGCACGCGCGCGACATAGGGCGCGTAGCCCAGAATGTCGGTCGCGGCGGCAAGCGCGGCGGAGACCTCGGGCGTCACCAGCGCAGCGCTGCCCGGGCCGAGGCCAGCGATGGTCAGCGTGCCCGTCATTCGGCGGCGTCCGGATGCCGGCCCTTGCCGTGCACGAGCACGATCGCAAAATAGGGGCAGTCGGCGGCGTCGATCTCCGCAAGCCGCACCACGCGCTCGCCCGGCATGGTGCCGCGCTCGACCAGCCACGCATCGTCCAGCCGTCCGGCGGCAGCGAGCGCGCGGCGCACTTTCGCGAGATTGCGCCCAGTCTTCATGATCACGAGCGCATCGGAATCGCGCATGCGGCGTTCGAGTTCGTCCTCGGCGAGCGTGCCCATGAGCACCGTCGTCACGTCGTCGCCGAGCGCAATCGGCTGTCCCACGCCATTCCAGCAGCCGACCATGCCGGGAATGCCGGCGATCACCTCGATCTCGACGCGGCCCTGCAGGCGCGTGTGCAGATGCATGAAGGAGCCGTAGAAGTAAGGATCGCCCTCGCAGAGCACAACGACGTCGACCGCGCGCGCCAGCCGCGCCAACCGTTCCGCCCATTCGTCGTAGAAGCCGGCAAGCAACTGGACATATTCAGGCGTGTCGAAGGCGATCTCGGTCGTAACAGGATATTCCATCGGATATTCGGTGACGTCGGCAGCCAGCATGCCCTCGACGATGCGGCGCGCCTGGCCGGGCCGGCCCTTCTTGCGGAAATAGGCGACATGCCTCGCGCCGCGCACCGTGCGATCGGCGCGCACGCTCATCATGTCGGGGTCACCAGGGCCGAGGCCGCAGCAGATGATGCGTCCCATCGCTATTCGCTCCGGCTCGCGAGCGCGTTCACGGCGGCGACCGCGATCGCGGAACCGCCAAGGCGGCCTTCGACCGTGAGCGCCGGCACCGGGGAAACGGCCATCAGCGCAGCCTTGGATTCGGCCGCGCCGACGAAGCCGACCGGACAGCCGATGATTGCCGCGGGCCGTGGGCAGTCCCGGTCCTCCAGCATGTTGAGGAGATGGAACAGCGCGGTCGGCGCATTGCCGATCGCCACGATCGCGCCGTCGAGATGCGGCCGCCACAGCTCCAGGGCCGCGGCCGAACGGGTGTTGCGCATGGACTGCGCGAGCGCGGGAACGGTCTCGTCGCCCAGCGTGCAGATGACGGCGTTGGCGGCGGGAAGCCGCGCCCGCGTAATTCCTTCAGAGACCATGCGCGCGTCGCACAGGATCGGTGCGCCCTTCTGCAAGGCCGCGCGTGCGGCGACCGCCATGCCTGATGTGAAGCGGATATGCGCTTCGAGGCCCACCATGCCGGCGGCATGGATCATCCGCACCACCACCTGCTCCTCGTCCGGCGTGAAGCGCGCAAGATCGGCTTCGGCCCGGATGGTGGCAAAGGACTGCCGGTAGATCGCAGCGCCGTCGGTCTCGTACGTGTGCGGCATCAGTGCCCTCCCATCAGGATGGAGGGATCTTTGACGATGTCGTCGCGATTCAGCCCGCGCAGGATGGGCTCATCGCGCGTCGACCCGGCGCGCACGAGATCGAAGCCTGCGCCGGTCGCGACCAGAGTGATGGCGGCGGGACCAGAATGGGCGCAGCCCTTGGCACAGCCGGAGACGTGTAGCCGTGCGGCCGCGCCGATGTTCGGCGCCAGGGCCGCGGCAAGGCCATGGGTATCGGCATGCGCCTCGCGACAGCGTGGCGCACCGCTACAGGCGATGACGCGCAGCGCAGGGTCGTAGGCCTCGGTGATCAGGCCGGTCGCGTTCGGCATCACGCGCTTGCCTTCGCTCAAAACCATTCGCCACGGCGTCATGCGCAGCGCATGTCCGCAACCGGCGAACTGGTTGAGCGTTGCATGCGCCATCTGTCCGAAGGCGACCCCGACCATCGCACCTTGCGCATAGAGGCCGGGACGCGCCGCGGCCATGATCGGCGCCGGCTCGGCCTCGCCGCGCAATTCCGCCGGCAGGATTGCACCGGCCGCAAGATGCGCCGCCATCCGCCCTCGCCCGCCTCTCGCGCCGCCTGAGGTCACGAACCAGCCGGCGAATGCGAGCGCGGTGGTCACGGCCTCGCCACGGGCGACGGAGCGGCCGAGTTTGTCGCCATCAGC
Source organism: Bradyrhizobium sp. 17 (assembly GCF_023073515.1). Classification (NCBI taxonomy): domain Bacteria; kingdom Pseudomonadati; phylum Pseudomonadota; class Alphaproteobacteria; order Hyphomicrobiales; family Nitrobacteraceae; genus Bradyrhizobium; species Bradyrhizobium sp. 17. The sequence goes on along the minus strand of NZ_JADPJQ010000105.1, from coordinate 263,553 downwards.
CCGCACCAGCAGTCCGCCGGAACGATCGCGCTCGATCCGCACGTCCGCGGAAGCGCCCGCCAGCACGCGTGAGGTGCCGTCATCGATGGCGAAGCCGAACTTGGTTGGAAGTTCGAGCCGGCTGTCGGCGAGCGCCTCCTCGAGCTCGGCGGCGAGCGATTGGGTCTCGTCCCCGCTACGCCAGAACGGCGTCACAAGGATGTTGCGACGGGATTCGGTCTCCGCATCCGGGTCGAGCAGCGCCAGTTGGGAAAGGCCATCGAGCAGCAGCCTGTGGCTGGTCTCGTTGACGCCCCTGATCTGGAGATTGGCCCGGCTGGTCACGTCGATCAGGCCATTGCCATGGCGTTCGGCGAGATGAGCCAGTCCGGAGATCTGCGCCGCGTCGAGCCGTCCGCCGAACGGACGCACGCGGATCACCAGCCCGTCGCCCGATTGCATCGGGCGCAGCGCGCCGGGACACCAGCCCTTGACCACGGAAGCACTCATGAGGCCTCCCGCAGCGCAGCCGCAATCGAGTTGCGGCGCGTTCGCCAGAGCGAGGCTTCATGCAGGCGCGTGAAACACGTTTCCATCGCGGCGAGTGCCGCCGGATTTTCGCGGGCCATGAAGGCGCGGACGTCGTCATGGCCGAGCGTCGCATCGTAGTAGAGGTCGAACAGATGCGGCGGCACGGCGCCGGCCAGATGCGCGAAGGCGGCCATGTGCTCGAGCGTCGCGGTGATCTCGGCCGCCCCGCGAAAACCGTGGCGCATCATGCCCGCGATCCAGGCCGGGTTGGCCGCGCGCGCGCGGACGACACGGGAGATTTCCTCGGTCAGCGTACGCGCATGCGGCTGCTCGGGGCGCGTCGCATCGAGATGATAGAGCGATGGTCCCGCCGCGCCGAGATGGGCCGCGGCAGCCGCAATGCCGGCCTCATGCGCGGCATAGTCGGCCGCGAGCAGAAGATCGGTTTCCGGCAAATCCTGCATGTGAACAAAAGCATCGGCCGATACGATCCGCTTCTCGATACCGGCACGATCGAGCTTGATTTCGCCATCGGCCGAGAACGCCCATGACGATGCCGAGAGCCACGCTTCGCCGGCGGCTTCGCGCGTCTCGGGCGTGAAGGCGTCCGGGATTGCCGAGAGACCCACGCCGTATTGTCCGGGACGCGGCGCGAACACGCGCGATGTGCGATGGCGATAGGGATTTTCGTCGCCCTCGTCCTCGCGGGCCGACAGCGCCTCGGCTGCCGCCTCGAACAATTGCGCAAGGCCTGAGAAGACGTCGCGAAACAGGCCCGAGACACGCAGCGTGACGTCGATGCGGGGCCGGCCAAGCTCCGCAGGCGCGATGATGTCGTAGCCGGTGACACGGCCGGACGCGTGATCCCAGCGCGGTGCAAGGCCGGCCAGATGCAGCGCCATGGCGAACTCTTCGCCGGCGGTGCGCATCGTCGCCGAGCCCCAGAGATCGACGACAAGGCCCTTTGGCCAGTCGCCGTGATCCTGCAGATGACGACGTAGCAATTCTTCGGCGAGCTTGATGCCTTGCGCGTGCGCCGACGGCGTCGGCACCGCGCGCGGATCGACGGCGAAAAGGTTGCGTCCCGTGGGCAGCACGTCCTGGCGGCCGCGATAGGGCGAACCTGACGGCCCCGGCGCGACGCGCCGGCCTGCAAGCGCGGCCCGCAAAGCGTCGCGCTCTGCTTCACCGCAGGCGCCGCGGCCGAACACGTGCAGGCCGTCGCCGAACTGGCTTTCCTTGAGATCGCAGACGAAGCGGTCGATCCGCGGGATCGCTTCGGCCGGAGCGGCCGCTGCATCGAGGCCAAGATCGTCTTCGAGGCCAGCCGCTCCTGCCTCATCGCGGATCGCGGCGATCAGACGCTGGCGGCGGGCGGGATCGAGACCATCGGCCGTCGAGTACTCGTCGAGGAGGTGTTCAAGCCTGCGCAATCCGTCCGGCACCGCTGATATTGCGAGCTGCGGCGGCAGATGGCCGATGGTGACGGCCCCCAGGCGCCGCTTGGCCTGCGCAGCCTCGCCGGGGTCGTTGACGATGAAGGGATAGATGACGGGCAAATCGCCGATCAGGGCTTCCGGCCAGCACGCCTGCGACAGCGCCACGGATTTTCCGGGCAGCCATTCCAGCGTGCCGTGCGCGCCCATGTGCACGACGGCATCACAGCCCTGCTCGCGGAGCCAGAGATAGAACGCGACATAGGCATGGCGCGGCGTGCGGGCGAGATCGTGATAGTCGGCATCGCGCGCGGTCGCATCGCCACGCTCCGGCTGAACCGCGATGATCGACCGGCCGCATTGAATCGCAGCGAAATGGAACGCGCCGTCGCGACAACCCGGATCGGTCTCCAGCGCGCCCCAGGCTTGCGCGAGATCATCCTGCAACACTTGCGGAAGGCGCGACAGTGCAGCACGGTAATCGGCGACGCTCCAGCTCAAGGTCTGCTTGAGCAGCGTCTCACCGAGCGCATGGACCGGATCGAGATCGAAGCCGGCCTCCGCGAGATCGGACACCAGGGCCTCGACCGACGCCAGCGCATCGAGACCCACCGCGTGCGCGATCTGATGCGGACGGCCCGGATAGTTGGAGAGCACGAGTGCCATCCGCTTGTCAGCGGCCGGCGTCTCCGCAAGACGCCGCCAGGCCGCAACGCGCGCGGCCACGGCCTTCACGCGCTCCTCGTCGGGCTTGTGTGCCAGATGCGAAAATTGCAAATCGGGATCGCGCATCGCGGCAGACTTGAAGCTCACCACGCCCGCGAACAGGCGGCCGTCGACCTCGGGCAGCACCACATGCATCGCGAGGTCGCCGGGCGACAGGCCGCGGAGCGAGCTCGCCCAGTCCTCGCGGCGGGCCGTGGAGAGCGCGACCTGGAACACGGGGCAGGATGCGGCATCGAACGGCGTCGTGCCGTCGTCGGCCATCGCCGAGAACGCCGTCGCATTGACGATCGCGGCCGGAGGATTTTGCGCAAGATGCACCCGCAACCAATCCGCGACCCCCGCGGCTTTCAGCGAGGTGACGAACACACCAAACACGTCGAATCCCTTCTCGCGCAATGCGGCGATCAGGGCATCGACCGGGCCGGTGTCGGCAGCGGTGAGATAGGAGCGATAGAAGGTCACGAGCGCGCGCGGCCTGCCCTCACCCGACGCCGGCGCTGCAATGACGCCGCGCGCGGGATCGTAAAAGCCCATCTCGGGCACGGTCATGTCGCCGATAATAGGTCCCGCATAGAGGCCCGAAGCCAGCGCAAGCTGCGCGATCGCGGCTTGCGATGCGACGGGGCCGCCGGTGTCGCAGAGCACCTTGAGCCGCCGCAACGTCGAGACCGGCAGGGTCGAATACGCGTCCAGCCGCGTATCGTCGCGGCCGTCGGCCGGCAGCACGGCCAGCACGATGCCGCGCTCCTTCGCCAGCTGCTGCAGGGCCGCGAGCCCATACGGCCAATAGGATTCCCCGCCGATCAAACGCACGAGAATGCCGCGCGCGTGCGCAAGCGTGCGTTCGACATAGGTGTCGACCGAGAGGGGATGACGAAGTTCTGCGAGATTGACGAGCCGCAGCGACGGCAGGCTGTCGCGGCCACGGCGCCAGCCGGCCGCGAACGCGGCAAGATCGGAATCCGAATACGAGAGCACCACGAGATCGGCCGGGTCCTGGCCAATGTCCCTTGGTATCGCGGTCTCCTCGAGACCGCGGCTCTCGCGGAAGACGACGTGCATCAGATACCGGATCCTGAAAGACCGAGTCCCGCCTTGATCGCGGCCTCGTCGATATCGCCGTGCTCGCCGATCACGACCAGCTTTGACTGCCTCGCGCCCGCGCCCCAGGGCTTGTCGAACTGGTGGCGCACGCGCTCGCCGACCGCTTGCAGCAAGAGGCGCATCGGCTTGCCTTGCACCGCGATGTAACCCTTGACGCGCAGCACATTCTGCTCGCGCGCCAGACGCTGAACGGATGCAACCAGCGCTTCGATATCGGTGACCTCAGGAAGATCGATCACGACGGACGCAAAATCGTCGTGCTCGTGATCCTCTTCGCCGTCGTGATGCGAGGGACGCGCGGCGAGATCGTTCTCGGCGGCAGCACCGAGGCCGAGGATGAGGCGCGCGTCGATCGCGCCGTCGGTGATCGCCAGCATCGGCACGCGGCGCGATATCTCGGCGGTGATCGCCGCCTTGGCTGCTTCGAGGCCTGCCGCGCCCGCAAGATCGGCCTTGGTCAGCAGCACGATGTCGGCGCAGGCGATCTGGTCCTCAAACACTTCCGACAGTGGCGTCTCATGGTCGAGATTGCCGTCCGCCGCGCGCTGCGCTTCGACGGCGTCAGGGTCGGGCGCAAAACGGCCGGCGGCGACAGCTTCGGCGTCGGCCAGCGCGATCACGCCGTCGACCGTGATGCGCGAACGGATCTCCGGCCAATCGAACGCCTTGAGCAGCGGCTTGGGCAGCGCCAGGCCCGAGGTCTCGATCAGGATGTGATCGGGCTTGACGGCCCGCGACAGCAGCTTCTCCATGGTCGGAATAAAATCGTCGGCGACGGTGCAGCAGATGCAGCCATTGGCGAGCTCGATGATGTTCTCTTCCGGGCAATTCGCATCGGCGCAGGATTTCAGAATCTCGCCATCGACGCCCTCGCTGCCGAACTCGTTGACGAGCACCGCCAGCTTCTTGCCGTTGGCATTGGCAAGCAGATGCTGGATCAGCGTGGTCTTGCCGGAGCCGAGAAAGCCCGTGACGACCGTGACCGGGACTTTTGCGAGCGAATTCATTCGGCGGCCTCCGGCACGACGGCCAAGGGGGAAATGGGGGGAATGCGGGCAAGCGATTGCTTGCGGAATACCTCCGGGCGGCTGCGCCAGGGCACGAGGCCGTCGGGCGCGGCCGCATAGGCCGCGGCGCCCGCGACCACATCGCTCGCATTCGCATCCGACAGACGGCCATAGACATAGGACCAGCGGCCGGGCGCGCTGAGCGCGACGGAGCAACCCTGGTTGCATGCAGACAGGCATTCGACGGGAACCACGCTGACGCCGTCGGGCACGCCGGCCTCGAGGATCGCGCCATGCAGGCGCTTGCCGGGCGTCGTCTCGCCTTCGCCAAGTGTCTCGCCGGCGCGGCAGGTAATGCAGACATGAAGTGTGACGGTCATCGCTTCTTCCAGAATAAACAGCGGGAAGCGATGAGGCCCACGAACCGTTCTTGCGAAGGCCCGTTTCCCCGTCGCGGAACACCCCGTCCGCCGGTCCAAAATCGTCCGCGTTGGCAGGTCTCCCGGCTTGCGGAGCAGGGTTTCCCCTTCGATCCCCGCCTTCCCGATCCCCAGGGGATCAGTGGCTTCGGGCATCTCTCCGGTCACGGTCGCGGGGGCGGCTGCATTTTGGAACCAAATCTTGCCGATTCGGACCCTATCGCATTCCCTCTTCGCCTGTCGTAGGACAGGAACCAACGCCGGGCCACCATTTGCCCCCGACCGCCTCTTGTCAAGCCGAAGGACCCCGTCCGATGACGCCCGAACCGGATACCCAGACGGCCGACGAAACCGACGCCCGCCACGCCTCGAAAATGGCGAAGAAGAAGGTCGCCCGCGACAAGATCATGGCGACCAAGAGCGGCGAAAAGGGCCTGATCATCGTCCACACCGGGGCCGGCAAGGGCAAGTCCTCTTCGGCCTTCGGCATGATCGTCCGCTGCGTCGCCCATGGCTTCCCCTGCGCGGTCGTGCAGTTCATCAAGGGCGCCTGGGACACCGGCGAGCGCCGCATGCTGACCGGCCATTTCGGCGACCTATGCCAATTCCACGCCATGGGCGAGGGTTTTACCTGGGAGACGCAGGACCGCGCCCGCGACATCGCCGCCGCGCGCGCCGGCTGGGAGAAGGCCAAGGAGCTGATCCTCGACCAGAATCTCCGCATGGTCGTGCTCGACGAGATCAACATCGCGCTGCGCTACGACTATCTTGACATCGCGGAGGTCGTCGAATTCCTCACGACGCAGAAGCCGCCGATGACGCATGTCGTGCTCACCGGCCGCAACGCCAAGGACGAGCTGATCGAGATCGCCGATCTCGTCACCGAGATGACGCTGGTCAAGCATCCCTTCCGCTCGGGCATCAAGGCGCAAGCCGGCGTCGAGTTCTAAGAAACTCGCGATGGCGCGCGCATTGATGATCCAGGGAGCCGGCTCGGACGTGGGCAAGTCGCTCATCGTTGCCGGCCTCGCACGCGCCTTTGTGCGACGCGGCCTGCGCGTGGTCCCGTTCAAGCCGCAGAACATGTCGAACAATGCAGCCGTCACCGTTGACGGCGGCGAGATCGGCCGCGCCCAGGCACTCCAGGCGCTCGCCGCCGGCGTCGAGCCGCACACCGACATGAACCCGGTGCTGCTCAAGCCCGAGACCGATGTCGGCGCGCAGGTGATCGTGCAAGGAAAACGCATCGCGACCGCGCGTGCGCGTGAATATGCGGCGATGAAACCGTCATTGATGGGCGCCGTGCTGGAGAGCTTCGAGCGGCTGAAGGCGCGCGCCGATCTCGTTCTGGTGGAGGGTGCCGGCAGTCCGGCCGAAGTGAACCTGCGCAAGGCCGACATCGCCAATATGGGTTTTGCGCGCAAGGCCGACGTGCCGGTCGTGCTGGTTGGCGACATCAACCGCGGCGGTGTCATCGCGCAACTCGTCGGCATCAAGACGGTGATCGACCCGGACGATGCCGCGATGATCCAGGGATTTGTCATCAACAAGTTCCGCGGCGATCCCACATTGTTCGACGACGGCTACAGACTGATCGAAGAAAAGACCGCATGGCGCGGCCTCGGCGTGCTGCCCTGGTTCGCGCGCGCCGGCGAGCTGCCGGCCGAGGATGCGCTGGGCCTGAGCGATGCGCGCAAACCGGGCCAATGCAAGATCGCCTGTCTCGCGCTGTCGCGAATCGCCAATTTCGACGATCTCGATCCGCTCAAGCTCGAGCCCGGCGTCGATCTCGTGATGGTGCGGCCGGGCGAGGCCATTCCCGGCGACGTGCGCCTCGTCATCATTCCCGGCTCGAAATCCACCCGTGGCGACCTCGCCTTTCTGCGCGCGCAGGGCTGGGACATCGATCTCCTGGCGCATTACCGCAGAGGCGGCCATGTGCTCGGCCTCTGCGGCGGCTATCAGATGCTCGGACGCAGCGTCGCTGATCCCGAGGGGATCGAGGGCCCCGCCGGCGACACACCGGGTCTCGGACTTCTGGATGTGGAAACGGTGATGAGCTCGGAGAAGACGTTGACACGCGTCGCGGCGCTGCATGCCGCGACGGATCAACCGATCGAAGCCTACGAAATCCATATCGGCCGCACTGATGGGCCAGACCGCGCGCGGCCATTCGCAAGGCTGAATGGCGAACCGGAAGGCGCGATCTCGCGCGACGGGCGCGTGCAGGGCAGCTATCTGCACGGCCTGTTCACGTCGGATGATTTCCGCAAGGCCTTTTTGGCGAAGCTCGACATTCCCGCCGGCGACGAGCCCTATCACGCAAGGGTCGAGAGCGCGCTCGATGCGCTCGCCGATCACATCGAAGCCCATCTCGATGTCGACGGCCTGCTCGCCCTAGCGCGCTAGAGTCTCGGCCAGGCGGGTCCATTCGGATTCGCTGCCCGGAAGCCCGAGGCGCAGCCATGTCGGCTCTCGCGCGAACACGCGAGACCAGATATGGCGACGCGCCAGCTTCTCCTGCGCGGCAGGCGCGTCAGGCGTCTCGTAGAGACGAAACAGCTGCGTCCCGCCAACCAGCGTCCAGCCTTGCGACTGCACCATCCCGTCGAGGCGAACGCAGTCTCGCGCGAGCCGCGCGGACGTGGCCTCGGCCCAGGCATCGTCACGCAGAGCGCGGCAGCCGATCGCGATCGCCGCTCCCGAGACCGGCCAAGGTCCCGATATCGCCGCGACCCTGGCGATGTCGGACGAATTGCCGAGCGCGAAGCCTAGCCGCAGGCCGGCAAGGCCATAGAACTTTCCGAAGGAGCGCAGGATCAGCAGCCCCGGCCGGTCCCCGGATGCAAGCGATAGCTGCGGGGCTACATCGGCGAAACTCTCGTCGACGACGAGACGACCGACGCGCGGCAGCAGCGTCAGCAAATCCCTTGGTGGGTGGCATCGGCCGTCGGGATTGTTGGGATTGACGACTATGGCGAGGTCCGCGCCCGCCAATGCGTCGAAGTCCCCGACCTCCTGGACCTCCCAGCCGGCGGCCGAGAGGACCCCGGCATATTCGTTGTAGGTCGGGGCGAGGATGCGCGCGCGGCCGGGTGGCGCAAGTTGCGGCAGCAGTTGAATCGCCGCCTGTGCGCCGCCGAGCGCGACAACCGCCGCGCTCGTGCGGTAAGCGTGCCGCGCCGCCTGATGCAGCGCCTCGATCTCGGCGCGCGACGGCAACGCGCTCCACGCGCGCGAACTCACCTCGCCCACGGGATAAGGCAGGCGGTTGATACCGGTCGACAGATCGATCCAGTCCTCCGCGCGACCGCCGAAGCGCTGCTGGGCCTGATCGAGATTTCCACCGTGCTCGCGCATGCGCTGTTCTTTCACGCGAAGGCCAGGATCGCAAGGATGCCGGCGAGCAGCAGCATGGTGCGGCGGTAAACCGTCAAGCCTCGATCGATGTCGGCGGCAAGCGGATCGCGCGCAGCTTCATTCAGCCATGGCTCGTTCGTGATGCTGCCGTGATAGATCCGCGGACCGCTGAGCCGCACACTAAGCGCGCCCGCCATGGCCGCTTCCGGCCAGCCGGCATTGGGCGAACGGTGACGGCGTGCATCCCGCGTCATGCACGACAGCGCCTCTGATCGCCGTGGCGCCAGCAGCACGAACAGAAGTCCGGTCAGCCGCGCCGGAATGAAATTGGCGACATCGTCGATGCACGCCGCGGCCCAGCCGAAGGCTTCGTGGCGTTCAGAGCGATGGCCGATCATGGAGTCCAGCGTGTTGATCGCCTTGTAGCCCAAAATGCCGGGCAGACCGAACAGCGCGCCCCAGAACACCGGTGCGACGATGCCGTCGGACGCATTCTCGGCGAGGCTCTCGATCGCAGCGCGCGCGATCCCGGCCTCGTCAAGCGCGGCGGGATCGCGGCCGACGATGCGCGAGACCGCCTCGCGTGCGGCGGCGATATCACCGGCCCGCATGGGATTTGCGACGGCAGCAACGTGGTCGTGCAACGAGCGCAAGGCGATCAGCGGCCAGGCCAGAACCCCGACCAGCACGAGCTGGATCAATCCCAAGGGAAGCAGAGACTGCAGCACCCAGCCGAGCGCGACAGCGAGCGCGATCACGACGAGTGCTCCGGCAAGACCCGCGGCGCGGCGAAATGCCGGCGGATCGGACGGTCGATTCCACGAGGTGTCGATGGCAGAGATCAGCCCGCCCAGCCAGGTGACGGGATGGCCGATCCGCGCGAACAACCACGACGGCCAGCCCAACAGGGCATCCACCACCATCGCCACCGCCATCGCACCCGCAAAACCCACACCCGCCTCCTGTCCCGCCCCTGTTGCGCAAACGACGGCCGGAGCGCAAGCCCCCGGCTGGCGGATTTCGGCTTTGTTTTTGGCCGCGTTTGGTGATTAGTGCTGGCCGACAGGAGATTTTTATGGCCGTCATCTTGATCACGGGCGGAGCGCGATCGGGCAAGAGCGCCCATGCGGAAAAACGCGCACGCAGCTTTCCGGGCCGACCCGTCTACATCGCGACGGCCGAGGCGCTCGACGCGGAAATGGAAGCACGCATCGAAAAGCATCGCAGACGCCGCTCAACCGATTGGATCGAGCGGGAGGTACCGCTCGATCTTCTGCAGGCGCTGATCGAGACCGATGGCGGCGGGCCTAGACTGGTGGACTGCCTGACCCTGTGGCTCTCCAACATGATGCTTGCGCAGCGCAACTGGGATCACGAAGTCATGAAGCTCGCCCTCTTCCTGCGCGGCCAGAAGAGCCCCGTCGTCTTCGTCACCAACGAAGTCGGCCTCGGCATCGTCCCCGACAATGCGCTGGCGCGGAGCTTCCGCGACGCCGCCGGCTTCATGAACCAGGCCATCGCCGCCGTTGCGGACGAGGCCGAGTTCGTCGTCGCCGGCCTGCCGATGAAACTGAAATGATGCCGCGCGACCAATTTTTGCGAGACGTCATCGCCGATCTCAGGATGGCGGCATCGTTCGTGACAATCCTCCCCGTCGCATTGTCGAAGCCCGCAGCTGACGGCGCCGTCGCACGCGCGACCTGGGCTCTTCCAGTCGCGGGACTGCTGGTCGGCCTTGCCGGCGCCTTGGTCTACAAGGTCGCGAGCCTGTTGGGTCTGTCGCCGAACCTTGCCGCCCTGCTCGCGCTGGCCGCGACCGCCCTCGTCACCGGCGCGCTGCACGAGGACGGCCTTGCCGATACCGCCGACGGGCTCGGCGGCGGCCGCACCCGCGAGCGCAAGCTCGAGATCATGCGCGACAGCCGGATCGGCACCTATGGCGTCTGCGCGCTGATCCTGTCGTTCGGCCTGCGCTGGAGCGCGCTCGCGACGATCGCCAATCCGTGGGCCGTCGCGCTCGCACTGTGCGCTGCGCACACTGCGGCCCGCGCGGGCTTGCCGGCCTTCATGTCGCAGGTCGCGCCTGCGCGACCTGACGGCCTGTCGGCGAGCGCCGGATCACCGCCGAGTCGAAGCGTTGCGATCGCATTCGCTGTTGGAATCCTCGCGCTCGTGCTCGCGCTTGGGCCGGGCAAGGCGCTGGTGAGCCTGATCCTGCTCGCCCTCTCCGGCCTGATGCTGGCGCGACTTGCCATCCGCCAGATCGGCGGGCAGACCGGCGACATCCTTGGCGCGTTCGAGCAGACCGGCGAGATCCTGATCCTGCTGGTTGCCGCAGCTGTCCAGATCGGAGGCTGACGTGATGGTCGAGTTCGACGACACCTTTCGCCAGCACTTGCGCGAGCTGTTCGTGTGGCGCCGCGACGTGCGCCGCTTTCGCGCCGACCCGTTGCCGGACGGCGCCATCGATCGCCTGATCGAGACGGCCTGTCTCTCACCCTCGGTCGGCCTCAGCCAGCCCTGGCGCTTCGTCATCGTCGATGACGCCGCACGGCGTCGCGCCGTGATCGACGACTTCAAAGCGTGCAACGCGGACGCGCTGAATTCCTATGCCGGTGAGCGCGCAGCACGCTATGCCACGCTGAAACTCTCGGGTCTCGAACAGGCCCCCGGCCACCTCGCCGTGTTCGCGGACAAGGCCAGCGACACCGGTCACGGCCTCGGCCGCGCGACGATGCCGGAGACGACGGAATATTCCGTGGTTGCGGCGATCACCGCGATGTGGCTGGCCGCGCGCGCCGAGGGCATCGGGCTTGGCTGGGTATCGATCCTCCATCCGGATCGCATCCACGCCATTCTCGACGTGCCCGACACCTGGAAATTCATCGCCTATCTCTGTATCGGCTATCCGGAAGTCGAATGCGACCGGCCCGAGCTGGAACAGGCGAAGTGGGAGCAGCGGCGGGGGGCAGAGGAATTCACGCTGCAGCGTTAATCAGGCCACGCCGGAGATCCATCTTCCGTGTTGCGAACGACTGCCGACGTAGGAATACGGTATCGGACTGCCAAACGCTGCGAATGAGCAGTCACAAACGCATTTTTTCGTCAATTGTGGATGCCGGCCGTTCGCGCTAAGCATGCGCCTGGGGCTAGCCACCATGCAAAGAATGTCATGACCGAACGGCCTTCCGCTCTCGCGGTCGATCGCCGCGGGTTCATTCGCCTTGCCAGCACGACCGCCGCGGGGTGGCTGGCGCTCGGCGCAACATCTGATCGCGTACGGGTCGTGGGATCGCTGACGGCATTGCCGCTCGACGACGAACTGACCAGAAGGAGCATGATGGACAGCCCGACCTCCCGCCTGGGTGGCCTCATCGTGGGCTTGAGGCAGCGAGGCTGGGTCGAAGGCGTCAATTTCCGCCTTGAGCTCCGTTCGACCTTCGGCGCGCCGGATAGAGTGAAAACCGCGGTTCAGGAATTGCTGGCGCTCAAGCCGGATGTGATCCTGACCGGCTCGACGATAGAAACCGCAGCAGTCCTGGAAGCCACCAAAACCATTCCGATCGTGTTCGCGACGGCCAACGATCCCGTCGGCAACGGCTTCGTCGAAAGCCTCGCCCATCCCGGCGGCAACGTGACCGGCTTCACCAACAGCAGCGCCGAGATGGGCGGCAAATGGCTTCAGCTCATCCGGGAGGCCGTGCCGGATCTTGCGCGCGTCGGTATCCTGTACAACCCGGCGACCACTCCTCGCGGCGGCCGTTTCTTCCTCGATTCCATCGAGCAAGAGGCAGCACTGGCCGGCGTGTCCGTGATCCCCGCCCCCGTCAGCGCGCCAACGGAGATCGACGAAGCCGTCAGGCCCTTTTCCGCTCCCCCCAAGGCGGCAATGATTGCGCTGGTCGACAGCTTCCTGGTGGTCCACCGGCAGGCGGCGGTGGCGGCGGCGGCCAAATATCGCGTCCCTGCGATTTACCCGTTCTATTATTTCATGGATGCGGGCGGGCTGATGAGCTACGGGCCGACGCTCGAAGTGCGCTCGGCCGACTATATCGATCTCATCCTGCGCGGCACCAAGGCCGGCGATCTGCCGGTGCAATCGCCACGGAAATACGAACTCCTGATCAACCGCACGGTCGCCCGCACGCTGGATTTGACGATACCATTCACACTGCTCGCGCGCGCCGACGAGATCCGCGAGTGAACGAGACGATCGACCAGGGAGATTTGCGGCCACCTCCCGGCCGGCTGTTCCGCAAATACCTCTACTCGATCGTCGCGCTCGCTTTCGCCGCGCTCGCCATCAACACCGGCTTCGACGTCTGGTTCTCCTATCGCGAGCAGAAGCAACTCCTGGCGGCGACCCAGCGCGAGCAGGCAGCAAGCGCCGCCGTCCAGATCGGCCAGTTCATTGGCCAGATCGAAAACCAGATCAGATGGCTCTCGCGCCTGCCCCCGGAGCTGTCCACGAACGAGGACCAGCGCCTGAACGCCATCCGCCTCCTGCGCCTCTCGCCTGCGATTGCGGACATCGCCGAGCTCGACGCCCAAGGCCGCGAGCAGGTGCGCGTGTCGCGCCGTGTCGCGGACAGGATCGGCAGCAAGACCGACCTCTCCGCCTCGCAGGCCTTCCGCGGCGCCAACGAAAGCCGCGCATATTACGGGCCGGTCTACTTCCTCGGCGACACCGAGCCGTTCATGACACTCGCCACGCGCGGAACGGGCCTGGCGCCGGATGTGATTGTCTCCGAGGTCAATCTTCGCTTCATCTGGGACCTCGTCGCCGGAATCAGGGTCGGCAACACCGGCAAGGCCTATGTGGTCGATCGCATGGGTATCCTGATCGCGCATCCCGATTTGTGGCGGGCGCTGCGCCGCAGCGATCTCTCGGGCCATCCCGACGTCCGAGCCGCGCTCGATGGCATCGGGCCGCCCTCCGGCGGCCTGGTCAAGGAGGATCTGTCCGGTCAACGCGTGCTGTCGACCTATGCGACGGTCCCCTCGTTGGGCTGGCTGGTGTTCGTCGAGCTGCCGCTCACCGAGGCCTATGCGCCGATCTATGCGTCGATCGGGCGCTCGACTTTTCTCCTGGTCATCCTGCTGGCATGTGCGGTGCTGGTCTCTCTCTTTCTGAGCCGGCGCATGACCGTGCCGATCCAGATCCTGACGCAGGGCGCGCGGCGGATCGGCAGCGGCGACCTCAGCCTGCGGCTCGCGATCAAGACCGGTGACGAGCTGGAGGCGCTCGGCGATCAGTTCAACCGGATGGCCGCTCACTTGCGCGAATCCTATGCGACGCTCGAGCGCAAGGTGATCGAACGCACCTCCGAACTGGAAAAGACCCGCGACCAGGCCCTTGCCGAGCACGATGCCGCCGAGCGCGCGCGCAGCGCGGCGGTCGCGGCCAACGAGACCAAATCGCGCTTTCTCGCGGTCGTCAGCCACGAGCTGCGCACGCCGTTGAACGGCGTCATGGGGGTGCTGCAACTGCTCGACGACGGCAGCCTCGGCGAAGCGCAGCGGCGCCACCTCACGACCGCGGCCGCGTCGGGCGAAACGTTGATCGCGCTGGTCGACGGCATCCTCGAATATGCGCGCCTGGAGGCCAGCGCCGAGACTCTGGAGACCCGCGATTTCCGCCTCGACCAGCTGATCGAGACGGCCGCCGATCTGATGCGTCCGCAGGCCTCTCACAAGGGCCTCTCCTTCGATCTCGCCTGCGACGCGTCGGTCAATACTTCCGTGCACGGCGACCCGGTGCGGCTCAATCGCATCCTGCTCAATCTGATGGGCAACGCGATCAAGTTCACCCCGCGGGGCGGCATCGGCTTGAGCGCGGCCGCCGAGGGACATAACGATCATGTGCTGCTGCGCATCACCGTGCGCGATACCGGCATCGGCATCGCGCCCGACATGCACAAGCGGATTTTCGAGGATTTCGTCCAGGCTGACGACAGCATCGCGCGGCGGTTCGGCGGCACCGGTCTTGGACTGGCGATCGCGCGGCGCCTCACCCGCCTGATGCGCGGCGAGCTGACGGTGGCGAGCACGCCGGGTAGGGGCAGCTCCTTCATGCTTGAGGTACCGCTTGGCCTCGCCACCACCGACATCGCGCAAGGTGCGGTTCAGCCGCCATCGCGGCAGCTTCGCGTGCTGCTGGTCGACGACGATCCCGTCAATTGCGAGGTTGGTGAAGCGATGCTCGAGAGGCTCGGCCACCGCGCCACCATCGCCACGAACGGCGCGTCGGCCATCGCGCTCGCCCGCGATCAGGCGTTCGACATCATCCTGATGGATCTGCACATGCCCGACATCGACGGCGTCGAGGCGGCATCGCGGATCCGCAAGCTTGGTCTGCCGAGCATGCCGCGCATCATCGCGGTAACCGCGGACATGTCGCGCCGCGCCCGCGAGCGGCTCGCGGGCGCAGGCATTGCCAGGATCGTCAGCAAGCCGATCCTGATCAATGCGCTGCGCGAGGCGATCGAGGACGATGCCCAAAACCAGCCAGCCACGCCGCAGCTCGCCGCAGGCGCCTTGATCGACCGGCATTTCCTTGATGACCAGAAGGAGCTGCTGGGCGCGGCGCAGATCGCAAAACTCCACGACCTGCTGGAACTGACGAGCGAAAAGCTGGTCGAGGAGATTGCCAAGGCTGCGGCGACTGGCGATCCCGCGCAGCTCGCTCGCGGCGCGCACCAGCTCGGCAGCGGCGCGAGTACGCTCGGCCTCGTCCGCCTTTTCGAATTCTGCCGTGAGGTCGAGCTGGCGGCAGTCACGATGTCCCCGCCCGAATGCGAGAGCGCCGCCCGCGAACTCGCCGCGCTTCGAGAGGCCTCGATGAACGCGCTGGATGAATTGCTCCGGCCGGCCTAACAGCGTTCGGTCACTGGACTGAAATACAAGATGATCGGAGGCGCCGGTGCGCGCAAGATGTCTCGCCATTCTTCTCATGCTGCTCGCCCCTGCCGCGCGCGCCGAGGTCGAACAGTTTCCGTCCGGCTTCAAGACCAAAACCATCGCGGCCAACGGCACGCAGATTCATGTTCGCGTCGGCGGTCAGGGGCCTGTCGTGATCCTGATCCACGGTTTTGGTGATACCGGCGACATGTGGGTCAAGCTCGCCGCTGATATCGCGCGCGACCACACCGTTGTCGTGCCCGATCTTCGCGGTATGGGCCTCTCGAGCAAGCCCGACAATGGCTACGACAAATGGACCCAGGCTGCCGACATGCGGGCCGTTCTCGCAGCGCTCGGCATCGAAAAGGCCGTCGTCGTCGGCCACGACATCGGAACCATGGTGGCCTAGGCCTACGCGGCCCGTTATCGCGACCTGGCCGAGAAGCTGATCTTGATGGATGCCCCGGTGCCTGGGGTGCCGCCATGGGACGAGGTGGTTCGCAGCCCGCAGCTTTGGCATTTTGATCTCGGAGGCCCGGACATGGAGCGGCTGGTCAAGGGCCGCGAGCGCATCTACCTCGACCGCTTCTGGAATGACTTCGCGGGGACGCCTTCCAGGATCGCGGACGCAACACGCCGTCATTACGCAGCGCTCTATGCGCGGCCGGGCGCCATGCGTGCTGCGTTCGCCCAGTTCAGGTCGATCCGAACCGACGCCGAGGACAACATGAAGGCAATCGCGACCAAGTTGACCATTCCCCGTGCTGGCTGTCGGGGACGAAAAATCCTTCGGTGCGACAGAGGCCGTCGTGATGCGAAACGCCGCGACTGACGTCACCGAATTGGTCATTCCGGACGCCGGTCATTGGCTGATGGAAGAGCAACCGGCGGCGACCGTGAAGGCGATACGCCAATTCCTCGATAACAAAAAATAGAGCAGCGAGCCGCGCGGAGCCGACATATCTCGGCTCAGCCGTTCCGCGCGGGTCATTTTGATCGGGTTGACGCCTCGCCCTCCCGGCCAAACCGCTCGACCAGGAAATCAATGAACAGCCGCACTTTCACCGACAGATGTCGGGTCGGCGGATACACCGCATAGAGCGCAAGCGGCGGCGCAGAATACTTGTCCAGCACCGTTCGCAGTTCGCCTGTCCTCAAGGCGTGGGCGGCGATGAACTCCGGGAGCAGCGCGAGCCCCCTGCCCTTGATCGCGACATCGCGCAGCACCTCGGCATTGTTGACGCAGAGCGACCAGGCCGGCTGGATCCAATGATCACCGTCGGTGCCGGTGAGCTTCCACTGATTGCCCGTCAGCAGGAAGCCGTAGGTCAGCGAGGCATGCCCGCGCAGATCCTGCGGATGTTTTGGTGTGCCGTGACGCGCGAGATAATCGGGCGAAGCGCAGATCATGCGCGCCACCGGCGTGATCTTGCGCGCGATCAAGCTCGAGGATTCCAATTCGGCGATCCGCAAGGTTACGTCAAAGCCATCCTGGACGGGATCGAGCAGATCGTCGCTGAGGACGAGCTGGAGCTGCAGCTCCGGAAATCGCGCCATGAAATCGGCAAGCACCGGCCCGAGCCGCAGGGTGCCGAACGACATCGGCGCGTTGACGCGCAACAGGCCGCGCGGCGCCGACTGGGCTTGCGCTACGGCCTGGTCGGCCGCCTCGATCTCCGACAGGATCACGACCGCGCGCTCGAAATAGCGCTGGCCGTTCTCGGTCGGGCTCGCATGGCGCGTGGTCCGGTTCAGGAGCTGGACGCCGAGGCTTTCTTCGAGGTCGGCGATGTATTTGCTGATCGCCGAGCGTGACAGCCGCAACTGCCGGCCCGCCTCGGCAAAACTTCCGCTTTCGACCACCTTTACGAAGGCCCGGAGGCTGGCGACCTTATCCATAGGCTGGCGCCGGCGATTGTTTCCAAATCGTAGACATAGACGTCATATTTGCATGGATTGTCTCCAATCCAAAGCGGAACGATATTTCCCTGCAGAGCAAGACCGCTCCCCGAGGTTTGGAGGACCGACAATGTCTGGACTGCACCATGTGACCGCGATCGCGGGCGACCCCATCAGGAATTTCGGCTTTTACACCCGTGATCTCGGTCTGCGCTTCGTCAAGAAGACGGTCAATTTCGACGATCCCGGCACCTATCACTTCTATTATGGCGACGAGACCGGTCGCCCCGGCACCATCCTGACGTTCTTTCCCTGGGCCGGCGTGCCGACCGGGCGCCGCGGCGTCGGCGAGACGCACCAGACCGCCTTCCGCGTGCCGCAAGGTTCGCTCGGCTATTGGACGCAGCGCTTCGTCGAGAAGGGCATCGCTTACGAGGCGCTGGAGAAGCGTTTTGGCGAGTCCGTGCTGCCGTTCACAGACCCAGATGGCATGGCACTCGCGCTGGTCGGCATTCCCGGTGCCGAGAGCGAGCCCGGCTGGAGCAATGGCGAGGTGCCGGCCGAGCATGCGATCCGCGGCTTCCACGGCGTGACCTTGCTGCTCGACAGCGCCGCGAAGACGGCTGCCGTCCTCACCGACGTGTTCGGCTTCAAGGAGACGGCGCGCGAAGGCTCGGTGATCCGCTTCAAGGCACCGGGCGATGCCGAAGGCAGCGTCGTCGACATCTACGAAGCCAAGGGCTTCCTGCGCGGACACCAAGGTGGCGGCTCCGTGCATCACATCGCCTTCCGCGCGGCCGATGACGCCGAGCAGGGCAAGATGGCGCAAAGGCTCGTGAGCAATCACGGCCTGCACCCGACCGAACAGCGCGACCGCAACTACTTCCGCTCGATCTACTTCCGCGAGCCCGGCGGCGTGCTGTTCGAGATCGCGACCGACATCCCAGGCTTCGCCGTCGACGAGCCCGTGGCAACGCTGGGACGCGACCTGAAGCTGCCGAGCTTCCTCGAAGCACAGCGCAAGCAGATCGAGGGCGTGTTGCCGAACCTGGAAGAGAGGGTGTCGTGACCGAGAGTTCATTCATCCATCGTTTCGAGCCCGCGCGTGACGCGGGCTCTCCTCCTCTCCTGCTGCTGCACGGCACCGGCGGCGACGAGAACGACCTGCTCGGGCTCGGCAAGATGATCTCGCCCGGCTCGGCCCTGCTATCGCCGCGCGGCCGCGTGCTCGAACACCGCATGCCGCGCTTCTTCCGCCGCCTCACTGAGGGCGTGTTCGACGAGGACGACGTGCGCCGCCGCGCCCTTGAGCTCGGCGACTTCGTTGCGGAAGCGCGGCAGCGATATGGCCTCGCCGCGCCGGTCGCGGTCGGCTTCTCCAACGGCGCCAACATCGCAGCCGCGCTGTTGTTGCTGAAGCCGGACGCGCTTGCTGGTGCGATCCTGCTCCGCGCCATGGTGCCGCTGTCGGATCCGCCCAAGGTCAACCTCGCAGGCAAGCCGATCCTGCTGTTGTCCGGGCAGGCTGATCCGATCGTGCCGGCGAGCAATTCGGCCCGGCTCGCATCACTGCTTTCCGAAGCGGGCGCGCAGGTCGGTCACAAGGTCCTGCCGGCGGGCCATCAATTATCGCAGGCCGATTTGACGCTTGCCCGCGACTGGATCGGCAAATTCGCCGCCGAAGTCGCCTGACAGAAGAAGCGGCGCATCGATTTCGAACGGTGCGCCGCGGCTTCATTCGAACCAGCCACGCCGCTTGAACCAAATCAGCGGCAGCACGCCGCTGGCAATGATGGCGAGCCACGCCAGCGGATAGCCGAAGGTCCAGTCCAGCTCCGGCATGTGCTTGAAGTTCATGCCCCAGATGCCGACCAGAATCGTGGGCGGCACGCCGACGACCGAGACGATCGTCAAGATCTTGAACAGCTCGTTCTGCTGGATGTTGATGAAGCCGAGCACGGCATCGAGCAGAAGCTGGATCTTGTCCGACAATCGCGTCTCGTAATCGCCGAGCGAAGCGACATCCTTGGAGACGGCTTCGAGCCGCTTCTTCGACGCGGCGGTGATCCATTCACCCCCGACATCGCCGGCGAATGAAGCGATGCGGCCAACGCCAAGCAGGACATCGCGCGCCTTGGCGAGCCGATCCGCCAACTCGCCGATGTTTTCCAGCGCCTCGCGCATCCGCCGGCTGGAGCGGACCGGCCGCTTGCTGCGAACGAGCCCGCCCTTGAAGACGTCCCGCGAGAGCCTGTCGACCTTCGCGCCGAGATGCTCAAGGACATCGGCGCCGCGGTCGACCATGGCCTCGATCAGGCTGGTGAACACGCACATGCCGTTCTCCAGGCTGTCATCGGAACCGATGCGCTTGCCGATGTCCTCGAAGATCGGCAGCTGCGCGAAACGCACCGTCACCAGCACGTGCGGTCCGATGACGAATCCCACCGGCGTGATCTCGGCCTCGTTGTTCTCGTTGAGCCGGACCGCCGGCGAGCTGAGATAGAGCGTGCCGTTGTCGAGGATCAGGCGGCTCGACGCTTCGATCTCGCTGAGCGAATCCTCGGACGGAACGCGTATCCCGAGCAATCGTTCGACGAACTGCTTTTCCTCCGCGGTTGCGTCCAATAGATCAGCCCAGATGATCTCGGAGGGCATCTCCGCGCCGATCTTCTGCCAGTCGTCGGATGGCCACCTGTATAGTTTGAGCAAGAACCGAACTCCGCATACCCTCGCGCCGGATCGCACGGCCTGCGGCCATCCTGCGCCGAGCTAACGCATGAGGGTTCCGAACGTTCAAAAGTCGGGGGAGCATCGAGCGGCCCAATCAAACCAAGCGGGCGCGGCCTTCTTCGATGATGCCATCATGCCAGTGTTTTGCCCGACGCGTCAACGGCATCGCGCGACGCGCAACTCATCAATCGCGTCGCGCGCAAGTCATTGAAATCACTACCCTCGGCTACTGTGCATGGGGTTGTTCTTCAGGTTTTTTGTTTGGACCGGTCTCGTGACGATCTCTTCCGTTGGGAGAGATCGTCACCGACATCGCGCAATCGACATGCGCGCCCTACTCCCACGCCCATGTCGAGAAATCGTTCTCGTATTGGGGTACGTCCTTCCAGACGCCCTTCAGCTTCTTGTTGGTGATGGTGATCAGCTGCGGCTGGTACAAATAGCCCGAGACTGCATCGGTGGCCAGCATGCGCTGGGCGTCGCCGAGAAGCTTGGCACGGGCGGCTTCATCCGGCGTCGACACGATCTGCTTGTAGAGCGCATTGAAGGCGTCGTTGTTGTAGCCGAGATAGTAGTCCGGCTCGGTGATCTTGACGAGATCGAACGGCTCGACATGGCTGACGATGGTGAGGTCGAAATTATGCGGACCATTGCCGGCAAACACCTGCGACAGCCATTGCGCCCATTCGACGTTCTCGATCTTGGCGATGATGCCGACCTTGGCAAGCTGGGCCGCGAGGACCTCGCCGCCCTGGCGCGCATAGGACGGCGGCGGCAGCTTCAACGACAGCTCGAGCGGGGTGGTAACGCCGGCTTCGGCCAGCAGCTTCTTGGCCTTCTCGGGATCGTAGGGGTTGATGCCTGTCGTGTCGACATAGCCGAGCGCGCCCGGCACGTAGAAGCTTCCGATCGGCGTGCCGAAACCGTCGACCGCACCGTCGATCATCGCCTTGCGATCGATCGCGGCGAGGATGGCACGGCGCACGCGAACATCGTCGAGCGGCTTTTTGCGATGGTTGATACCGACGATGGTCTTGGCCCTGGAGCCGCCGACCATAACGTTGAAGCGCGGATCCGCCTTGAACTGCGCGATGGTGCGCTGGGCCGACACCCGGGGAAACGCGTCGACGTCGCCCGACAGCAGCGCCGCCGTCTGTGCGGACGGATCGGAGATGAAGCGGATCGTCACCTTCGCGAGCTTGATCGCGGCGGCGTTGCGATAGTCAGCCCATTTGGTCAGGGTCATCGAGGAGCCCTTGGCCCAGGCGCCCAGCTGATAGGGCCCGGTCCCGACCGGCTGC